>JAFGDK010000075.1 GCA_016932165.1 Anaerolineales bacterium
AATCGACGCCAACTGTACAAGCAGAAATATCCTGCCTATCCTGCTCATGTCAAAGACTTCGCTTACCCACCAAATTAGACACTCCCAATAAATCCATCCCCTACCAAATCGCCCTGCTATCCGGTAAAATGAAGGCGGAGACCAGCGGTCTCCACCTAAGTAGCAGCGGGATGCAAGTTTGATCACTTTGGATGAAATATTGCACAAAATACAAAGATGGAAGAACTAAAACTGCTCAATAACCGATACCAGCTGAACAGCCTGGTCGGGCGCGGCGGGATGGCAATGGTCTTCAATGGCAAGGACCTGATGCTGGAACGCGATGTGGCCGTCAAAGTGCTGCGTTCGCGCTATGCCAAAGACCCTGCCTTCCGTGAGCGCTTCCGCCAGGAGGCTAAGGCCGCCGCTAATTTGAGCCACCCCAATATTGTCACCGTCTACGATTTCGGCTTCGACCAAAGCCGGTTGTACATCGTGATGGAATACGTTGCCGGAAAAGATCTAAACACCCTCGTCCACGAGCGCGGCCGTGTTGATCTTGACCGCGGCCTCGATCTGGCAATAAAAGCCTGCAAAGGCATCGGCTATGCCCATCGCGCCGGTCTGGTTCACTGCGATGTGAAACCCCACAACCTGCTGATCACCCCTCACTGGCAGCTCAAGGTAACAGATTTTGGGATCGCCCGCGCCCTGGCATCGATCAACCCCGATGAAACCTCTGATGTGGTTTGGGGTTCCCCGCAGTTCTTCTCACCTGAGCAGGCTTCCGGTGAAGCCCCGTCCCCGGCATCAGATGTGTATTCTCTGGGCGTGGTCATGTATTTGATGTTCACCGGGCAGCTGCCCTTCACTGGCAAAAGCTCGCAGGAGCTGGCTAAATTGCACCGTGAGGCTTCTCCCCTTCCGCCAAGTGAGATCAATCCCCTTCTGCCAGAAACGCTGGATGAAGTCATCCTCAAGGTGCTTTCCAAAGAACCTTCTGCCCGTTACCGCACTGCCGACCAGCTTGGCCGTGTGTTGCAAATCGTGCAGCGAGAGCAGCTGCACAATGGCCCTCCTGATGCGCGCCGTGGATCAAACAGCCTCCCATCCAGGCGGCCAGAATCAGTCGCATCAGACTTGCTCATCCAGCCGCGTCCCGCCCCGCGCATCTCCGAACAGCAGACCGGATTCCCTCGGGGAGACACCCCTCCGCCTCAACCAGCATCCGCTCTCACCATCTCTGATGTCGATTGGCTGGCAGTTTTACTCGGCCTGGCGGCAGTCGTCGCCTGGGGAGGGTTGGTGCCTTTCTTCATCTGGGTGTATAACAGCATATTCTGATCAAACCCTCCTGAAAGGAAAACATGACCACACAAGAGTTTTTGTCCGCCTCTATCCTCAGCGCTGATTTTGCCCGTCTGGGAGAGGAAATTCAAAGGGTGGAAAAGCTGGGCGCCGATTGGATTCACATCGATGTCATCGATGGACATTTTGCGCCCAATCTCAGCATGGGAATCCCGGTGGTCTCGGCCTGCCATCAGATTACAAATTTGTTTCTGGATGTGCATTTGATGATCGAATACCCCGAACGGTTTATAGAAAAGTTTGCAGCCGCCGGCGCCCACGGTATCACCATCCATGTCGAGGCCAGCCCAAACCTGCACCGCACCCTCCAGTCCATTCGAGAACTTGGGGCCAAGCCGGGAGTCGCCATTAACCCGGGTACACCGGCTGAGACCGTCCGCCCGGTGCTCGAAGCGGTTGATCTGGTCCTCGTGATGACCGTCAACCCGGGATATTCCGGGCAGTCCTTCTTGCCTGAAACCATCCAAAAGATCAGGCAGATCCGCGGCTGGATTGATGATTCAGGCAGACAAATCAATCTCCAGGTCGATGGCGGGATTGATGCCGGCACCCTGTCGTTGGCACAACAAGCAGGTGCCAATGTATTCGTCTCCGCCAGCGCTATTTTCAAACACCCACAAGGCATTGAAACCGGAATCCGGTTGCTGCGGGAGCAGTTAAACAAAAAAGAGGTGGATTAAAACACCTCATTTTTGGGGTTGCGGCTTAATAGTCTCTGCGATCAGGCAGTCTTGACCATGGTGCGGATGCAACGAGTGCACATCAACTTCTGAACTTTGCGTCCGTTCTCATAAACTGAGATTTTCTGCAAGTTTGGTTTGAAGGTGCGGTTGGTTGCCTTCTTAGACCACGGACGATTGCGCCCGAAAGTTGTCTTTTTACCACATACGGAACACTTCGCCATCATTCACATCCTTTACAATTTATGTATAATTACAATAGTGTTGTCCAATAGCCGAAAAATATTACCATAATACGTATCTTTTTTCAACCCAAACGGTTATTAACATATTAGAGAGGTAAAAATGACCGACGAAACCAACCCGTACGGCAGTATCCATGTTTCAGCCCGTGCAGTCGCTGCGATAGCATATCAGGCTGCCATCAAATCTTATGGTGTTGTAGGCCTGGCCTCTAAAAACCTGGTCAACGGTATTACCAACCGGATCGTAAAAGATCCCACCCATGGGATCGAAGTAAATTATGAAGACCAGATGGTCAATATCGATATTTATGTCGTTGTTCAATACGGTACCCGGATCAAATCTGTGGCCAACAGTGTGGCTAACACTGTCCGCTTTAGTGTAGAGAAATATCTCGGTTTGCCGATCAATCAGGTGAATGTACACGTTCAGGGGTTGCGGATCAACGAAGAGTAATCCCGGAATTCTCTGATCATTCTCCTCTTATCGGGTAAACTGATGCTGGCAGCCAGATAAAACCAGGCTGGACAGCAATTTTTGATTGTTTTGGAGCATCTATGAGCATAGAAAATCAACCATCATTGGATCGCAAACTAATCCTCCAACGCAGCGCTGTTGATGGCCAGGATATTAAGGAACTGGTCGCCGCAGGAATGACCTGGCTGAACACAAACAAGCAAACCGTCAACGCCCTGAATGTCTTCCCTGTACCCGATGGTGACACCGGAACCAATATGATGCTCACCATGCAGTCAGCATTTGATGAGATCAAAGATTCCCCGGAAGTGCATGCAGGCAAGATGTTTGGGGCTGTGGCCCAGGGAGCATTAATGGGGGCCCGCGGCAACTCCGGGGTGATCCTCTCGCAGGTCTGGCGTGGAATCGCTTCAGCAATGAAAGCAGAATCTGCTCTGAATGGCAAAAATCTGGTGGCTTCATTATCTTCTGCCCGCGATACCGCTTACAAGGGTGTCGTGCGGCCGGTGGAAGGCACGATTCTTACAGTCGTCAAAGATGTGGCTGCCGCAACGGAAAAAGCATTGGACCGCACCGATGACCCGGTTGAACTTTTAGAAATTGCCGTGGAGGCTGCCGCCGCCTCGGTGGAACGTACCCCCGATCTGCTGCCCGTACTCAAAGAAGCAGGGGTGGTTGATTCGGGCGGCAAAGGTTTTTTCTTCCTGCTGGAGGGTATGGTGCGTTGGATCAATAATCAACCTTTGGATATCCCCTTGGCTGAAGTCCAACCCTTGGACGCCCTCCGGTTGGACAACACTCTCGCAGAAATCGAAGAGGGACAGGATTACGAAGTAGTGGTCGATTTCCGCCCCAAAAATGTGCTAGACCTGGAAAGTTTTTATGCCGGATTAGAAGAGATCGGCACCTCGATTCAGGTAGGCGAGGGCGAGGGTATGTACCGAATGCATATTCACGTGCCCACCGAGAATCGCTACACCCCCATTGACTATTGCATGCAGCTCGGCACCGTCACCAATGTGGCCATTGAAAACCTGATTGCACAGATGGAAGCGATTGAAAACCGCGCTGGAGCCCGGATTGAGTTGACCCCCCTGCAGCCCGGACAAATTGCCACAGTCGCTGTCGCCCCCGGGCCCGGTATTGCCAGGGTATTCGCCAGCCTGGGTGTGGCTGCCCTTGTTGAGGGCGGCCAGACCATGAACCCCAGCACCCAGGACATCATGGCCGCATTTGAAAATTTACCCACCAATCAGGTGATCATCCTGCCAAACAATAAAAACATCATCCTGGCAGCTGAGACCGCAGCGGAGCTGACCGTTAAAGAAGTTCATGTCGTCAAAAGCAAGACAGTCCCGCAGGGCCTGGCTGCTATGATGCGCTTAGCGCCCGATGGCGATTTTAAGAAAGTCGCTGAAGAAATGGAACAAGCCCTTGATGAAGTCCAGACCGGTGAGATCACCACCGCCACCCGCACGGTGGAAATTGATGGGGTCAAGGTCAAGGAGGGGCAGATCATTGGCTTGCTGAATGGAAAACTTATCGTCGCTGCCCCCGCCCTGGAGCAAGCCTGTCTTTCGCTGTTGAAAAAGATCGACATGGACAATTATGAGCTGATCACCATGTTCTATGGCAATAATGTCAAATCCGATCAGGTCGAAAAAATTGCCAGCGCAATCCAGGATCAATATCCTCACCATGAGGTGGAAATTCAAGCGGGAGAACAGCCGCACTATCAATTCATTTTCTCAATCGAATAGAAAAACTGATGTCCAATACCTGCATCCTGACAGACAGCACCGTCCAATTTCCCATCCCCTCCTTTGCCGGGAGGAACCTGGTCAGCATCTTAAATCTGCCAATCGACAGCTACCAGGGCAAATCAGCCAACCAGCTGCGCGCCGGTGATTTTCCTCCCAGTGCGCCGCATGGCTTTTCCGCTCACGTTCATCCCCCTAGTGTCGCAGATTTTGAAGCGCGCTACCAAAAGCTCTCCCAGCAATACGCCGGTATCGTCACCATTGTGCATGCCAGTGCCCTCAGCCCAACTTATCAGCATGCGGTCACCGCTGCCCGGAATATTGAAGGCCAGGTGGAAATCGAAGTCATTGACGCCCAGACCATTGCCACTGGCTTGGGGTTGGTTGTCCAAGCGGCTTCAAAAGTGGCAGAAGAAGGCCAATCCGCGGCTGAAATTACTGAACTGATCCGCAGCTTACTGCCCCGGGTATATACCGTATTCTGCATTCCAGGATTAAGCTATCTCTATCACAACCGCATTCTTGGCGAAGCCCAGGCTGTCGTGGGGGAGCACCTGAAAATGCTGCCGGTGTATGTGATCGAATCAGGAGAGTTAAACCCGACCCAAAAAGCGCGCAATCACCGCCATCTGGTGGATTTGCTGCATGAATTCATCACCGAATTTGATACCCTCGATCACCTCGGCTTGATCCAGGGCGTTCCGCCTTTTGAAACTGAAACCCGCACTCTGCGTGAACGCCTGGCTCTTGATTTCGACCACCTGAGTATTTCAGAACATATCATCAGCCCCGAGCTGGCATTGATGTTTGGCCCGCATAGTTTAGGCATGTTTTTGCTGCAAAGCGAGTTCTAAATTCTAATGGAAAAAATCGCCATTGTTACCGATAGCACTGCTGATATCCCTTCAGATTTGAGCCAAGAGCTGAATATCTCTGTAGTGCCAAATATTCTGATCATCAGAGGCAAACAGTACCTGGATGGACAATCCATCACCAGAGAAGAGTATTACACCCAATTACCGACCTTATCCCCACCCCCCACTACCGCGGCGCCTGCCTCCGGGATGTTTTCTAAGGTATATCAACAGCTTTTTGATTCAGGCGTTCAGAAAATCTGCTCAATCCATGCCGCTTCTCCGCTCAGCGGGTTATTTAACTCGGCATCGATAGCTTCTGAAGATTTTCGCCATCGCGTGCAAGTCATCGATAGCGGCCAGCTCTCAATGGGATTGGGTTTCCAGGCGATTAGCGCTGCACAGGCAGCCACAAAAGGAAGTATGGAACTGGTTTTCGATGCAGTCCGCAGCATTCAGCAGCGAGTCAAGGTCATTGCCATGCTGGATACACTCGACCAGCTCAAACGGAGCGGACGGGTTTCCTGGGTGCGCGCCGGATTGGGTTCGCTGCTTAAAATCAAGCTGTTCCTGGAGGTTAAGGATGGTCAAGTGCTGCGTCTGGGTGAAGCCCGTACCCGCACCAAAGGCATCCAGCGGCTGATTGGGATGCTGGATGAACTCGGCCCTCTCGAACAAATCGCAGTCTTGCACACCAACGCCTTTCAGGATGCCGCCCGCCTGGCAGAACAGCTTGCCCATCTGGTCACCCAGCCGGTGATCATCCAAAATGTCACCACCGTGATCGGTACCCATGTGGGGGTCAATGCTCTGGGATTGGCGGCCGTAAGAAAAAAGTAGAACGCCGGGCGAAGTTGGCAGGCCCTCATCAGCCTGCCCCATTTTCGATTCTGAGGGCTCAAAACCAGGCACCTCCATTGAACTGATCTGCCCAACTAATCACAACAACCCCGATCTCGACCTCCTAGTTATTCTGCCAGCCTTTTTACTGTCCGCAGACTCGCATATCAAGCAGTCGGGGGTTGGGGATCTGGGGCAGCAAAGCCGCCCCATCCACCCCATTAACTCGTCCCTCCCCCAGGCATCAAGTGCTCCGAAAACGCCATCCCTGCCGCCTGGGGGAGGGAACAAAAGGCTGGGGACGTCTCGGAACCGCTGAGTTTTTTGGGCGTTTGCGTAGCAAACGCCAGGTCGAAGACAATCTCTTCGTACGGGATAGGATTAGTTTTCCTGATCCTTCGGTGCCTGAGTGTCTGGTACCAGGATCGGAGATTCAACTTCTTACTTCCTACTACCTACCGCTAACTCCTGATAAAATAATACAACCTATGAAACAATCTATTGAAAAGCTGAAAAAATTCTTTACCCTTGAAGCCAACCGCAGCTATGACAACAAAGCTGTCCATGGCGGGCTTGAAGCCATGCTGGATACCTGGGAGGCGGAAGCGCGCCAGGAACAACTGCCAGAGGAATTGATCCAGGCGGTCCGGGCCAGGCTGCGGGATTATAACCGGCTCACTCCCGATTCCCGCCGGGATGCCCTCAAAGGATTGTGGAACCGCATTCGCCGGGAGATTGGCCGGGACATCACCCCAGAAGCTGAAAAGCAGGCCCCTCAACCTCCAGAACAACCCAAGGAATTAACCCCTGATCCAGCAACGGAGCTGGAAGTTCATACCCCCTTACCAGATGATGGTGAACTGGAAGAGGATTTTCCACCCGAGGATGTCCCAGCTTCCCCAAAGGTAGATCGGGTTGAACCGCGCCCCAAACCGGATGGCCCGCCGGCTGCCCTTGATGCCTCTGTGACTGTCCTGGATGGTGTCGGTCCCAGGAATGCAGAAAGGCTCGCCCGCTTGGGAATCTACACCCTCGGAGATATGCTCTACCATTTCCCCCGGCGCTACGATGACTATTCCCAGCTCAAAACCATCAACCGGATTGAATATCGGGATGAACTCACCATCTTGGGGACAGTTCAATCTGTCTCGGTGCGCAAACTCCATGGCGGCAAGCGCCAGTTGGTCGAGGCGGTCCTCTCAGATGGCACCGGTGCTCTGCGGGTGACCTGGTTCAATCAACCCTGGATCACCAAAACGCTCAAGGAAGGTGCTCAGATTGTCGTCGCGGGTAAGGTCGAGCAGTATCTCGGCCGCTTTGTAATCACCAACCCTGAATGGGAACTGCTGGATCAGAAAAATCTGCACACCAGCCGGATTTTACCCGTGTACCCGCTGACCGCCAATATTTCTCAACGCTGGCTCCGCACCCAGATGGATAAGGTGGTCAATTATTGGGCTTTGCGCGTCCAAGACCCGCTGCCAGATATCATCCTTCAGGAAGCAGATTTGCTCAGCCTGGCTGATGCGCTGCTCCAGGTGCATTTTCCAGACTCTTACCAAGCCCTCAAAGCCGCCCAACACCGCCTGGCCTTCGATGAGATTTTCTATTTACAATTGGGTGTTGTCCAGCAAAAACGCCAATGGGCAGATCGAACGGCCGCAATTTTCCACCTCGATGAAGAATGGAAGCAGGCTCAGTATGCCCGTTTGCCCTATACCCTCACCACTGCCCAGCAAAATGCCCTCGCAGATATCTACAAGGACCTGGCCAGCGGCCGCCCGATGAACCGCCTGATCCAGGGAGATGTCGGTTCCGGCAAGACAGTCGTCGCAGCTTTGGGCATCGGCGTTGTCCTTCAAGCTGGCGCCCAGGCCGCCGTGATGGCTCCTACCAGCATCCTGGCCGAACAACACTACGCCTCTTTCAGCCAGATGCTTGGCGGGGAAGGTGGATTGCTCGCCCCCCATCAGATTCGCCTGATGCTCGGCGCAACCCCTAACAGCGAGAAAGAAGAGATACGCGCCGGGCTGCAAAGCGGCGAAATCCGCCTGGTGATCGGTACCCACGCTTTGCTGGAAGACCCGGTGCAGTTCCACAACCTGCAGGCTGCCGTCATCGATGAGCAGCACCGTTTTGGCGTCAAACAGCGCGCCCGCCTGCGGGTTAAAGGAGAGAATGCCCACCTGTTGGTGATGACTGCCACCCCCATCCCGCGCTCCCTGGCCCTGACTGTTTTCGGTGATCTTGACCTGACGGTTATCGATGAAATGCCGCCAGGCCGCCAGCCAGTCGATACCTATGTCCTCTTCCCGCGCGAGCGAGAGCGCATCTACAACCTGATCCGCCGCGAGGTAGGGCAAGGGCGCCAGGCCTTCATCATTTACCCGCTGGTGGAGGAAAGTGAAAAGCTGGAAACAAAAGCTGCTGTGGAAGAATATCAGCGCCTGCAGCAGGAAGTGTTCCGCAAACTCAAAGTCGGCCTGCTGCACGGGCGAATGAAGCCCGACGAGAAAGATGCCGTCATGACCCAGTTCAGGGACAAAGAATTTGATATCCTCGTCTCCACCACGGTAGTCGAAGTGGGGGTGGATGTACCCAATGCCAATGTGATCGTGATTGAAGGCGCTAACCGGTTTGGGTTGGCCCAACTTCACCAGCTGCGCGGTCGTGTCGGGCGCCGCGGCGGCAAATCCTTCTGCGTGCTCATCCCTGAATCAGAGGCCAGCCTTGAAAACGAGCGTCTGGCCGCGATGGTTGAGACCACAGATGGGTTTGTGCTTGCTGAGAAAGATCTGCAGCAACGAGGTCCCGGTCAATTCCTCGGCTCCCGCCAAGCCGGCTTCTCTGAGATGCAAATGTCCTCTCTTACCGATGTGCGCCTGATCGAGAAAGCCCGCAAGCATGCCCAAGCTTTACTCGAGGTTGACCCAGACCTGCAAGCCCCGGAGAATTATCACCTTGCCGCAACCCTTGCCCAGCGCTGGGCCGCCGGAGAAGGAGATATTAGCTGATGATCAAAGCCATATTCCCAGGCACCTTTGACCCGATTCACAATGGGCATCTTGATATCGCCACCAGGGCAACCAAGCTGGTGGATGAGCTGGTCTTGGCGGTTTATTCCAGACCAATGAAAAACCTGCTCTTCAGCGGTGAAGAGCGTCTTGCTTTGGCGGTTGAAGCCTTCGCAGATAATCCCAAAATCCACGTCGAGAGTTATGATAGTCTGACCATCGAATTTGCCAGAGAGATCAACGCCCACGTGATTGTGCGTGGCCTGCGGGTCTTCTCTGACTTTGAGTTCGAGTTCCGCATGGCCTTGGCCAATACAGAGCTTCATCCCGGCATTGAGACCATGGCGCTGATCACCAGTAAGGAGCACACTTTCCTGTCTTCCTCCACGGTCAGAGAAATCGCCTCCCTGGGAGGCGATGTCTCTTCGATGGTGCCCGCCCATGTTAACCAGGCCCTGATCAAAAAATTTAGCGGCCTAAAGGGAGATTCGCCTTTTTCCACAAACTCGCTGCGGGATTGAAAAATTGCTGTCCCGGTGAATTTGACGAAATTTTCATTTGCATGTAGGCTTAAAACTTGCAATAGACTATATCAGGAAATTGTCCCAAAAAGATTGATCGTACCTTCGAGAGGGCGCTTATGGATATTTTGCATTTAGTAGATCGTCTGGAAGAACTCTTTAACGAGAGCCGTCCAATCCCGTTTACCAACAATGTCATCGTGGATGAAGACCGGATGCTGGATATTATTGACCAGATGCGGGTTGCCATTCCCGAGCAGGTAAAATCGGCCGAGAAGCTGCTTGCTGAACGAGACCGCACCTTGGCTCAGGCGCAGGAAGAAGCCAGCCGCACTGTCCAGCTGGCCCGTGCGAAAAGTGAAGGTCTGATGGAGCGCGATTCGATCGTCGAAGCCGCCCAGGTGCGCGCCGAACAGATCCTTCAGCAAGCCCATATCGATGCTGACGCTGCCCGCCGGGAAGCCGACGAGTACATCATGGAAACGCTCACCAATCTTGAGATCGAGATGGAGCGGATCATTAATCAGGTGCGCAATGGTATCCGCACTTTGCAGCTCACCGATCCTCCTCCCACCATGGAACCGATTGAGCCCTTCAACCGTTTGGATCAGTCCTGAGCCGAAACCTCAAAAAACTCAAAACTGCTGGAATCATCGCCAGCAGTTTTTTATTATCTGGCCTTCGGACAAAAGATCGGACAAACTGGCAGCCTCATTGCCTGAAACCAAGAAAAAATGATCCTCGCCCCATAAATTGGTGGGGAGGGGCATCTTAAGCGGTAGGGGCAAGCTCAAAGCTCCATCGAATCATCTATTCTAGATAAGTGTCCGATCCTTTGTCCCTCCTTGAGTTGTCATCTCTTGACCAGGTGCTTGAAACTCTGTATAATCTGATTAAATTCTAGTAAAACAATAGGGTTAGTAGAGATAATTATGCATTTATCCAAACGCGGCGAATATGGGCTGCGGGCGATGATCATGCTGGCAAAAGCGCCAGTTGACGAAAAACGGCTCACCATCGGTGAGATTGCCCGTGAAGAGAACATCCCCGCTAAATTCCTGGAACAAATCCTGCTCAGCTTGAAGAATGCTGGCCTGCTTCAGAGCAAGATGGGCGCTGGAGGCGGTTATTATCTCGCCCGCCCACCAGAGCAAATTACTCTGGGTGAAATCAAAAGAACCCTTGATGGGCCGATTGCCCCCATCCGGTGCGTAAGCCAAATGGCCTATCAGTCCTGCGGCTGCCCGGATGAAGAAAATTGCGGCCTGCGGTTGGTGATGCAGGATGTGCGCGATGCAATCGCAGATATTCTGGATAACACCTCGCTGGCGGATGTGCAGGCGCGGATAACCAATTGAGTGGCAGGGCAGCCGCAGCGGGCGGTTTTTCTTTTAAGTTAAATGTATACTAAATCAGTAGATATACTATATATTAACGGAGATTTGTCCAATGGAAAATATTTTTGTACCCCGCTTGGCCCTCTTCTTCCTGGTGGGCTTCCTGGCTCAGATCATTGATGGCGCGCTGGGCATGGCGTATGGGGTCAGCGCCAATTCCTTCTTGCTGGGTTTTGGCCTGCCTCCTGCCCTTGCGAGCGCCAGCGTGCATACCGCTGAGGTCTTCACCACGGCCATATCGGGTTTTTCACACTGGCGCTTTGGCAATATTGATAAGCAGATCATCAAAAGGCTGGCGTTTACTGGGGTGATTGGGGGAGTCATCGGGGCGTATCTGCTCTCTAATATTGACGGTAGTGCCGTCAAACCCTGGGTGGCGGTCTACCTGCTGGCGATGGGCATCCGCATCCTGGTAAAAGCCTTCCGCCCGGTCAACGGGGTGGCCAGAGCCATGCGCAAGCAGCTGCCCCTGCTGGGTTTGTTCGGTGGCCTGTTGGATGCAGTCGGTGGCGGGGGATGGGGACCGGTGGTGACCACCAGCATGCTGGCCAATGGAGAACCGCCTCGCCAGACGATCGGCTCTGTCAACCTGACAGAATTTTTTGTCACCCTGGCAGAAGCGATCACCTTTCTCCTCACCCTGGGCTTGCTGGACTGGCCGGTGGTGATCGGTCTGATTGTCGGCGGCGCCATCGCCGCCCCGCTGGGCGCCCTGCTCACCAAGAAAATCCCCACCAAGATCATGCTCATTGTGGTCGGGTTGTTGGTCATCGGGTTGCAGATTCGTACCCTCGTTCAGGTCTGGTTCTAGCTCAGCTCCCGCTCACCAAGGGCAATCTCAACCGCCATCTTGGCGTGCAGATAGGTGGTATCGAAAACCGGAACAGAAACATCCTCAGCCCCAATCAGCAGGGGAATCTCGGTGCAGCCCAGCACCACCCCCTGGGCGCCTGCCGCAGCTAGCCCTTCAATCATGCGCACGTATTCCGCTTTGCTTTGCGCCAAAATTTTTCCAGCCACCAGCTCCTCGAAGATGATCCGGTCCACAAGCTCCCGGTCAGCCTTCTCTGGCACAATCACCTCGATGCCAAACTTCTCCTCCAGCCGCCCTCGGTAGAAATCCTGCTCCATCGTGTAGATTGTACCCAGCAATCCAACCTTGCTCAGCCCCATTTCCTGTATCTTGGCCGCCGCCGCATCTACAATATGCACCAGGGGGATCTTCACAGCCTTCCCTACCTCATCGAACAGCTTGTGCATCGTATTTGTGGCCATCAGGAGAAAATCCGCCCCTCCGGCTTCAATCTCCTCTGCGGCCCGGACCAAATACCCCAGCACCTGATCCCATTCCCCAGCGGCCATCTGGGCTTCCAACGGCGCAAAATCCACCGATACCATCACCGACTTGGCCGAGTGCAGCCCGCCGAGCTTTTCTTTCACCAACTCGTTGATGATCCGGTAATACTCGATCGAAGATTCCCACGACATCCCCCCCATCAGCCCGATTGTTTTCATTTTCTTCCTCCGCTAAAACCCCTGATAGACGAACGGCACCTGGGCATCCGAACCAGAGACCAGGATCAGCAGTAAAATCGCGGCCAGCAGCACCAAGGCCTGTCCCCATTTGCCCCACCTGAGGAAGAACAGCTCATCCCCTTTCACCTCCTGGCGCCAGTCTAGCCACAGGGAGGGCAGGATCACCAGGAAAACGCGCGGGTCTGGCAGGTTGTAAGACGGCCATGCCCAGAACCCGGCCCCGTGGATCAGATCTGAGGCAGCCCGGCGCAGCTGCGGGTCTGCCCATTGGCCGGGAGACAGCAGGTTCGTCAGATACACCCAGGCGGTGGGCAGATCCATGCGGAAGGGCAGCCAGGCCACCACCGCCAGCACAAACACCACCAGCACACAAAGCCCTCTCCGCCAGGCTTTCTGCTGTTCCGGCGCTGCTGGCGGCCAGCGCAGGTTGATCACCCGCTCCAACACCTGGTACAGGCCGTGCAGCCCGCCCCACACCAGCATCTGCCACGAGAGCCCGTGCCACATCCCGCTGACCAGCATCGTCGCCATCGGCGGCACCACCAGGTTAATAATATGCTTCCGGTTCCGGTAACTGCGCAGCAACCGCCGGGTGGTGGGGAAGAAGATATAATCCCGCAGCCATTCCGACAGGCTGATGTGCCAGCGCTTCCAAAATTCAGTGAAATCCCTGGAGAAGTACGGGCGCATGAAGTTCTGTGAAAGCTGGATGCCGAACAAGCCGCTGACCCCGCGCACGATATTGGTATATCCGGCAAAATCATTGTACAGCGCAAAGGCATACCCCAGCAGCCAGGCGGCCAGGTGCTGGGCAGCGAACTCTCCCGGGGTTGTGAAAGCGGTTTCGGGCATCAAGGCCAGCAGCGAGTCAGCAATCACCAGTTTGCGCACCAGCCCTACCACGATCAGCGATCCGCTCTCGACCAGCAAGTCGCTGTCCACCGTTTTGGGTGCCGCCAGTTTGGGGATGAATGTCCGGGCGCGTTCAATCGGGCCCGAGAGCAGCTTGGGGAAGTAATACAGGTACAAAGTAAACAGCACCAGGTCGCTTTCTGGTTCGATCCGCTTCTGGTTGAGGTCCAGGAAGTAAGCAATCACCTGCACCAGGTAGAATGAGAATCCCACCGGGACCAACAGGCTCAAAGCGCCCAGACCCACATCTCCCAGCAGGCGGGAGAGACCCGCAATATAAAAGTTCTGGTACTTGAAAAGCACCAGCACCAGCAGGTTCAAACCGATCCCTCCCGCCAGCCAGGCTTTATGCTCTGCTTCCGGCAGCTGCTTTCCCAGCCAGAAATTGACCATCGTCAGCCCCAGCAAGATCAGGCCAAAGCGCCAGTCCCACAGGGCATAGAACACAAACGAGGCTGCCAGCAGCCATAACTGTTTGGCGCGCCCTGGCAGCAGGTGATACACGATCAGGACCGCCGCCACAAATCCGGCAAAGGCCAGCGAAGTGATCGGCATCAAGGCCAACCTCCTGGCTGGAGCAGCGCGCCGCCGTATTCCCCATACAGCGCTGCCAGCCATTCCCCCAGATACCGGCTGAAGACAGCCGCACCGTATTTGCTCAGATGTACCCGGTCAGATCGCCCGTTCTCGGGCAGCTGGTCTTCTGGAATGCCTGGAAGGAATTCTGTCCCGGCAGCCCTAACCTTCTTGCTGACCGCATCCAGGAATTCCTCGTGTGCGCCCTCCCCGGCTTCAAAATAATCA
This sequence comes from Anaerolineales bacterium, assembly GCA_016932165.1. Lineage (GTDB taxonomy): Bacteria > Chloroflexota > Anaerolineae > Anaerolineales > UBA11579 > UBA11579. Next base: position 14,386 of record JAFGDK010000075.1, read on the forward strand.
AAAAACTGCGGCGTGACCGGCATCTCAACCACCAGCACAATCGTCTCGGAAGTTTTCATCAACCCCAGCAGGTCGTCCAGATCTTCCAGCCGGCTGTCTGCCATCTCGAAGCCGCCAAACACCTCAAACCCCTCCGCATCCTCCGGATCGTTGGGGTCCGGCGGCAGGTAGGGATTCTCAGCTACCCGGTTTTCAACATCGTACCCCTCAGGCGTCAGCGCTTTGGTTCGCTTGATCACATTGCTCTGGTTCTCGGCAAAATCCCAGCGCATCCAGTTGCGGTAAGCCAGGAAATAACGGTAGCCGGCTGAATGTTCGGCCAGCCAGCCGCGCAGGTTGAAATTCCCGCTGCGGTACTGAATCCAGGGGTCTGAAAGGAACTGCTCAGCAGTTTCCACCCCGTTGTTGGCGGCGTAGTCTCTGATCTCGGTGCCGAAGACGATCGCTTTGGGGTCATATGTCTCCACCAAAAGCTGGGCGACCACCGAGTTGGGTTCAATCGTCAGCCCTTCAACCCCAAAATTGTAGATTCTCAGAGGAGCTTCTCCGCTCGCCTCCACCCATGCCTGGTTGACGGCTGCGGGTTCAACCCCGGAATTGACCAGCGAGCTGCCCAGAAAAATGATATCCACCCCGCCGTTCTCCTGCACATAACGCTGCAGGTGGAACCACTTGATCTCAAACTGGTAATGGTAATTCCCCAGGGAGGGGGTAGCCAGCCGCCGGGTAAGCCAGGGTGTCCGGGCAGCGGCTTCCGCCGCCGCCAGCACGATCACCAGCAGCAGTACACTACGCAAGATTATCCCGCCAATCGGGCGGTCAATCTTCAATGAGCAATTCTTAGCATTGTCCATGAGAAATTCCTGGCAGTATTTTATCTCATAAATATCTCCATAAAAAAAGGAACCCCTCATTGAGGAGTTCCTTTTGGGAGCAGATAGTTGTTATTTCTTCTTGCCTGGTTTACCTACCGGGATCTCACCAACATGAAGCACTCGCATCATCTCGTGATCCTCGTGGGAAAGAATATGGCAGTGCCAGACATATCTTCCCGGTTTATCAAAGGTCGCTCTGATCCGGGTAATTTGTCCGGGCAAGGCTGTGACCATATCCTTGGGTGTGTTTTCGATATACGAATCTGGTTTTGGAACCGCAGCCCCGTAGGCAAGTGCGGGATTAGAAGGGTGGACGATCTTGAAACCGATCCCCAACATGCCATGGTGCTGCACAACTGGCTGAGTTACCAGATAAATACCGTCATCCGCAGGGGTCACTCCTGCCGGGATGAAACCATCCTCATTGGCATTACTATCGAAGACCATCTCCTGGCGGCCTAGTACCTCGAAGTTCACTAGGTGCAGGTGAACAGGGTGCGCGTCACCGGTCATGTTCCAGATTTCCCACTCCTCGGTTGCACCAAGAGCGGGATTCTCTGTGGTCGGGCTGTGCCAGCCGATAGAACCTTCCATCTGCCCCACTAGCCCAGCGGCTTGATAGATGGGAGTATCTGGCCAGTTGATCGGATTGCCAAGGTAATCGGTGGCGGGCTCAGCAGTTCCCAGAAGCGGTTGCAAGCGGCCAAATTCATCTTTGCCTTCAAACAGTGCCACCTTCCTGACGCGTGTTGGAGTCGGGATGACCGGACCAAAGTTGATCCCGGTCGGGCTGACATCCGGGATGGCCGGGTTGAACGGTTCGGTCACATCAAAGGCCATTATTCGGTCGGTTTCACCAAACACCTGCGGGCCTGGGATATCCCCACCAAATGGTTCATCGCCTCCAATATTTTTCATGATCACCCGGTTCCCTGGGGTTACCATTTTGAAGTCGAAGATCATACCGTACCTTGAGCCTGGCTCAGACAACAAAGTGTCCACCGTGGTCGGACTTGAGGCCAGACCTTGATCGCTTCCGATCACATCGAAGGGCAGCGGACCCGAGATAACTGTAGAGAAATCAGTTGCACCAGCCGGTACTTCATAGAATTGCAAGGCCATGAAGCGGCTGTCTGTCCCGTTCAGCAGGCGCAGACGGTAGTTGCGGGGTTCCACCAATTCCTTCGGCCAGATGACCCCATTCACCACTATATGATCGCCAAAGAACTCTGCCAGAGCTGTTGGACCACCGCCTGGGAACAGGTCTGGAGGTAAAATAGCGCCTACGCTGGTGATGAAATCATCGTAGAAAGGATCCCCTGGATAAGCGGGATAGAACAACTCGCCGGTATTCCAAAACATTCTATCCTGGATGGCATACGCCTTCTCATAAGGCCAGGCTGGCAGATCCAGCGGGTTGCCGGCTTCGCCGGTATCGAACTGGTCCCGGACAAAATAAAACCCGGCCAAACCAGCATAAACGTTCAGTCTGGTAATCCCCAGGGCATGATCGTGATACCATAGGTTTCCTGCCGGGACATCGTTATCATAACGGAATCTGGTAGTAAACCCATCGGTTACATAATCCCATTGTGGTCCGACTAATTGATTATTCCCTTCAGGTGAATAGAAGAACTCAGGGTTGCCGTCAAATTGAAAATCGCTGTGCCCGCCATGCAGGTGGGTGATGATCGGCACGCCGTTTTTGGCTATGCTGGCCTTGGTGTATCCTGTCAAACTGTAACACCAGTGCATGGTTTCGTCCACAGGGAGCAGGTGTTGTGTCACCCCGTTTAAACCATTGATCCACTCAACCTGAGTTTCTGCCGGACCGCCAGCACTGAGACTCTTTACCTGGAAAGTCCTTCCAGGCCAGGTATAGAATTGATCTTTCTGGTCGCCATACCCCCAGATGGTGGTTGGCAGCAGATTGCCTGCACCATCTTCCAGACCGGTATGTTGAACAGAAACCCCCACCTTGATTCTATAAACCCCCTTATTCTTTGGGGTGTAGATAAACTCAGGAGATAACGCATCTGGAACAACGTATTTAAACTTCGGTTGTAAAGCTGGATCACTGAGACCAGTTGCCGCTGGGGCTGCAAATACCCGGCTTAGCGGATTGCTCCTTGTAGCGGCATATAATGCAATAGAACTGACCCCAGTAAGTTTTAAGAAATCACGTCTGTTAATTTTCATGTCTCACCTCATAAAATTTATAATTTTGCGTGAAGGTTTTTTTTGTATTTAGGTTTAATCGGCCTCCCTTCTTAAATTGCAGTCTGATCCAATTGGGTCAACATGGAAATTATTGAATTCGATAGGAATGATTAATTTTGAGAACAAATAGTACTAATCGGTATTATATATATATTAGATAAAATTTGTCAAGATTAGGAATTTATTCACATACCTGCAATCAATCTTTAACAATTCTGTAAAACACTAATCAGATTTCAGATACTATAATAAGAATAGATCGAGTTGGGGGCCAACGATGGCTCAGCTCAATCAAATCACTCAAGGATACCAGAATGGGTAAAATATTGATCTATGCGCTTGTAGTCATTTGTGCCGTGTTCATTATTGTCACACCGCTGCATTTCTAGCGCAGTTCATCACCCAAATTACCTATTTTCCACCGGTCAAGTTTGACTAATTTCCGCTTGTCCGCTTATTCCATCCCCCGTTATAATCGCGCAAACGATTTTGCCCATCTGTGTTTTTAGTCCAACATCAATCCTGCGGAGTCTGCCAATGAGCGTCTATCATATCAACGGACAGCAAGTTCACTGCGTCGAAGAAGGATCGCCAAACCGCCAGAAGGCAATTCTGATCCATGGCTGGTCCAGCTCTTCGTATGCCATGTCGCCGCTTGCCGGTCTGCTCAGCCAGCGTTTCCATTGCATCTCAGTAGACCTGCCGGGTTATGGCAGTTCCCCGCCATTTGAGGGACGCACCACAATTCCCCGCTATGCTGAGTTGGTTGCTGATCTGATCGAAGCCATCAGCCCCGGCCCGGTAGTGCTGGTTGGGCATTCCATGGGCGGGATGATCTCCATCAGCGTTGCCCTTGAAAACCCGGTGCTCGTCGAGCGCATGGTGCTGATCTCCCCAACCATCACCGGGAAACTCTCCAGGATGATCAACAGGTGGGTCTCCCCGATCAATGTGATCGAGCGCTTTGCCCTTGGTTCCCTGATCGTTTCTTCAGTCGAGAAATTGTATGTGGGCATCACCGACCGCCTGATGCGCCCGGTGTCTTTCTCAGACCGCACCGACATCACCGAAGAGGAATATGCCTGCCTGCGGGCGGATGCCCGTCGTCCCGGGCAGGGGCGTGTGCGGGCGGAATGCTTTTTTGCCATGCGGGATCACGACCTCAGCGCGAAGCTCTCCGGGATTGATGTTCCCACCCTGGTCATCTGGGGGGCTGAAGATAACACCGTTCCGCTGCGGGATGCCGGCATTATGGAGGACGAGTGGCCGGCCACCGATCTGCGCATCCTGCCCAAAGCTGGGCACTGGCCTCAGTTTGAGAGCGCGGCTGTCACCCGCCGCTTGATCGCCGCCACCCTCGGCTTGCCCTTGCTCAGCCATAACCTGCATGCCCCGGTCGAAGATCAAGAAATCACCCGGATTGCAGAGGTCGCCCGTTTCCTCGCCCATTCCAGTATCGGAAAGGACATGAACAAAGCCCAGCGTTCCCGCCTCGCCGCCCAGCTGCGCAGCTATAAATTCGACCCCGGAGAATATATTACCAACCAGGATGAAGCCGGGGAGGAAATGTACATTGTTCAGGGCGGCACCGTCGAGGTCTGGACCGATCCCCACAACCCCGCCGAAACTGATCTGAAACCCAGGCGCGTGGCAACCCTCATCGCCGGCGAAATGACCGGTGAACTCGCCATGCTCGACCAGGGTACGCGTACCGCCGATCTGATTGCCGGGCCAGACGGGGCGCTGGTCTTGGGCCTCAACCGGCAGATGCTCCTCGCCCTGGTGGAAGATGACCCCGAACTCGGCAGCAAGCTGCTCTGGAACATCGCCAAAGCCATGTCCGGGCGGGTGAGGTTCATCCTCTGGCAGTTGGAACGCGCCATGCAGCGCGCCAGGGAAGATAAGAAATCGCCTGCCTCGCTGCAGTAAATAATTGCAAATCTCCTGTTACAATTCCTGATATGAGCAGCAACCTTTCACGCCGCGATTTTCTCAAACTCGGCGGCATCTCCCTGGCCGCTATGGCTTTCCGCCCCGATTTTCCCCCAGGCCGGACCCAATACCAGCCCGTCCCGATTGGGCGCGTGGCCTACCATTCGATCAGCGTCTTCGATGCCCCCCGGGTGGACGCCCGCACGGTCGGATACCGCTTCCGAGATACCCTGCTGAACCTCTACCAGCGCCTGGAACCGGAGACCGGCCCCCTTTACAACCCGGTCTGGTACCGTGTCTGGGGCGGGTATGTGCACAGCGCCTTCATCCAGCCGGTGGAGGTGCGCCTCAACGCCCCCAGAGAATCTGTCCCTGCTCACGGGCTGCTCACTGAGGTCAGCGTGCCCTTCTCCCAGCCCTACAACTTCACCCAGGCGGATGGCTGGACGATCAACCCGGATTTTTACCTGTACTACAACTCCACCCACTGGATCACCGACCTGGTCGAAGGCCCCGATCGGCAGCCCTGGTACCAGATCACCGACGAGCTCTGGGGGCGTTACCAGTATTATCTGCCCGCCGCGCATCTGCGGGTCTTCGACTTTGAAGAACTCAGCCCGATCTCGCCTGATGTGCTCCCGGAGGATAAACGCATCGAGGTCAACCTGCTCCACCAGCGGCTGGTCGCCTATGAGGGGGACCAGGAGGTCTTCCGCACCAGCATTTCCTCCGGGATCAACCGCAGCGTGCCCCAGGGAGAGCGCTCCACCCGCACCCCGACCGGCATCCACTACCTGTATTCCAAGATGCCCTCCAAGCACATGGGCGAGACCCGCCTGACCGACGACCTCTCCGACCCCTCCCTGCCCGGCGTCCCCTGGACGATGTTCTTCGCCGAGGGCGGCTATGCCCTCCACGGCGCTTACTGGCACAGCAACTTCGGCGCCCAGATGAGCCGCGGCTGCGTCAACCTGAGCAACGAGGACGCCAAATGGCTCTTCCGCTGGACCACCCCGGTCTGGCGTCCGGAAGATGTGCTCGACCAGAGCGGCTGGGAAGTGCGTGACCAGGGCACGCGCGTCGAGGTGGTGCAAGAGTAAGTTTTCTTGCCTGTGCCGGCGACTGAAGTCGCGGCCACAAAGGCACAAAGTCTGCCCTGCGGCGGACTGAGAACTGCGATTCCTGTGAGTTTTGGATCTGGGTTTGATGACCAGACTCTGAAATTACCCAATAAATCACACCAAAAGGTTACAAAAGGTTACAAAAGGTTACACTTTTTTGGTTTTTCTTTAAAGTCTCAAGTGGGTTGACGCGAATTCCAGACAGATTTTTTGAGACGATTAATTGCTTGACTTTTGAGAATCTTCCGGGTGTGTTGATGAGAGATATGTTCTAATTAATGAGAAAAACCGGTTGGCTTTATATGTCCAGAGAGACCAGACAAGGCACTCACCTACCGGATTGGATCACCAGGAGGAGGAGGGGGAAATTGGTATGAATGACGAGAACCGGGCAGCAGCGGGAATGAATATGGGGCAATTCGATGAAGGAATTGATCCTTCAAGATCGGAAAAGGGGCTGACACGTGCCGAAATTGAGCTCTCACTGGAATCAGGAAAGATCAATCTGACAGGGGAAGTAATCGATGGTGGATATGAAGATGCCAGAGGAAATGCACTCACCCAGACACAAATTGAAGCGGCAAGCCTGGTGGCGCTGGGTTTCAGTGATACGGAGATTGCCTGGCAGGTGGGGGTTAGCCGCAAGTCGGTGAATAGATGGAAGAACCACAATATTTTTTTCATGGAGGAGGTGACAGCAAAGCGGGCGGAAATCTGGGAATCGTACCGAAACCAGTTCCGGTTAATGATGCCAAAGGCAATTGAAGTGATTAAAGCAATGCTTGATTACGGTGATGAGAAGAGGAAAATGGAGGCGGCGATGTTTATCCTACGGGCGGTGAAGCTGGGGCCGATTGGGCTGGAAAAACGCAAGGGGGGGTGATGGGATGGGGGGGATGCGCGTGGAAAATCGCGGCTGGGGATGCTTTTCTCAGAGGCGCGAATTAGCGGTGGTTTTGGTTCCTACGCTGGAGAGCAGGAAGGAGTGAACACAAACAGGATAGATCCAATACCCAGGGGGGCGATCATAATGAACTGGTTCCGTTGAATGACAGCCCACGCAAACAAAGGTAGTCAAAACAATCAGAATAATACTTTGTGATAGCTTTCCATTTCCAACAATTTCAGTATACAATTAAATTTTGATTCTGTTTGTTTCAAGGGTAATCCGCGTGTAG
>JAFGDK010000076.1 GCA_016932165.1 Anaerolineales bacterium
GGTACCTTAGGCGCCGGCTTGATCCTGTTAGGTGCAGCCATTTATTTTAATAATTTCAGCATTTACACCCGCGCCCTGGCAATTATTGTTTTTCTGTTGCTCACTGCCCCCGTAGCCGCCCATATGATCGGCAGAGCAGCCTATTTCGATGGCGTTCCGCTGTGGAAGGGTACCGTGCAAGATGATCTGCGCGGCCATTACCGGCTGTCCACCCATACGCTGGAGACTGGCATCGTCCCAGGCGCCGATAGCCCGACCGTGGATGGGGATGTCGGGCAGGCGAAAGTTCCTCCAGACTTCGAGCGTTAACCCCCGAACAACTCAGCATAAACAGGCAACTTATAGGAGACGGTGCGATGCGCACTGAAAAGGAAATGTTCGAGCTTATCCTCCGCTACGCACGCGAGAACGAGGATGTGCGCGCCGTGATCTTGAACGGCTCGCGCGCCAACCCAAATGCCAAAAAGGATCCCTTCCAGGATTACGATATCGTCTATCTCGTCACGCAGATGGCGCCTTACAAGAGAAACATGGAGATTGTCCGTTACTTTGGTGACATCTTAATCCTACAGACGCCGGATGACATGGGAGAGGGGGAACATCGAGACTTTGATGGTTACGGCTATCTGATGCAGTTTATGGATGGGACGCGCATCGACCTGGGCTTCTACCCGCTCGAGGCAGCCCAGACCTGCGTCGCCGATTCCCAGACCATCTTGCTGCTGGATAAGGATGGGCGTTTTGGCACCTTACCCCCACCGAGCGACCACGACTACCTGCCCCAAAAACCCACCGCCAAGGCCTTCGACGATTGCTGCAACGAGTTCTGGTGGGTGACTCCCTATGTGGCCAAAGGGCTGTGGCGAGATGAGCTGACTTACGCCAAGTATATGCTGGATAACGTGGTGAGAGACCAGCTCATGAAGATGCTCACCTGGTATTTCGGCGTAAAGACGGACTTCCAAAAGTCGCCCGGCAAGCAAGGCAAGTACTTGCGCGGAACCCTTGATGAAGAAGATTGGGCCATGCTGGAGCGCACTTATGCGGATGCAGACCCCGAACACACCTGGCAGGCTTTATTTGTGATGGGCGATCTTTTCCGTAAGGTAGCGCAGGTGGTTGCAGACTCGTTCGGGCTTGCTTACCCTGGGCAGGATGACCGCAACGTGTCGGCTTTTCTTCGACGCATTCGCGACCTCCCCCAGGATGCCGAGACTTTATAATGGTACAATCATTTGACGGGAATCCGCTAATCTTCGCCAATCCACGCTGATCTTTTTGTAATAAAGAAGTGGATTGTACGAAATCGGTTCAGGTTTCTATTCGTGTCGATTAGCGTGATTAGCGGACTCGCGCATGAAAAGAACAGGCATGCAAACCGAACTAACCCAATCGTCTCCATTGCTGGATGACCACGGCAACCTGACCCAGGTGGGCTGGTCGCGCCAGCCTTTGCTGGATTGCAACCTCGAGAAAGCCAGCTTTTACGTCTTGCGCCCCTTGCAGCGCTTCCGCATCAAACGCTGGGATTACTATGCCATCTTTACCCCACGGCGTTTTTTCTCAGCCACCATCGCCGACCTGGGCTATGCGGGCAACCTGTTCGTGTACACGCTGGATTTCGCCAGCGGCGACCTGCACGAAGAAGGCCTGGTGGTGCCCCTGGGACGAGGCATCCGCCTGCCGCGCAACAGCACCCTGGGAGAGAGCACCTTCGAGGACTCGCGCCTGCGCCTCCATTTCAAGGTGACCCCTGGCGGGCGGCACGTGGAGGTAGATTGGCCGGCTTTCCATGCAGGACGGGGTATCCAGGCTGCCTTTGACCTGGCCTGCCCTGCCGAGCACGAATCAATGACCATCGTCATCCCCATCCCCGGCAAGCGTTTTTACTACAACCGCAAGATCAACTGCCTGCCTGCCCAGGGTGCCATCACGTATGCAGATCAGCGCGAAGAACTGAAACCCTCCGAATCCCTGGGATCGCTGGATTGGGGGCGCGGCGTATGGGAATACCGCAGTTTTTGGAACTGGGCCAGTGCTTCGGGATTCCTGCCGGATGGGCGTACGGTGGGCCTGAACCTGGGCAGCGGTTTTGGCGACCTCAGCAAGGCGGACGAGAACTGCCTGGTGCTGGAGGGGCGTATTCACAAGCTGGAAGGTGTGCGTTTTGCGTACCAATCCGGCAGTTACATGCAGCCCTGGCGCTTTACCGATGCCCACGAGCGCCTCGACCTGACCTTCACACCGTTCAAAGAGCGTCTGGCGACCACCAACCTGGGAATCATCTTCAGCGAGGTGCACCAGATGTTTGGGCGTTATTCTGGCTGGGCGGTGGACGATGCCGGGCAGCGTATCGAGATCAAGGATCTGACCGGCTTCGCCGAAGAACACCGTGCCCGCTGGTAGTCAGGAACGATGGTGGAAAGGAGAATGCAAAATGGATCCTATCCTGACACGTTGCGGCTACCGCTGCGACCTGTGCCTGGCGTACCGGCCTAATGTAGAACGCAACCCCGCCAACCAACAGAAGCTGAGCGACGGCTGGTTTAAATACTTCGGTTTTCGTCTGCCTCCCGAGACCATCTTTTGCGATGGCTGCATGGCGGTGGGCAATCCTCACCTGATCGACAGTGCCTGCCCGGTGCGTCCGTGCGTGCTCTCACGCGGGCTGGAGAACTGCGCCGGGTGTGAGGATTACATCTGCGAAAAGCTGGCTGAACGCCTGGTGGACTTTGAATCCCTCTTGCAAAAAGCTGGCGGCGCGATCTCGGAAGAGGATCGCGCTTGTTTTCTATTTCCCTATGAGAATCGACCTCGCCTGGAAACGATCCGCTCCTCGAAAGGCATGCGCATAGGTGAATAAATTTTGGTGTTCGGGTGCATCATCGGTGGTGAATTATGGACGCTGCCAATAGCTACTTACAAAAATTAGTCGAATCGGTGCCCCTGCGCGAGCCGCTGTTACGCAAGATCATTGCATCTTTGAATTTGCCGACGGGCAGCCATGGCCTGGATGCTGGTTGCGGTATCGGGCATCCCACTTTATTGTTGGCGGATGGCGTGGGGCTGGGCGGGCATGTGACGGGCTTTGATCTGATCCCCGAGCTGCTGGCGTACGGGATACAGCAAGCGGAGCAGGCTGGCTTTTCATCGAGGGTCACCTTCCGGCAGGGGGATATCCGCAGCCTCCCATGGGAGGACGACACCATCGATTGGGCGTGGAGCGCGGATTGCATCGGTTATCCCTTGGGGGACATGGCGCCATTTTTGCAGGAGCTCATGCGCGTGGTGAAACCGGGCGGTAGTATCTACATCCTGGCGTGGTCATCACAGCAGCTGCTGCCAGGCTACCTTTTGCTCGAGGCGCGATTAAATGCCACCTGTTCAGCATATATCCCCTATCTAACAGGCAAAGGTCCTGAGTTGACTTTTCTGCGTGGCATGCGCGCGTTTCGGCATGCGGGACTGGAGGCGGTTGAGGCTCATACGTATGTGGGCGATGTGCAAGCGCCGCTCAGCCCTGGCGTACGAAACGGGTTGTTTTCATTATTCAATATGCTCTGGGGACAGCGGCAGCCGGAGGTAACACCCGAAGATTGGAACGCGTACCAACGCTTGTGCCTGCCTGGCTCGCCGGAATGCATCCTGGACGTTCCCGAGTATTATGCTTTCTTTACCTACACCCTGTTTCAGGGAAAAGTGCCCCATAACATGCATTGATATGACGTTTACCAAACAAGCTGCTTGAACGGGTCTTGATCTGCCCACTTCATGTGAGCCACGCAGAACCGAAGAGCGCTAAAGCGCACACTACATACCTTCGCTCGTAGTTGGCGCTTTAGCGCAAAAATCCAAACAAGGAGATGAATAATGAAACGTACTTTAGGACGTTCTGGGATTGAAGTCAGTGCGCTGGGGATGGGCTGTTGGGCCATCGGCGGTCCATTTTGGCGCGGAGAAACACCCCACGGCTGGGGAGTAGTGGATGATGAAGAGTCGATCCGCGCCATCCATGCCGCCCTCGAACATGGGGTTAACTTCTTTGATACC
>JAFGDK010000077.1 GCA_016932165.1 Anaerolineales bacterium
AAATGGATGCAATCAGCCTTTGACAAAGTATAAGTGTTCCGTTTATCAACGACCTTACTATGCAAAAGAGCTTTGACGGAACACTAGAGCAGGAACCTTTTCGTTCAAATCGAAGAATCCGATCAGGCAATTTGATAAACCATGTGCAGGAGGGCCATGTGAGTGTTTCACACTCGTTGACCCTGCCTGTCGTGCGCCAACAGCACTTTTCTCAGATATAATATCTGGGATATCCAAACTCCACCCTGAGAGAAAGCCGATGGCCAAATACTATCCACCACTAAAAGTAGCCCTGATGGACGATGACTTCTACGCTCTGAAGTGGAACACCGCCCTGATGATGCGCGACCCGCGCACGACTGTCACCATTGAAGCCGAGAAACCGCGCGACCTGATCGCCCAGCTCAAATCGGAAGGCCCACCAGATGTGGCTATCGTGGATGTGGAATATGCGGTCACCCGCCTGCCAGTTGCCGAGATGCTTTCCTCTATCCGCGAGCACGCCCCTGAGACCGTGATTGTGTGCAATTCTCAATACGGCGAGTGCGATACGATCAAAACAGCGATGAACTTTGGCGTGAAAGGTTTCTTGCTTAAGAGCGAGGTTCGCATGGAAATTGTCTCCGCCATCAGCTATGCCGCCCATCACGGCCTGGTTGTCAGCCCTTCAGTCTTTGATCTGCTGCCGCGGGAATATACCTTTGGCCCTCAAAAAGCCCATGTGCTGCCGGCCTGGAAACCCAATCCGCGGCTGACGCCCCAGATCATTAAAAGTTTTTGGCTGCGGGTCTTTTTTGGGATGCGCGCCTCACTGGCCGCTGAAGAGCTTTTCGTGGAGACGGCCACAATCGAACGCTATGTCAACCAGGCCTACAAAGTGCTCACCGATGGCTGGGCCGATGATGCTTACCTCTTCGATGTGGATTTCGCCGCCCTCTCCCCGGAAGACCAGGCCTTTGTCTGGTTCACCCTGCCGCCCAGAGAAGAGCTTTAGAGTTTCGAAGTTCCCTAAAGATTGCCCTGCCCCATCTTCGGCAGCTATCCAGCCTCCAGAACGCAGAAAAGGGGGGATATCTTTCCCATCCTTTCTACTTGGGTGCATTTCAGTTGCCCCTCCAGGGGAGCGGGGGGAAGCCAGCCTGAACCAAGTTGGGTTACCAGTTCAGAATTCAGCATCCCAAATTCTCAACCGGTAGCCAACCCCTGGTTCTGTGAGAATATAGATTGCCCGGGTGGAATCCGGTTCAATTTTCTTCCTCAGATTGCTGATATTCACTCTTAATAAGTGCAGTTCAGATTGGTCTTTTCCACCCCAGAGTGATTGGATGATTTGTTGGTGGGTGAGCACTTTTCCTGCATTCTGGGCCAAAAATCGCAGCAGATCGTACTCTGTGGGTGTTAATGAGACCTCATTATGATTTACAAATACAATTCGTTTTGAGAAATCGATCTTGAGATCACCGCTGATAAAGACAGGCTCATGATCAGGTGTTGCACTGCGCCGGATTGCTGCTCTCATCCGGGCCATTAATTCCCCCACACCGAAAGGCTTGGTGAGATAGTCATCTGCCCCTGCATCCAAGGCAGTAATCTTGTCTTTTTCTTGATCCAGAACAGAGAGAATCAGAATAGGGATTTTGCTCCATTCTCTCACACGCCGGGTGACTTCAACACCATTGATCCCGGGCAGTCCAATATCCAGGATGATCAAATCGGGGCGCTTATTGATTACCTCCACCAAGGCATTTTCACCTGTGTGTGCCTCATAAACCACATAACCATGGGCTTGCAGGGAAGTTCTCAGAAATCGCCGCACAGCCAATTCATCATCAACGATTAAAATTCTAAGTCGCGTATCTGAAGGCATAGTCTACTCCAGGGGAGAATATTCTGGATAGGTGAAGATCAGTCTAAAGACCATCCCTCCGCCATATCGTGGGATTACTTTAATTTGGGCGTGATGAGCATCCATAATCCCTTTGACAATTGCCAGGCCAAGCCCCGTTCCACTCAGTTTCTCATGGTCCTTCATCCGATAAAACTTTTTAAAGATGTGAGGAATTTCTTTTTCATCAATCCCGTCTCCTCGGTCGCCAACATCGATATACAGCCAACCATCCTCCCTGTGCACAATGATATCAATTGGTGTGCCCTCAGGGGAATACTTGCTGGCATTTTCAATCAGATTAATTAAGACCTGCTGCAGCAAGACGAAATCAGCGGAAATAAAAGAGAGTTGATCAGGAAGTTCAATATTTATCTGGCGGTCAATTCTATTCTTCAACTGCTCCAGCGTAGTCCCAATCAGATCTTGCACGTCAACGGGTTCCCATTGCAGCTGCAATGAGCCGCCTTCCAGCCGGATTATGTTCAATAAATTGCTCACAAGTCGGTTGAGCCGCTCAGCTTCATTGAGGGCTTGGCGGATCAGGTGCTGCTGAGAATCTTTTTCCAATAGATGAATTTCGGTCTCAAGACTGCTCAGTGTTCCGGTGATCGTCACCAAAGGCGTTCGGAAATCATGTGAGATTGAATTCAGGAGGGCGGATTGAAGTTCTTCTTTTGCTTTCAGCAGTTGGGTTTGACTCACCTCTTGGTTTAGGTAAACCCTTTCAATTGCTAATGCAGAGAGGTTTGCAACAGCATCGTAAGTTTGAAAATCATTCTTATCCAGTCTCTTCAGAGGGTTTTTGGAGGAAAAATTGATAGCCCCTACAATACCGGAATTCGTAACCAGGGGAAAAGCAATTGAAGCTCGATCGAGAGCCCCCCTTGCCTCCAATCCGGCTGAAATTCCTGTGCGCAAGGTCGATAATATTTCCTCGCTTGCTTGTGTTTCTCCACCCTCTTTCTGTGGAAAAACATCAAATTCTAGCCGCTCAACCGGATCGGCAGATCGATCTAAAAGATATAGTTCAACATCAATATCGAGTGTGTTACGGATGTTATCCACAATTGCATTCAAAACATCTGCCATCTTAAAAGCAACCGCAAGAGCCTGGCTGAGTTGGTACAAAGAAGTGGCGCGGGCTTCTCTTTCTTTGGCCTCCAGCATCTGTTCTTTGATCTGCACTGTCAGGTTACTGATAAGCACACCGACTAGAAAAAGTGATAAAAATGTAATAATATATTCGGTATCCTCAACAACGAATGTTAAGTAAGGTGGAACAAGGAAGATATCAAAAGCAAGCACACCCAGAACTGAAGCGAAAATTGCTGGCCCGCGCCCCCACAACACCGCAATGCTGACAACTCCAAGCAAATAGGGCATGACAAGATTGGTGGGGGTAACCAGATCCCGAATCAGCAATCCGACACCTGTGATGGCTACAACGATCAGTAAACTAAAAAAATAGGAGAGATAAAATTTTCCAGACTGGTTAGGTGACGTGGCGGGAGAATGGAGAGCAGAGAATATCTGTGGCTTATTATTCATTTCTCCACTTAACGAAGCATTAGAAGTACAATTACAAGAAACATGATGGTGATTATACCCCAAGCCAAAGACCCCTTATCCCCCCATTTTCTCGCTATCCAAGGGGCACTGACAATAAGCACGATAAAGACAAGGCCGATTGCTAAGTCCATATTGTTCTCCTGCAAGTTGAGTAACCTTGTAATTTTACAGGCAGGTGTATCAATATTTTGACAAAATTTATCTGCCAAACATCAAGATAATATCAAGATGTGGCGAGATTTTTTTTCTTTATATTTTCTTGATGTGTTCCGGATTCGATTTGACTTTTTCTTGATATTTCAAATGGGATAATTGTAAGGTTTGAAGGCAGTATTATCCTAATCGACTAAATTAGAGGAATTACCAATGACTTTATCAGACCTGAAGCGGTTTCTGATCGGCGAGCCATTTCCAACCAGCCGTGAGATTCACGAGCGCTTGGATAAGGTGCGCGCCCTGGCGGTATTTGCTTCTGACCCGATCAGCAGCAACGCGTATGCGACTGAAGCGATCATGAGTGTATTGATTGTGTTGGGCAGCGGGGCTCTATCAATGACCCTGCCCTTGGGGCTGGCTGTTGCAGCACTGGTATTATTGGTGATCTCCAGTTACATCCAAACCATTCTGCACTACCCCGACGGTGGTGGCGCTTATACGGTAGCAAAAGACAACCTCGGCGTACATGCCTCACTATTGGCTGCCGCCGCCTTGCTCACAGATTATATCCTGACAGTATCCGTATCCGTTTCCGCCGGTGTCCGGGCAGTAACATCTGCATTCCCAAGCACTTATGATCACCGTGTGACTATCGCAATTGGCGCGATTCTTTTCATTACCTGGATTAACCTCCGAGGGGTGCGGGAGAGCGGCACGATCTTTGCCATTCCCACCTATGCTTTTGTGGGTGGTGTTTTGGTTGTGATTGTGATCGGCCTGGTCCGCTATTTTGGCATCTTTGGTGCTGCGCCGATCGAACCTTCCGCAGAACAACTGCCCGCCACAACTTCTTTGGCAGGGTTTGCATATATATGGCTATTGCTGCGTGCTTTTGCCGGCGGATGTACCGCCCTGACCGGGATAGAAGCAATCAGTAATGGTGTCCAGGCTTTTAAGCCGCCTGAATCGAAAAATGCTGCAATCACAATGGTGGTTATGGGCGCCATGGCCATGTCTCTGTTTGTTGGGATCACCTTTTTGGCCACACATCTGGAATTAGTGCCGCACGAATTTGAAAGTATTCTCTCCCAACTGACTCGCCGGGTGACGGGCGGTGGTTTCTTGTATTACTGGGTTCAATTCTTCACTGCCCTGATTTTATTCCTGGCTGCCAATACCGGCTATCAGGATTTCCCTCGCTTGAGTTCATTTCTGGCAAAAGATAACTTCCTGCCTCGCTGGCTGCAAAACCGCGGCGACCGGTTGGTTTTCAGTGCCGGGATTGTGGTTTTGGCGCTGATATCATCGATCATTGTAATCGTGTTTCAGGCAGATGAAATTGCCATGCTGCCGTTGTATGCCTTGGGTGTGATGCTCAGTTTCAGTATTTCCCAGACCGGGATGTTCCGTTTAATGGGGAAAATTGCTCATCTGAAACCAGGCGAAACCATGCACACCTCGGTTACTGAGATTTACTATGAAAAGAATGTCAAGTGGAAGCAGGGCTTGAATGCTGTTGGCGCGGTGGTTACCTTCGTCGTTTTTATCATTTTAACAACTACCAAGTTCATTGAAGGCGCCTGGATTGTTGCTTTACTGATTCCGGTTTTGGTGTTTACATTCCATGCCATTCACCGCCATTATGACCAGGTAGCCAACGCCTTGAGCACATCGGGGATGACCATGGAAAATATCACCGATGTGGCGGATGTGGTCATTATCCCGATTGCAGATGTACATCGCGGTACCGTTTTGGCAATGGAATACGCCAAACGAATTTCAAAAGATGTCCGCGCCCTCACAATCATCACTTCACCAGAAATGGAAGAACGATTGTCCAGAAGATGGAGCAGATTCCCGGAAATCACGAATGACATTCAATTGGTTACGATTGAGTATGATTATCGCGATATTCTAAAGCCTTTGATAGATTATATTGTCAAGGTAAACACTGTGGAATTTCCTGACATGATCACCACAATCGTGGTGCCTGAATTCATCCCTGAGCACTCAGCTAGCCGGATTCTACATAATCAGACGGCAGACCGGCTTCGATCCCGATTAAAGCAGTACAAGGATATTGTGATTATTGATGTGCCATTCCATATCGATTCTCAGATCTAGCCAGAACTAATCAGGCTTTGGACGGCAACCATGGGGCTGGAGAAGGGAGACAGGGGGCTGAGGTAGTTGGTAACCTTGATCGAATAGATGGAAACGGATGCTAGCCGCATAGATTAGCTAACCAAATCCGGTTTAACCACAGAAAGTACCATCGATAACAACTGTGGTTCTGGCCGCCTGTTCCTTGCGCGATTAACAATGTCTGGCAACCTGAGCATCCAGCGCAAACCAGCTGGAAAAGATGACCCGGCGATAAAAAATTATAGACTTTTGTTTCAAACAAGGGTATCATCTTAACAGTTTTTCTTCTTTGTCATTTATTTCTATATAGGGGTGAAACATGGAACCGTTGCAAATTCTTGTAGTTGCTATACTCAGTTATCTGATTGGTTCAATCTCATTTTCCAGGATTGTCTCTAAAATTGTTGACCCAAATGTGGACCTGGATAGCGTGGATCTGCCTGCAGCCGACGGGAGCACACATCGTTTAAAGATGGTCGGTGCAACAACTGCTTCGGTCAAGTTGGGTCCAAAGGTGGGTTGTACAATAGGGATTTTAGATATCCTGAAAGGCTTTCTGCCTGTGCTGGCCTTGAAGTTGTTCTTCCCGAATGACTATTATCATTTAATTTCTGCTGTTTTCGTTGTCGTCGGCCATAATTTCCCTATTTTTTACAAATTCAAAGGCGGGGTGGGGATCTCATCAATTTACGGGGGGTTCTTCGTGGTAGATTTCTTGGGGATTGTTGTCTCAACTTTGGTGAGTCTCGTGTTGGGTTTTTTTGTGATTCGCGACATGATTGTGGCCTATGTCTCGGGTGTTTGGTTAATGCTAGTCTGGTTAATCATTTTCAAAGGTGATTGGCCTCATATTATTTATGGCATTGTAATCAATGTGATCTTTATCCTTGGGTTTGTCCCAGAGATAAAAGCTTACATTGCCCAAAAGCAAAAGGGGGAAATTGATATGCAGGAGACGATGAGGATCACACCCATGGGCAGGGGGATGCTGAAGATCATGGATTATTTTGGCCTAAATAAACCAGAGGGGGATTGATGCATGCCATCCAAACGATTAATCTATTCTCTGGATCAAGGGAGAATACCTGCAACATCGGGTAACAAGGCCCTGAATCTGCACCGGTTAGTCAAACAAAAGCGCCGGGTGCCCAAAACGTATGTTTGTTCCTGGGATGCATACCGCAGGTACCAGGCAAATGACCACAGCTTGATTGATGACCTGAAGCGTGAATTGGAAGGCATTATCAAACCCGCTGAGGCCTACGCGATTCGTTCTTCAGCAAACATTGAAGATTCTCTTGAAAGCTCCTTTGCCGGACAGTTTAAAACCGCGCTTAACATAACGGGAGTCGATGGTGTGATCCAGGCCGTCTGGTCGGTGTGGTCTTCCACTCAAGCTCCTAATGTTTTTTCATATTTAGCAAGGCACAGTATTGATCCAGAGTCGTTGCAGATGGCAATCCTCATCCAGGAAATGGTTGTCCCAAATTATTCGGGTGTTGTGCTGACTAAAAACCCAGTGACAGGTTACGATGAGGTCATTGTTGAGGCCGTCCAGGGATATGGAGATAAGCTGGTGCAGGGAGGTGTAACCCCTTTTAGGTGGGTAAACAAATGGGGATATTGGCTAGAAGAACCTGCGGAAGAAATCCTGGCAAGAGAATTGGTAGATACGTTGATCAGTGAGGCTAAAAGCATCTCGGAGACCATGGGATATCCGGTGGACCTGGAATGGGTCTATGATGGGCAGGAATTCTATTGGGTCCAGGTAAGGGAAATCTCGGCACTCAACCAAGAAACAATCTATTCCAATCACCTGTCCCGAGAATTGATTCCGGGAATGGTTAAGCCGTTGATCTTTTCAATCAATATCCCTCTCGTGAATGCTGTCTGGGTCAATTGGCTAAGTGAGATTACAGGAGACCTGGGGATTAAGCCTGAAGATTTGGCAAAGTCATTTTACTACCGTGTATATTTCAATATGGGTGTGTTGGAGAAAATATTTACCGGCCTGGGGTTCCCAGCCGAATCGGTGGAAATGTTGATGGGAATGCTGCCTTCTGGCAGCGCGCGCCCCACCTTCAAACCGACCCTGAAAACTTTTACCCGTTTACCCTGGCTGCTGGCTTTTTTCTTCGATAAATGGCGGTTTGGCCCCAAGATGAAGCGGGCCTTGAAAAGACTCGAACCCAAGATACTCAAAACGAATTATCGAGATTTAACCCCTTTGTCGAAACAAGACCTGATTTCAGCGATTGATAATCATTTCAGGTTAATGCAAGAAACCGCTTATTACAATGTGCTTGGTCCCTTGTTGATGGGGATGTATAACAGCACTCTCAAGTCGCTGCTCGCCAGAGAGGGTGTGGAATTTAATAACTTTGGCCTGATCGAGGGGATGACAGAACTGCTGGTATATGATCCCTCAAACAGACTGGCGAATTTACACCAACTTTATCAATCACTCCCTGATGAAATCTGGGATAAGATTGACTTGATTTCCTATGATGGACTCAAATCGATGCCCGAAGCTCAGCGGTTCATCACCGAATTTGACCGG
The DNA here is from genome assembly GCA_016932165.1 of Anaerolineales bacterium. Lineage (GTDB taxonomy): Bacteria > Chloroflexota > Anaerolineae > Anaerolineales > UBA11579 > UBA11579. The sequence continues at coordinate 8,319 of JAFGDK010000077.1, forward strand.
TTTCTAGATGAGTTTGGACACCTGAGTGACAGCGGGAATGATTTTTCCTATGCACCCTGGCGAGAAACACCTGATCTGGTGCTGGATCTTGTCACCAGCTATCAAACGGTTCCGGAACCTGAGGATCAAAAGGTGAGCTACTCAGACCTGAATGTGTCTTGGATACAAAGGCAGTTATTGGGTTTGTTTTACCGGCGCGCCAGGGAATTTCGATTGCTGCGAGAAGAAGTCAGCCGGCTTTACACCTATGGATATGGTCTATTCCGGTATCATTACCTGGCATTGGGAAAGATTTTTGTGGATGAAGGTATCCTAAAAAGTGATGAGGATATCTTCTATCTGTCGGATGAAGAGATCCGGTTGTTGGTGAAAGGAGAGGCGCTGCCTCAACCAGCAATACGCATCGTTGCCCAACACAAAACCAACATAGAGAAGTATGCCGATGTGATTTTGCCAAAAATAATTGTGGGGGATGAAATACCGTTAATGGATAGCAGTTCGACCAAGGTTTTAGTCGGAGTGGCCTCTTCGGGCGGGGTCTATAAGGGTCGTGTTTGTAAGGTGTCTGGACTTCAGGATATGCGAAAAGTAAATTCCGGTGATGTGCTGGTTGTGCCCTATTCGGATGTCAGTTGGACACCCCTTTTCCAAAAAGTTGGTGCGGTGATTGCTGAGTCTGGTGGATTGCTTTCGCATTCCTCCATTATTGCCAGGGAATTGAATATTCCCGCTGTGGTGAACTTAAACGGTGCAACCCTTATAAAGGATGACACGATTGTTACTGTTGATGGCCACCAGGGAAAGGTGTTTATCCATGACTGATAATAAAGAGGAAGGGCGAACTTTGACGGTACTGAATACTAAGCACTTGCGAAAAGAATACAGAATGGGTGATCATCTTGTGATTGCACTTGACGATGTGGATTTCAAGGTGGAAAAAGGAGAGTTTATTGCGATCATGGGGCCTTCTGGCAGCGGAAAATCCACTCTCCTGCACCTGTTGGGAGGATTAGATGCGCCAACAGATGGCGAGGTGGTGCTGGCAGGGGACAATCTTTCTAAATTAAATGAATACCAGGCAACTCTGGCTCGGCGTCATAATGTCGGATTTGTCTTCCAGTTTTTTAATTTATTGCCAACTTTGTCTGCGCAGGAAAACATCTTGCTGCCAATTATTATCGATGAAAAGAACCCGAAAGACTATGCCGAATGGCTGGATCAGCTTCTATCTTTGGTGGGTTTATCAGACCGGAGGGACCACAAACCTGACCAATTATCCGGCGGTGAGCAGCAAAGGGTTGCGATTGCCCGGGCGCTTATCACTAAGCCTGCAATTTTGCTGGCGGATGAACCTACAGGGAATCTGGACTCAAAAACCGGCACGGCAATCATGGAGTTAATTCGTAAAACATCTCAGGAGCTGGAACAAACAGTGATCATGGTTTCCCATGATCCAAGAGCCGCATCCTACGCTCAGAAAGTGATTTTCTTACGCGATGGAAAAATCATTCATACCTATCAACCTGAGAGATCATCATTGATAGAAGACCGCCTGGATATGATCATTGAAGTTATGCGGCGCCTTGAGGCTTGAAAATGGGTTGGATCAGGCAAATCCGTTACATTACGATTCGGTCTATCCAGGCTCGATCGCGGCGGTATTTACTTAGCGGCTTTGGCATTGTGATCGGTGTGGCCACATTTCTTTCAATTGGGATCACCAACCAGGCCGCATTGAACTCTATCGTCACTTTATTTGAGAACACCTCGGGCAAAACCCAGTTGATGGTGACGAGTGCAAGTAATGATCAGGGCGGTTTTTCAGAGACTTTGCATGGGGTGGTGGAAAATTATCCTGGGATTCAGGCCGCCGCACCCAGTATCTCGGTCTTTTCCGTGCTTTCTAACGAAGTTGTCGCTGAAACAATGACCTTTGGAATCTTTGGCGCGTCAACTGAGGGCTTGCAACTAAACGGGATTGATCCGGTCAATGAACAGAGCCTGCGGGAGTATACGATCACAGAGGGCACGTTCTTCAATGAAAACAGCCATAATCACGAAGTGATTTTGGTAGATGACTATGCTGCAGATAAGTCGATTCAAGTTGGCGATTGGATTGGGATTCTCACACCAAATGGCGTTGCCCAAATACGGGTCTTGGGCTTGATTGCACGAGAAGGGCCTGGCCAGACCAATAATGGTGCTTTTGGTATTCTTCCCTTGTCTGTTGTCCAGGAGTTGTTCAATCGCGTTGGAGAAATTGATCAAATTGATCTCCTGTCCGATCAATCTAATCCTCCTGAAACAGAATTGGAGTTGCTTAAGAACAACCTTCAGCAACGGTTGGGTGATGATGTGACGATAAGTTACCCATCCGCCCGCGGGGATCGGATGACTCAAATGCTTCAAAGCTACCAGATTGGATTGAACTTCATGAGTGGGGTGGCTTTATTTGTTGGGGCATTTTTAATCTACAATTCTTTCGCCATGACGGTCATCGAGCGTACACGTGAATTTGGGATGTTACGCACGATTGGAATGACGCGCAGGCAGATCACGGGATTGGTGATGATTGAAGCCGGGATATTGGGGGGGCTGGGTTCATTTTTGGGCCTTTTCGTTGGAATGCTTTTGGCACAAGGATTAACACAACTGATGGAAGTTGTTCTTAATCAGTCCTTGGTTGGCATCGAAACACCCCTTGAGAATTTAATCTCCAGCTGGCTGATTGGTGTAGCAGTAACATTTTTGGCCTCTGGAATTCCCGCGTGGAAGGCTGGCCGGATCTCGCCAATGGAAGCCTTAAGTGTTCGAGCGAGATCAAATGAGGGCTGGTTGATCTGGAATGGCTGGAAGGTCGGTTTGGTATTATTCCTATTTTCAGCTGTATTGCTGATTATTAACCCATTTCCATATGATGTGCAATTTCGGTTGGGTAGTTTTACGGTATTTGGCTTATTTGGTGGAGTGACACTCTTGATCCCCTCTACGATTGGCATTTGGGAAAATGCGGGAAGGCCGGCAATAAAATTATTGTTTGGGGCCAGCGGGGATTTAGGCGCCCGGAATGTGAGAAGGTCTCGTCAAAGGACAACCCTGACGGTAGCAGCGATGATGGTTGGGGTTGCGATGGTGGTGATTACCAGGGGGATGACAGAATCTTTTGCGGGGGACCTGCAGGAATGGATAAATGCATATATTGGGGGAGATATTTATACCAGCTCCTCCATCCCGATGCGAGTTGATATCGGGCAAAGAATCGATTCCGTTCCAGGGGTGAAAGCAGTCACTCCTATCAGATATTTGAGTATTGATTGGCAGCAGCCAAATGGCGAGATTGAAGAAATTAATTTCATGGCGATAGATCCTGCCACATATACCCAGGTGACTGAAATCTTATTCAGCGATGAAAATACAAGTTATGATGCGGTTCTTAGGGAATTCCAAAAAGGCGGTGGAGTTTTTATTTCCACCGTTCTGGCAGAGAAATATGACTTGTCGCCGGGAGATGTGGTCAGGTTACGAACAAGGACAGGCTACAAAGCATTCAATGTAATTGCAGTGGTTGTCGATTTCTACAACCAGGGCGTTGTGGTACAGGGAAATTGGGATGATATGCGGCGTTATTTCCGTGTAAATGACGCCAGTACTTTCTTGGTTGGTGTAGATCAAGCTTATGCTGTTGCAGAAGTCTTAGAGAATATTGATGAGTTATACGGGCAGCGATATCGTCTGGTGCTGGAATCCAACGAATCAATTCGCAGCCGCATTCAAAATTTAATGGATCAGGCATTTAGCATGTTTGATGTCATGGCTTTGATTTCAGTTGTTGTGGGTTGTTTGGGAATAGTGAATACACTGACGATGAGCGTCATTGAGCGCACAAAGGAGATTGGGATGTTACGGGCAATTGGGACAACTCGATCTCAAATTGTGCAAATGGTGCTGGCAGAGGGGATGCTGATGGGCATACTTGGGGGAATTTTGGGATTATTCACAGGGATGATACTTGCCAGGATTATCTTTATAGGAATGACCACAATGTCAGGCTACCAGTTGACATTTGTCATGCCTTTAGGGGGGGTTATTTTCAGCTTTGTTGGAGCGCTTATCATCTCACTGATTGCCGCTCTTTTCCCCGCGCGAAGAGCGGCCAATATCCAAATTCTAGAAGCTGTTCATTACGAGTAGAGAACTAAAAAGGACTAATTGTTAATCTCGATTTTAGTAAAAGCGCTCATTCCCCATAACAGTCCCTCTGGGATATGATCCAATTCAATAGTGACAGTGTAATACACGCCGGCCACTGCCGCGTTGCGGAGGGAAATATTTAACACCTTGCCTTTTACCAAGGTCTCTGGCAAGGCATCAAAGACCACCTCTGCGCTATTGCCAATACTAATCTTGGCAACATCAACCTCACTTAAATCACTGGTATGCACTTGCAGTGAGGATAAGTCTGCTATTAGAAGGATGGGTGCACCAGGATTTACAATTTCACCCTGATTTACGAAAATATCAATGACGGTTCCGTCAATTGGGGAATAAAGACGAGTGCTCTCCAAGTTTAATTGAGCCTGTTCCACCCCGGCAGCCGCAATTTCTACTGCAGCACGAGCTGCATCAATATCCTGGTCTGTGGCTATCTCAGAATCTTCAACTTGCTCAAGGGTGGCATTGGCGCTTTCTAGCTGCGCCTGTGCGATTTTAAGGTTCAACATGGCGGCATCAGTGTTCAAGGTTGCCAAGAGTTGTCCCTGTTGCACTTCTTGGCCAATAGAGGCGGACCCCAACAGGTTGAGGTCCTTTCCCCCGGTAAAGAATGCAACATTAGCCCACCTGGCTGGAACGACTGTTCCCGAAGCGCTGATCGTGGTTTCCTCAATTTGGGATGGGTTCTCTGCTGGATTGGAAGGCACTTGTTGGTTGTCGGTTTGAGCACAGCCTGCCAAAAGGAGCATTAACAATAACCCCGCTATAAGTTTTTTCATCACTTACTCCTATCTGAAGTTCTATTGTCCAATTATAGTCTCAAAATTTTATCCCGGACAAGAACCTGTTTGGATTATAAAAATGCTGGCTACATAACCAGCATTTTATTTATACACTTTGAGGGATATAAAACCCCAACCCGCTGATTTTCAGCTATTTCGCCTTCAGCGAATTATTATAAGCCGCCACCTGATTGCGGCCGTTCTTCTTGGCGATATACAGCGCTTGGTCGGCCCGGTCGAGTAAGGCATCGGGAGACATGATCTCTCCCTTTTCAAGGCTGGCAACCCCGATACTGACCGTGATCGAGATTTTCAGTTCACTGCTGACCGTCGGCTGTTTGCTGATAATCCGCCACAGGCGGTCGGCTACCATCACGGCCTGGTTCAGGGGTGTCTCTGGCAGCAGCACCGCAAATTCCTCACCGCCGTACCGGCAGGCAACATCTACTCGCCGCAGAGTCTTGTTGATCTTTTTGGCCACCTCCACAATCACCCTGTCCCCCACCAGGTGCCCAAACTCATCATTCACCGATTTGAAATGGTCAATGTCCAGCATGATCAAAGACAGCGGCTGGTTGTACCGCCGGCTGCGGTTCATCTCCTGGCGGATCAATTCAAAGAAGTGCCGCCGGTTTTTTAATTCCGTCAATGGATCAAGCGTCACCATCCGTTCCAGTTCTGCCTGTATTTTGGTGCGCTCTTCAATCTCGCGCAGCAGGGCCGCATTCTCCAGACGGAATTCCTCCCGGTCTTGCTGGGTTTCCTGCAGGCGGTGGATCAGTTCCAGGCTCTTTATCCGGGTGGCTATATCTTGATCGAACACCGCTTCTTTTATCTTGTGATACTGTTTGAAATGCGCTAATGCTTCTTTATAGCTACCGCTTTGCTGGTACACCTGCGAGACTAAAAAATGAACTTCCGAAACGCGCTTCTGGTTCAGCCCATCTTCGGAATAATCGAGGGCTTGCAGCAGCTCACGCAGGGCGGTTGAGTTTTTTCCCTGCTGGAAAGCCAGCTCGCCGATCAGGGTATGCGCCTGGGCTGCGCCGGGATGGTATTCAATTCCTTCACAGATCTCTAAAGAATCCTGGAAATGAGTCAAGGCCTGATCTGCCAGTCCCATCAAAAAATAGATTTCTCCCACTCGATTTAAGGCGGTTGCTTCTCCCCGCGGATTATTATCACCCTGATACTGCTGGATAGATTGCTGCCCAAAGTTGAGCGCTTTTTCATATTCACCCAGATTAAGATAGGCGATGCTCAAATTCTCCAACAGACTGGCTTCTACCTGGGTGGTCTTGCCGTTGGTCATCAATGAATAACTTTGGTTCAGGTAGTCAAGTGCCCGAGAGAAATCCTCCATCCGCAAATAGAGGAACCCAAGATTATTCAACACTCTGGATTTCAGCCACGAATCATCCATCTGGTTGGCGGCATTCAAGGCCTGCTGAAAATTTTCCAGCGCTTCAGCGTAGGTGCCCAAATGGGCATGCGCCAATCCGATGATATTCAGGCTGCGCGCCGCCCCGCTTTGCAGCCCGATCCCAATATAGATGGCGTGGGCTTCCAAGGCATTTTCCAGCGCTTTATCGTAGGACATCAATAAAATATTCAGCGAGGCAAGTTCCATCTGCAGCCGGCCGATCTGATTTTTCAGCGAACGCGGCGCTCTTTCCACCTGATCTGCTTCTTGTATGGCTGCATGGCACAGACGCAGAGCTTCCAAGGGTCTGCTGCCGCTGATTTCCTGAACTGTTTTCCCGACCTTATCCAGATGGGCTTCAATCTCGGTCACTGACTTCATCATGTACCCATCAGTATACACGATTTGTGCCACTCCAATTAAAAAGTAGAGCCAGAGCGGGATATCGCCGGATAAGACGGTAATTTCCAGTTGACCAGATAATCGGTTTGTACCCCAAACACTCGCCGCAGGATCAAACCCTCGGTTAGATTCAGGAGTTTGGCCTGCGGCTGAACCTGAGCACAAAATGGATGCCGTCCAAATCACTAGCTGCCTATTCACCAATCACTGGTTTATATAAGTTGCCTGTTTTTTGAAATGACTATACACTTAACCCGCGTCCAAATCAGGATTACGCAGTTGGAAGGAAAGCACATATGGCAAAGCGAAAAGATGCCGGTAAGAAATTCAGGATCATATTTGTCAGACACAGCCTCACCAGGATCTTCAGGAATCTGTTGTTTGCAACCGTGATGGTCCTGATCCTCTGGTGGGTGGCGCCATACACGCCCGGGTTTTTCAGGCCGCCAAATGATATTTATTTCCTTTGGGCGGCAGTCTTGTTCATGGTCTTGATGATCTTTTCCCTTTTCTTCCGCAATGGCAGTTTTGTTCAGGCCAGGCCGCAACACCTGGTGATCAAAGTGCCCTTCATGCGGTTGCGGATTCCTTATGACCTGGTAGAGAATGTCCGTATGGTAGTATTCAAAGACCTCTATGACAAAAAGAAAATGACATGGGCGCAGCGGCGCTTTCTTAACCCTTACCTGCCCCGCACGGTTGTCCGCATCAATCTGAACAAGTACCCCATCTCCCCATTATTAATTCAATTGTTTATGCCCAACTACCTGATCCTGCCAGCTGATAAAGGAAAAGGGTTCGTGATCTATACCAAGCAGTACCTTGAACTCAGCACCGAGATAGACAGCCGGCTCAATGCAGCCCGGGTTGGGCAGGCAGAACCCAGGAAAAAATCGTCGGATGATGATATGGGCCTTGAAGGTTTCTTTGATCTGGATGGGTAAAATTTCGAAAGCAAAAAAAAACACCAGCGGCGTAATCAGCCGCTGGTGTTTTTTCAAGGTATTGCCTTATCTGCCGTAAACCGGCAGTACAACCGTGAACATCGCCCCCATCCCCAATTTCGAATCTACCCAGATACGGCCGCGGTGGTTATCCACCACTGTTTTGGTGATTGCCAGCCCCAGACCTGAACCTTCGGTCTCTTCGCTGACATTGTTCGCCCGGTAGAACGGTTCAAAAATCTTCGATTGGTCATCCAGGGGGATGCCAACGCCGGTATCTTCCACCTGGAAAATGATCTGATCGGTTTCAGATCGCCCCCGGATGGTGATCGTACCGCCAGCCGGCGTGTACTTGATCGCATTCCCCACAAGATTCTCCACCAGTTGGCGCAGTTGAATGCTGTCTCCGAGGATATCGGGCAGGCGATCCTCCATCTCCATCGCAAGGGTCAGGTCTGCTTTCGCAATCACCGGGCGCAGATTGACGAGCACTTCCCGGGCGATCTCGTAGAGCGAAACTTTGGCAAAGTTCTTGTCCAAACGACTCTCGATCCTCCCCAGGTCCAGCACCTCGCTGATCAACTGAGTGATCCGGTGAACGCTGTCCTGCACCTGGGTGATAAATTCTTCCTGCTGACGATTAACCTCCCCAACGCGTTTCACCAGTTCTACATACCCCAAAATCGAGGTCAAGGGAGAACGAATATCATGCGAGACAGTATTCACAAACTGGGTTTTCATCCGGTTGAGTTCTTTTAGATAGGTAATATCATGGAGGGTGACCAACTGGCCAAGCCCCTTGATCTGCACGCTGGTCACCCGGTAATACGATTCGTCTTCTCCGAGGATTTCTACCCGGTTTGGGTCAGGAGAATCCCCCCTGATTGCAGAAAGCAAGGTGCGGTGAGACAAAGCTTCATCGTATGGTTTCCCCACCAGCTCAGCGATATTCAGGCGGAGCGCATTGCAGGCAGTCCGGTTGGCCAGGGCCATTTTTCTTTCCTCATCAATCAAAATCACCCCATCGCTGATCTCAGAGAGGACAAAATCCATTTCATCCCTGAGAATGATCCTGTCACCGGCTTCCGAATTGACCACCACAGCCCGCCGCATGCAGTCTGCCACCGCAAATTGGATAAATTCAACATCAAATGGAAATCGCAGCCAGTGGGAGAATCCGGTCTCCAGCACCTGATTCTGGCCCAGCTGCGGGGCTGCCGGGCTGATCAGGATTATCTCTGCCCGCGGATATTTGGAATGCATCTTTTCAGCCCTTGCCAGCGCACCCTCATCCAGCAGATCCTCTGATACGATCACCACATCAGGCTGAAAGGACTCGAGTTTCTCCTCCAGCTTGGCAAAGCTCGCTGCCTGCTCAGTGTGATAGCCAACCAATGAGTCAGCCACCAGCGCAGCAACTTTTTGGTCTTTACCGGCAAATAAGATTTTCCCTAATGGACTCATCAGGTGATACCCTTTTGCAAAATCTCCTCGCACAGCCAGCCGAGGACTGCCGACCAATCAGATCAGCACAGATCAGTTCACAACCAGCGATTAAAAATCGTTCCTGTTCCTCCAACAACGGTTCAATAATAGCATGTTTGCAAACTTCAGGCGCTGATTCAGCCCTGACTCTTTCCCCGCGCCTGGATATCAACCTTCCCGGCCTGGCGCAGCAAGGATGACAGCCCCTGTGCTGAAATCGGCATCACCCGGCTGTTGGCAAAAAAAGGAAAATCAAAATTGGTGGGTTCTCCTGCCTGCTTGCCCGGCACTGGCATCAGGCGGGCAGTCAGCGGCTTATCCAGGCGCAAGGCCAGGGCAGCCAAGTCCAGCAACAGCGGGGCGATCTCATCTGGTGAGGTATCACCTGGAAGCGGGATCGTGTCCAGCCCAGTGCCGCACACCGCCGAGTACATCAGCAGGTCTTTCACGGTCAGATCTCCATGCGCGGCCCGGTCTGCTAACACCGAATCTTCCAATTGGGGGAAGAGCAACCCGCTGAACCCCACCCGCGGGAAATCCGAAATATCCAGCGTGGACGCCAGCATGGCGGCAGCCGCCAGCGAGCCGTGCAAGCCGACCTCCGGTACACCGATCAATTCGACCGCATGGCCGATGGAGCACTCATCCGATGGGAACGGGGCCAGAGAGAAATCGATCCCGGTGAAAACGAAGTCATGCATCGCCGCAAGTTGATCGCCCACGGCAGAGAGGGCCGCCGCGTGTGCCTCCACGGACTTTCGCAGGCTTGCCAGCCCGCCCTCCAGCGAATCTGCGGTTTCAAAGGCCGATACCGCCAGACTGGCGGCTTCAACTGCCAGGGCAAACCCGGGCTGTCCGCCCGAATGGTAAGCTGCCGGAAAGAAAGGCGAGCCGTCCTCCACATTGGCGAGGGCGGTGAAATACAGGTTGGCAAATCCATTCGGATCCTGCGGCGCCAGCTGGGTGATGATCTGGGCACAAGCCTGCACGGCTGGCATGGATACCCCAACCTCTTTGGTGGCCATCTCAGCGCTGCAGAAAATCGTCTGCGTGGCGGCAATGATCTCAGGGATCAGGGTATAACTCTCCGGGTATGAGATCAGCGCAGGACCGATGGCTGAATAGGCAAACCCGGCCCCGACTGCAGAACGTTCAAGTTCCTGCACTGCGGCGATGATCTCTTCTCTCGCCAGACCGGAGAACAGGATCGGGAAAGGGATCGTTGCCATCCGGGTAGTCTGCACCTGGTAACCAGCAGCCGTGAAGCGGGTCACCGCTTGACGGGCTGCGGCACCGGCCTGTGTGATCAATCCCATTTTGAGCGGCCAGCCGGGATCAAGAAAGAAAGTGATTGAACGGATTTTCATGATCAGTAATCAGTGGTTAATTTTGAGTGGTTTCATCTCTCTGCCGCAGGGCTTCATAGACCAGAATCGCCCCAGCGGCAGCGGCATTCAGCGATTCGCTGCCCCCCGGCATGGGGATGTGAAGCGGTTTTGCGGCCCGGAGCAATACACCGCTGACCCCATCTGCCTCGCTGCCCACGATCAGCGCGGACGGTTGATCCAGCGCCGCCAGGGTATGTGCAACACCCTGGCCCATCACCGAAGCCCACAGCTGCACCCCCCACCGCTTGCAGACCTGAATGATCTCCTCATCGGAGAGTACCGCCGCCGGCAGTCTGAAGTGGGCGCCCATCCCGGCGCGCACCACCTTTGGTGAGAAGATGTCCGTACAGCCTTCTGAGAGCAGCGCGGCTTCCACACCTGCCGCCGCTGCGGTGCGGAGCAATGAACCAAGATTGCCAGGATCGCTGATCCGGTCGAGAACCAGCACCAGGCTGGGTTTTTCAGGCAGCGGCAGCGGGTCGGCTTCCAGCACCAAGAGTATCCCCTGGGGTGTTTTGGTCTCGCTGACTGCCTGAATCACGTACTCGGCTGCCGCTTCAATGGCTATCCCCCGTTGAGCCAACCCGGCCACAAGCGCCATGCCGCGCTCGCTCAGGTCAGGAGCATGCAGGCCGTAGCGCACCGGCATTCCCGCGGCAAGCGCTTCCTCACACAAACGCACACCTTCAACTACAAAGGCGTGGTGTTTCTTCCTGGCTTTTGCGCGGGTCTGAAGCTGGCGGATTTCTTTGACTTTGCTGTTTTGCGTGGAGGTAATCAAGCTGGAAATTCCTTGTCCCAAATATGGTGGAATGCTTCACTGGTAGGATCATCATACACCACCATGCGGATGTCGGTCAGCTGGCTTTCCGGGTGGGATACAAAATAGGAGACCAACGACTGGTAAAAAACCCTGGCTGCCCGCCTTTTAGGGAACCCGAAGATGCCGGTGGATATGGCTGAAAACGCGATTGAGGTCAGGGATAATTCATCCGCCAGGCGCAAAGAGCCAGCGATTGCTGCGGTCAGCTTGTCTTCCTCATCTCCCCGCCCCCAGATGGGCCCAACCGCATGAATGATATAGCGGCAGTCCAGATTGCCGCCTGAAGTATATGCCGGCGATTCGTGGGTTACCTCGCCGCGGTCACGGATCCATGCCTGGCTTTCTTCGTTGATCACCTGCCCGCCTTTGCGCAGGATCATGGCGGCCACCCCGCCTCCGTGCCGCAGGCGAGGATTGGCGGCATTCACAATTGCATCGACTTGTTGGAGCGTGAGGTCTCCCCGGATAAGGGTAATTTTACGATCAGGGTCTAGCTGATATTCACCCAAGACCTGGTCTTCCATCTTCATCAAATAACTCACTCCCTGGTTCTTGGTTTACGGTGCCAGTGCAGATATGAAAGCTTCAACGCCTGGAGGATGGTACCCTCTGGATACCATTATAACTGACAAAATCGATCCGAATGCCGGGCAGCCGGAAGCAGCTTGATCGCATTTACCCCGACAACGCAGGTAAAACAATGTGATTCGCGCACAAGGTGCCGCCTTGCATATTCGTCTGAATGAAAATGCAAGGTGGTTGAGCCTGTTTTTCGGGCCAATACGGCCATCCTCCCCCCTGATTGGATTGCTTACAATTACGAAAGACAGGTTGATTTTTGAAATCCGGATTTTATGATTATGATAGAATGGCGATATGGCCGGGAACAGAATCGTGATCGTAGATGACCAGATGGAAGCCACCCGCATGATCCAGAAAAACCTGGAGACACTCGAACAGGACTTTGAGATCAGCTATGCCCTTTCGGGCGAAGAAGCGCTTCTGGAACTGGGGAAAAAGACCGATCTGCTGATCGCCGATTTCCGCCTGCCAGGGATGACCGGGCTGGAATTGATGGCTAAGTTCAAAGCCCGCAACCCAGATGGAAAAGTGATTTTGATCAGCGGGGTGACAGATCAGCGCCTTCGGCACCAGGTTGCCCAGGCTGGCGCCGATGCCTTCTTCTTTAAACCGATTGACATGCCAGAATTCCTCGATGCTGTGGAACGCGCCATGGGGCTGGTCAAAACCATTTTGCCGCCGGAACTGTATCTTTATTCCGAGGAAATCATGGAAGAAGGTCCCGGCGAGGCTGAGACACACGCCGGGATGACCGACCAGATCTCTGAACTGCGGGGGGAACTAGATGCCGCCGCGGTGCTGCTGGTGGCCGACCAGGGCGAGATTCTCTTTCGGGCCGGTGATTTACCCGATCCTTCGCTTGAGACTGCCCTGATGCCGGTGTTGATGCGGGCTTTCTCCGCCGGGGTGGGTATCTCTCATTTCCTCGGACAGCACGTCCCTGATCATTTTTTCAGCTTCCGCGGGGAAAATTACGATCTCTTCCTGGTGCCGGTGGGCGATGCCCACTGCCTGATGGTGCTCACCCGCCCAATTCTGCCCAAGCAGCTTGGCTACCTTGCCGAGAGGATCCATGCCACCTCCAAAACGGTGCTGCTGAGCCTGGCCCGGCTGGGGATTCTCTCACCGGGGACCGGCGGTCTGGACACGGGGGCACATCCCGGTACAGGCGCTTTGCGCACAGGTGCTCTGCGGACCCCCACCGGTGAATTGATTGTCCAGGATGTGGATTCGGACTCTCTGGCAGATGAAAGCCTTGAAGACCTGTTTGAATCGGGCACCCACGAGGTAACCACTGATGCCGATTCTTTCTGGGATTCGCTTTCAGCCGAGGATGTGAAACCGGATCTTTCCAGCGGCGATTCGCTTTCTTATGACCAGGCCGCCAAACTCGGCCTGGCTCCCAACGAAGAATAGGATTAGATTTTCGGTTGTCGGGGTGGGTTCGCCGATTGCAAAGCACGCGGAAACACGCCTGTTAGACTGTTTAAATTTCCAGGTGGGTTCTGATGGAAAATCAATTGAGAACTCACCCCTGTTGGATGCTTTTCGTGAGTATTTCTACAGTTTTTATGGCACGCCGGCCAGCGCGGCGCCGATGATGCCTGCCTCGTTGAAGCTTTCAGCGATCACAATCTCTGCCTGCACGGTCAGATAAGGCATGAACTTTTTATATTTTTTACTCACCCCGCCCCCCAGGATGATCAAATCCGGCCAGACCAAACCTTCCAGGCGGGTTAGATAAGTATCCAGCTGCTTCCCCCATTTTTTCCAGGAGAGCTCATCGCGCAGGCGGGCTGCATCGGAGGCTATCAGTTCAGCGTCCTCACAGTCGATCTCGATATGACCGAGCTCAGTATTGGGCAGCAGTTTGCCATCGGTGAACAACGCTGTTCCCAAACCGGTGCCGACGGTGACCACCAGGACCACCCCCATACGGCCCTGGCCAGCGCCAAAGGCCATTTCCGCCAACCCGGCAGCATCGGCGTCATTGATCACTTTCACCGGGCAGCCAGTGGCTTCACTGAAGAGTGCCGCCGCATCGGTACCGATCCACTTCTGGTGGATATTGGCAGCCGTGCGGGCGATCCCATGCTGGACCGCGGCGGGAAACCCGCAGCCGATGGGACCATCCCAGGCATAGTGCCGGGCAATTTTCGCAACGGTTTCAGCAACGGATTTGGGTTTGGACGGCTGCGGGGTGGGAATCCGGTAACGTTTGGTCAACATTTCGCCCTTCTCAATATCCACAGGCGCGCCTTTGATCCCTGATCCGCCAATATCAATGCCAAGCACCTGCATAGTCAACTCCTTTAACCTTTCAAGTATTGATTATATCAATAATTAAGAATCAACAATTTACCTGGTGCGCAAGTGTTGCGCTCAAGGTAATGTTTACCCATCACCTCACCCCTTCACCAATCCAGGAAAGGGGCTTGGGAAGTACTTCTTCTGGGGCAGATGAGGTGGATGGTGGTCGAAAGGTTGGGAGCACTGGAAACCACGCTGAGTGTCCAATATCCCTCACGCTGAGATTTGGATGTTATCTGTCTAATCCTTTGTTAGATTATAAGCAAAAAGGCCAAATGTTTTGAATGGTTCATACACCTAGACAAACCCTCAAATCAAGTCTTTTTCTGGTTCACTGCCTGTTTAAGTTGCGACATGTGTGTTAGTTCGTGGGAGGCAAAATAACTTACCTGTTGTTTGATCGAAACGATTCCGAATTCCTCGTGACTGCCCTTCCGCCACCAATCCTCAAGGGGGAGTGCCTCCAGCTTATCAAGCATCTCGCGCCGCGAGGCTTGGTATATCTCGAAAATCTCGCGCGTGGACGGCGGATGTTCGTTCTCTTCCTTCGCCCATGTCCAAACTGCTTTCATCTCCAGCACGGGATATTGCTCTTTCAGGAACAGGTCAAGGCGATAACTGATCACGGCCTGTGCATCGCGTAAATGTGACAAAATGTTGCGGACAGACCAACCGCTGTCTTCTGATTGACGAACCATGTCGTTTTCTGACAAGGGTTCGATCAGCACTGCGACTTCCAAGGGCGTCTTTTTCAGCCTTTCCAATGCTTCTAATGGATCAAGCGCCTCCAGCCAGTAGACTGGAGGAAACCATTGGAATGTCTCCCCCCACGCACCACAGGTGGGGCATATTTCAGGGATGATACTGAGCGCCAGGTGCCCGCAGATGCGACAAACGTAGGGATGAGGCGTCTCATCGATGAGCGGCAGCCGCCCTTCGGCCAAAGCGGTTGCACCTTTGCGAAGCGCGGCTTGAACATCTGGGTTATCCAAAGATGAAGCTGTTCGTTCGATTTCGGTTGCCAGTGATTCTTTCTTTGCTCGCAGATCGTGTTCCCAGGCTGCATGTCGACAGAGCGAGTCTGCTGTGGCGCGGGCAAGTTTGGCGATATTGTACTGCCCCTCGGCTTCGAGCCGCAATGCCAGAGCGAGTAGTTTAACAAGGGTGCTATTCAATTCCGAATTTTGCACTTATTTCTCCTTTACGGTGAAGCTACCTTATATTGCTAAAGAGTTAGTTTGATTTGATTAATGATACACTTAAAATCGGATAATTAATATAACCTTTGTTGTATATCTTCTGGACTGTTCAAGGAAATAATTTAAGTGGAAATTTTGGGAATGGGAGGAGGGAGACCTAAAAACTTTGTGTTTCCAAGTGCTGGATTTTCTTGTGGTTTGCCCGGTATATGCCCTTCAACCCAGCTGCAATATCGCTGATCCGAGGGGATTTGATGGATAGTATGCTCCCGATGATTTCGCCTGCTTTTCTAGTAATCTTGTCTGACAGATAAAACTCTTGGTAAATCGCAGATTCGAACCACCTTATAGATAAGAATCTCTTTTTCCATTTTTTGTCCGACGGGGTTCAGATTCGCTTGACCATCAAGCATGAAACCGTTATACTCAGGGCAGATAACATATCGGGGAGCTTGGTGCAACCAGGCTGAGAGGTAGGCGAAATGCAGCCTACGACCCGCAGACCTGATCCGGGTAATGCCGGCGGAGGGAATGAAATACCAAGTCAGACACCCACCTCCGGCTGCCCGCCGGAGGTGTTTTTTATGCGTGCAGTTGTGTTTGTCAACGGAAAAATGGATGACCCCCAGGGAGCAAAAGCCTTGCTGAAGCCAGATGATCTGATTATCGCGGCTGACGGCGGAGCGGTGCACTGCCGCACTCTTAATATTTCACCGGATGTGGTCATCGGCGATATGGACTCCCTGCCGGAAGGCGACCAGCATTTTTTTGCCGATCAAGGTGTCATCTTCATCCGCCATGACCGCCGAAAAGACGAGACCGATCTGGAACTGGCTTTACTGCATGCCAGGGATGAAGGTGCAAATGAGGTTCTGGTACTGGGAGCACTGGGCGGGCGCTGGGACCAAAGCTTTGCCAACCTGCTGCTGCCGATCTATCACCGCCTGACAGACCTGGAGGTATCCTACTGGCACGCAGATACCTGGATCTATGTGATCAACACATCCCGCACCATCCGGGGGGCAGCCGGGCAGACCGTCTCCCTGATCCCGATCGGCGGCGATGCCCGCGGGGTGAGCACCTCCGGCCTGGGATGGCCGCTTGATGATGAAACCCTCTTCATAGGCGGCAGCCGGGGAGTCAGCAACCTGCTCATTGATGAAAAAGCTGAGATCCATGTTCAACAAGGCACTTTACTGTGCTTTGTTTTTGATCCACAAGATAAGTGAGGTAGTGATGAAAATAAAATTGACCCTGATGTTTTTTCTGGTCTTACTGTTGAGCGCCTGCGGAGAGGAGCCTGCCATCCCGCAGACCCTGACTGTGATGACCCATGACTCGTTTGCTGTCTCTGATGAGGTGCTGGCCGCCTTTGAAGAGAAAAATAACGTCACGGTGTCCTTCATCCGCTCCGGGGATACCGGATCGGCGGTGAATGCGGCCATTCTGGCATCGGGCAAGCCAATTGCGGATGTGTTCTACGGGGTGGACAACACCTTCCTCAGCCGGGCGCTGGAGGAAGATATTTTCGAGGTTTATGCTTCCCCGCTGCTGACTGAAATCCCTGATGGTTTCAAGCTGGATGAGGGAAACCGGGCTCTGCCGGTGGATTTTGGGGATGTCTGCCTGAATTACGACCTGGCATACTTTGAAGAACACGATCTGGCCGTGCCCACCCACCTGGATGACCTGCGCAGGCCGGAATACGCCGGTCTGCTGGCGGTGCCTAACCCAGCAAGTTCCTCCCCGGGGCTGGCCTTCCTGTTTACCACCCTGGGCTTTTACGGCGGGGAAGGCTACCTGGAATACTGGCAGGATTTGGTTAACAATGATGTCAAAGTGGTCAACGATTGGGAAACCGTGTACTACACCGAATTCAGCCGCTGGGGAGGCGAGCGCCCGATCGTGGTCTCGTATGGCTCCAGCCCGCCGTTTGAGGTGCTCTTCGCTGAAGAGCCGATCGAAACTCCGCCGACCGGTGTGTTGGCTTCCCGCATGTCCTGCTTCCGGCAGATCGAATTTGTCGGCATCCTCAAGGGCACCGAAAACCGAGAACTGGCTGAGAAGTGGGTGGACTTTATGCTCTCCACCGCCTTCCAGGAAGACCTGCCCCTGCAGATGTACGTCTTCCCGGTAAATCCAAACGCTGAACTCGATCAGGTGTTTGTCGATTACCTGGTGGTGGCTGAGGATCCGATCATGCTCGATCCGGAGATGATCTCGGAGTACCGCGAGGAGTGGATCCGCCGCTGGCGCGAGGTGGTGCTGCAATAAGCATGTCCACTGCGCATAAATACGCCCGGATTGAGTCTGAGCGCCGCTTTTTGCTGCGCTCCCTCCCCGCAGACCTTGACCTCCAGGATGCTATGCGGATGATCGACCGCTACTGGCTGGGGACGCGCCTGCGCCTGCGCCGGATGGAGACGCTGGACGGCAAAGTGATCCAGCTTAAGCTGACCCAAAAGTATGTTGACCCGGACCGCCCAGCCGAAGAGACGATTATCACCAACCAGTATCTGACCGAGACTGAGTTTGAGTTGTTCGCCCAGCTTCCCGGCCCGGAGCTGGTCAAACGCCGCTGCCGCTACTTGCACTTGGGCGGTGGTTACAGCATTGATATCTTTGAAGGACCGCTGGAAGGACTGCTGCTGGCCGAGATCGAAGCCGGGCAGGGCAACCTTGCGCCCGGCAAAACGCCTGCCTTTGCAGTCTGTGAAGTCACGGCAGAACCGGCATTCACCGGCGGACAGCTGGCGGAAACAGATGCCGCCCAACTGACCGGTCTGCTGACAAAGTGGCTGGAGGGCGGATGAACACCGGCAAGATGAAATTCCGCTGGCAGACTTTGCTCTGGCTGCTGCCCCTGGGCTTCCTGGCGGTGTTCTATTTCTACCCGCTGGGGAGCATCTTGGCAGTCAGCCTGGAACGGGCAGAAAACGGGATTGGGGCCGTGATCCTTGAAGTCTGGGGGTCACCCTCGATCCGCAAGGCAGTTGGGTTCACCTTCTGGCAGGCGGGGCTCTCTACTCTGCTGACCCTGATGATTGGACTGCCGGGGGCCTATCTGTTTGGGCGCTATGAGTTTCAGGGCAAGCAGCTGCTGCGCGCCCTGACCAGCGTCCCTTTCGTGATGCCCACTCTGGTGGTGGCCGCTGCCTTCGATTCCCTGCTGGGGGGGCGCGGCTGGCTCAACCTTGGCTTGATGCAGTTGTTTAATCTCGATTCCGCACCAATCCAGGTCGGCCAGACCCTGACGGCGATCTTGCTGGCGCATATCTTCTACAACACTACCATCGTGATCCGCCTGGTGGGGGATTTCTGGACCAACCTCGATCCCCGATTAACCCAGGCGGCGCGCATGCTGGGTGCAAAGCCCTGGCAGGCCTGGCTGCGGGTGACCCTTCCCTTGCTGGCCCCAGCCCTACTGGCAGCCGCCCTGCTGGTGTTCATCTTTGATTTCACCTCGTTTGGCGTGATCCTGATATTGGGCGGGCCAAAATTTGCCACAATTGAAGTCGAAATCTTTTACCAGGCGATCAGCCTGTTCAACCTCCCGGCGGCTGCGGTGCTGGCCTCGATCCAGCTAATCACCACGCTTGCCTTGACCACAATCTATACCCGGCTGGTGGGGAAGCTCTCCCGCCCGCTGACCCGCCGCTCCGAGCAGGTGACATTGCAGCGGTTGTCGACCTGGCGCCAGCGGGCGATGGCCGGGTGGTTGAGCACTTTGATGCTGGTGTTGTTTGTCACCCCGCTGGTCTCGCTGGGCCTGCGTTCGGTGGTGCAGCTGGAACCAGAGCGCCGCCAGCGCACCCTTGAAGAGGGCCCAGCCCTGACTGGGGCCTTCTACCGCTCCCTGTGGGAGGACAGCGAGGACTCGATGTTTACCGCCACGCCGGGTGAGGCTTTGCTGACCTCGATGGGCTACGCCGGGAGCACGGTGGTGATCTCCCTGCTGCTAGGGTTCCCGGCCGCCTGGATGCTGGCCTGGCAGAAGGAGGACCTGCTCAGCCGGGTGCTGGACCCGCTGCTGATGCTGCCGATCGGCACCTCAGCGGTGACACTGGGGCTGGGGTTCATCGTGGCCCTCAATCGCCCGCCGCTAGACCTGCGCACCTCTCCGGCGCTGATCCCGCTGGCTCACAGCCTGGTAGCCTTACCGTTTGTGGTGCGCAGCCTGACGCCGGCTTTGCGTACGATCCAGCCGCAGCTGCGGCAAGCTGCTGCCATGTTGGGCGCCAATCCGGGGCAGGTAATCCGCTTTATTGATCTGCCGCTGGTGGGGCGCGCCCTGCTGGGATCGGCGGTGTTTGCTTTCACCATCTCTCTGGGCGAGTTTGGCGCCACCGCGCTGGTGGGACGCCCGGACCGGCCAACCGTGCCGATGATGATCTACCGCTACCTGGGCCAACCCGGCGCGTTGAACTACGGCCGGGCGCTGGCTTTGAGTACAATACTGATGCTGGCGACGGCTGCCGGAATGCTGCTGATCGAGCGCGTCAGGGTGGGCGAGGGGGCAGAATTTTAATCAGGCTTGATACTCAAACTCAACCCCCTTGCCTTCGGCTGTTACCAGCTGCCCACCTTCACTTTGAAAAGGGGGAGGAGGAGGGGTCTGTAAATAGGACATTGATATGAATGGTTTAGAAGTCATCGAAATTGAAAAATCATATACACCAGATCAGCCTGTGCTGAAAGGTATCAGGCTCTCCCAGCAGAAAGGGGAGGTGGTTGCCCTGCTGGGACCCAGCGGGTGCGGCAAATCCACCCTGCTGGCGATCATCGCCGGGCTGCTGACCCCGGACGAAGGCGAGGTTTTTTGGCAGGGAGAGAACCTGGCCGGCAAACCGCCGCACCTGCGAAAGTTTGGGCTCATGTTCCAGGATTACGCCCTCTTCCCCCACATGCGGGTGGCGGCCAATGTGGCCTTTGGCCTGCGGATGCAGGGAGCATCCTCTGAGAAAATCAGCCAGACCGTCTCCGAGACCCTGGCGCTGGTCGGGCTGCCGGGATTTGAAGGACGCGATGTAAATACCCTCTCCGGCGGGGAGCAGCAGCGAGTAGCGCTGGCCCGCGCCCTGGCACCGCGCCCCGGCCTGTTGATGCTGGATGAACCACTGGGCTCGCTGGACCGCGCCCTGCGCGCCCAACTGCTGGACGACCTGCGCGGGATCATCCGCACCACTCACCAGACCACGCTGTATGTCACTCACGACCAGGAAGAAGCTTACTCGCTGGCCGACCGGGTGGTAGTGATGCACTCCGGCCGGGTGGCCCAAATCGGTGCGCCGCGGGAAATTTATCTGTCGCCCAAGTCTGCTTTTGTGGCCCGGTTTGTGGGATTGACCAACCTGGTCAGGGGCGAAGCGCAGGGGAAACAGGCCAACACACCTCTGGGGTTGATCCCGCTGAAAGAGGACACCAGCGGCCCGGTGGAGGTGCTGCTGCGTCCGGATGCCGCCCGGCTGGCTGGCGAAGGGCTGACTCTCTCTGGCAGGGTAGTTGAGGTTGCCTTTATGGGCGAGACCACCCAATTGCAGCTTGAGGTGCCGGCTCACGGCAAGCTGACCTTTGAGTTCCCCTCCAGCCAGGAGCTGCCCGCACCTGGAGAGGAGATATCAGTTGTACTGGATTTGGGGGATGGCTGCCAGAGCTTTCTGGTTGATTGATGGTTAACATAGAAGCCATTTTCCCGGGCTGTCTTGTTCTCCATCCTCACCCGGCACTATTCATCCAGGCTTAATTTTCCTGACCATGAATCAACTCTATAATATTAAGTGACCTCCCAGATTTTCAAGTATGGTTAGAGAGATTGATGATGAAGATCAAAATAATTAGTTTGATTGTGATCATTATTTTGGGGATCAGTGCATGCAAAACAATTGAAAGTGCTGAACCAAACTTGGGGGAATTGGTAACAACCACACTAACACCCGAACCAATTGCCGCAGAAAAGTTAATTCCAACACCAACCCATGAACCGGTTTTAATTTCCTTTAAGAAGAGCGAGCAGACCTTTGATCCGATCCCCACCTGGAAGATTGGTTTGGCCGATCTGGATGGCGACGATGATCTGGATGCTGTATTTGCAAACAGCCTGGCGAACGCTTCCCAGGTTTGGCTAAACGATGGCAGCGGTTTTCTTTTTGATTCTGGACAGGAGTTTGGCAGCCATGGTCATGGGGTTGATGTTGGTGATGTGGATAACGATGGCGACCTGGATATTGTCCTCACCACGCATGAATTCGTCCCTACCCGAGTTTACCTGAATGACGGAGGGGGCACCTACGATGAATTGGAGGGGGCTTTCGAAGAGACAACCGGCCACAGCGTGGACCTTTACGATCTGGATGGGGACAGTGACCTGGATGCCGTTGGCGAAATAGGGACGGGCAGCACCCGTATCTTCTGGAACGATGGAGGTGGCAAGTTCACCGCCAGTGATATTAGTTTTCCCAGAACGACAACTTGGGGTGATCTGGATGGTGATGGGGACATTGACTTGCTTCTAAAAGAGAATAAAGTGGGATATTCGGTCCATCTGAATGACAGCCAGGGCAGCTTCTCACAATATTCAAAGCTGGCTGACCCACAAGCAATGAACATCGGGGGGATGACCCTCGGCGATATTGATCACGACGGTGACCTGGACGCGGTGGTCACCAATGGTTTCCACCGGATGGACAGCTACCCGGGCATGGTCCTGCTCAATGACGGCACTGGGAAGTTGGCCGACAGCGGCCAACGGTTAGATCCGGTGACCGATGCGGGCGTCAGCCTGGGCGACCTGGACAACGACGGCGATCTTGACCTGGTATTGACCGATTACCTGAATCCGTGCCAGATTTGGCTGAACGATGGGAGCGGTGCATTCCAGGACAGCGGATTCAGGTTTGGGAGCGGGCAATTCTACACCCACGCCCTTCTGGGGGATTTGGATGGCGATGACGATCTGGATATCTTCTTGAGCACGTTTGGGATGGATCAGGGGCCGAATGAAATTTGGTTCAACCAATTATTGGGGGAACCTGGATCGACATAATAATCTTCGGCCTCAAATCCATCTAAAAAACTGCCGACAATCACATTTTATTCTAATTTGTATGCCGAAATGAAAAACACGCGCCAGTCGGCGCGTGTTTAGCTTGATTAGAAATATCTGTGATAATTTACGAGGTTCAGTAGCCCAGATTGAAGTTCTGCACCAGCGAATCGCCGTAGGTCCACAACGCCCAACCGGCGCCGATGCAGCAGCAGCAGATCACTACTGCCACAACCGCTATGACAATGATCAGGGTCTTGTTGCTTTTCTTCTCTGGCTGTGCTTCTGCAAAATCTACGTAGTTATTATCGTCCATGTTCATCTTCTTCTCCTTATGATGACTGAAAAATGAATCAGATATACCTATTTTATCGTATCTTTAATTTTTGCGGGCGGCTTCCCGGGCAAGTTTTTTGTTCTGGCGCCGCCAGAAGTACCAGATCACCCAGGCGCCGAACATCACGATCAGCACCCCGAGGACTACCGGCACCAGCACGGCGATGATCGAGAGGATCGTGGAGACCACGTCTTCCAGGATGCTGACGAATGGCGTTCCCGCCCCTCCGGTGGTGGCAGTGACTGCCGGGCGCAGCGCCCCGGCCTTGGCCGCATGCACGCCTCCAGCGATCAGCAGCCCAGCTGCCAATGAGAGCACCGGGTGAATCTCGGTGATCGCCTCGGCGCTGGCAGCAAACACGATCGCCCCGGCTGCCGGGCGGACGGCTGTCTGGATGATGTCATTGATGTGGTTCACAGCGGGGATCTTGTCGGCAAAGAACTCGATCACCGAGAGGATCACCAGCAGACCAATGATCCACCAGCTGGTCATGGCACTCCAGGGCTCATCCAGGGTGATCAGATTGGTGAATTTGGCCATCAGCGAGACGATCAGCAGCGGGATATAGGCGTTTAATCCTGCTGAGGCTGATAGACCGAATGCGGAAAAAATTCCTTCCATAACCTTCTTCCTTTGTTATTTGTAGAAATCAAGCATTTTTCTCATTATATCGTGAGAAATGGGCGAAATGCGGGTACAAAGTATGATGTTTGGATTCTTTATCAGGCACGATACGCTCCCAGAACAGACCCCCTCCAAATCACCCGGCGGCTGAGTGATTGATCACCGCGGTCCCCAATCACCTGGTTGGACCTCAAATATGGAAGCCTTCCCAAGTGCCGGTGAGGAAGTAACGGGCCAAATCGATTGCCCCGATGTGAATCAGCGCCAGGATCAGGCCAACCAGCACCCAGTTGAGGGTATCCACCCAGTGGATGCAGCGGTTCTCCCGGTTGAAGATGATCATCAGGATCATGATATACAGCATCGCCAGAATCACAATGATGCCAATCACCCCAATATACGTAAAGGCCTGCAGTAAGAAAGGGATCTCTGTCAGGATCAGGGCAGCGCTGACTGCCCCGGACAGTACAAATCCGCCAAACTGTGCCCAGGTTTGCAGGTAGGGGCGCGGGTCATATTCTCGCCAAATGGTCTGGTTCAATGTGGGCAAAATCATAGCCGCCATCCCCAAGCCCATCCCGGTACCGGTGATCAAGCGCAGCGTGTTGTTGGGTGTGTAGAGTAGTCCCTGACCAAAGTACAGCTTGGAAGCAGAATTAGCGCCATCCACGGCAAAGCCGAGCAAAAAGATCCCCAGCACGATCAGTTTTTCCCTATCAGGCCATTCTGCCCGCCGCCTGCCGAGGATCAGCTGGTAGGCCAGGCCGACAAAGATCCCAACATACATCCCGGTGCAGCGGGCGCACAGCGAAACCGGCTGGCCGTTGATCTGGAAGGAACGTGACGAGATCTGATGGCAAAGGGCATACCCGACGGCGTCGGCTTTGCCTTCAAGGCCGGGAGGGGTATTCAACAGCCAGGCAGCCAGCAGCAGCACCGCGCAGACCATCAGCATCCAGCGTGAGGTCCGCCGGCCAGGTTTCAGCCGCTGGAACAGGTTGGCACTTTTCTTACTTCCTTCTGGGTGGGTGTCTTGAACAGGCATACCGGTAATCTTTGCGTGGTGAAAAAATCTGGGCAGAATGGAGTTGTTCACAAGATTGTATCACCAAACAAAAGTGTAAGAATTTGTCATTCAAATGAAATGTTTTCTGGTTTGCGCTAAGTTCTGAGTGTTGTTATAGTTGATGATGGTATGAAAGAAGCAAGACATTTACTGGTGATAGTTGGATTATGCACTGCGCTGCTGCTGACAGTTTCAGTCAGCGCACACAGCGGGAGCGTTCTGGCACAATCTGTGACGGATACGGCCACACCGGAGAAGACCCTGGTGGTGACGCCCAGTCCCACGCTGACAACTACAGCCACGGAAGAACTGCTGCCGCCGGATGCGGCTGAACATACCCTGACCCCCACTACCCCTCCTACCCTGACCCCCACCCTGACGCCGATCCCGCGCGTCCCTGAGACCGGCTTTCCGGTGGTGATCCCGCTGCTCTCCAGCGGCCCGCCCGAGGACGGCTACGGCCCGGAAGGATACCCAAACTACATCAACCCGCTGACCGGGTTGGTGGTGCCAGACCCGGATGGGCTTGACCGCCGTCCGGTGGCGATCAAGGTGACCAACTATCCCCGCTATGTGCGGCCGCAGGCCGGGCTGTCCAAAGCCGATATCGTCTATGAGTATTACATGGAGCAAGGCATCTCACGGTTCATCGCTGTGTTCTACGGCCAGGAAGCGGAGAAGGTCGGGCCGGTGCGTTCCGGTCGGCTGTTTGATGAGCATATCTTCCGGATGTATGATTCTTTCTTCGTCTTCGGTTATGCTGATGTGCACGTGATTGAATATTTTGAAGCCCTGGAGACAGAGATTGTGCGCCGCTTTGTCCTGGAAAACGATCTGGATAAAGCCAAAACCTGCGGGGTGGACCCGCCCAGCCGGTTGTGCCGAGACCGCCAGTTGGAAGGCTATAACACTATGTTTGCTGATACTGCCGCCATTCGCCGCTTTTTTGATCTCAATTACGGCAATAACCAGCGACCCGACCTGGGCGGGATGTATTTCTCCGATCATGTTACCCCCAGCCAGCAACCGGCCGCCATCCTTAAGCTGCGCTATTCACCTTCAATCTACAACTATTGGGAATATGACCCGGATACCGGCTTATACCTGCGCTGGCAGGAAACCCAGGGGAACATGGACCTCTCAATTGAGACCTACCTGCCGCATTATGACGGTCTGACCAAGGCGCGGCTGAGCGCTTCTAATGTGGTCTTCCTGGTGGTGGATCACAAGTTCCATGCCTACACCGAAGGTACGGAGATTTTGGGCATCAACCTGACTGGCAAGGGGCTGGCCTATGTCTTCCGTGACGGGTTCTATTACCCGGCAGAATGGGTACGTCCAGAAGAAGGCGGGGTGCTGCAGCTCTTCACGCTTGAGGGAGAACCGTTCGCATTGAAACCAGGGCAGACCTGGTTTGAGGTTGTCAGCCAGTACACCGAACTGGATCGTGAGGGCAGCTCCTGGAGTTTTCATTTCCAACTGCCGCCAGACACTTTCGGCTCGATTTATGTGATGGATCCAAATGTCAGCCCGTTGGAGTGGTTTTACGAGGACCAGAACCCCGGCAAGATCATGCCCTGGAACGGGGTGATTGAAACGCCAAAACCAACACCCACGCCCACCACCGCAGCAGATGGATAAGGAAGCGCCCGGCGAGAAAGAGCGCTAATTAGCGAATATCTACCAGCTAACCCAAAGGTTGATTGAAGGATGCCCCTACCATTCAGCTTGGCTGAATCTCCAACCCATTCAGCAACCTGAGCAGGGCCAGCGCCTCTGGTTTGCTACCCGCCCCCTGCTCCCCACCCGGCCCGACACAGGAGGGACAACCGTCGGCGCACTCGCAGGCCTGCACCAGCTCCAGGGTGCGGCGCATGATCTCATCGTGGAGCTGATAGAGCCTCTCGCTGAACCCCACCCCGGCGGGTACTTCTTCATAGATCACCACCACCGGGCGCCCCTCCGCCAACAAGGACTGCGGATCATAATGGATGCCCAGGTCATTTGGGGCACACATCAAAAACAGCGGGGCGATGTGTCCCAGCGCAAAGGCCAGCCCCGATAACCCGCTGCGTACCCGTACCACCGATTCCGCCCGCCGGTGGCAGGTTGGACACAGCGTCACCAAGTTCTCCAGCCGGTTGGCCTCGGTAAAATCCTCAAACGCCCGGAAGGGGATCCTGTGGTGCACATCGTGAGTACGCCGGTCCTCAGGCAGGCCGCAGTTCTGGCAGGTGAAGTTATCCCGTTGACGGGCGGTGTCTCGTTGACGGGGCCAGTTGGGGCCGTAGCGGTTGGGATCATTCTGCCACAGGTTCTGGTCACGCAGCAGGTTCACGGCTTCATCGGCCAGCGAAAGCCAGTAGCCGTAAGTTTGGAACTGGCGCACCGGCATCTCCAGCAGACCAATTCCCAGCCGCTGGTGGGTGTGCCACTCGATCTTGTGGTAGCCGGTCACCCGGCTGCTGATGTTCAGCTCACCGTAGAACTTCTCTGCCGCCTGCGCTTCCAAGTGGTCAAAGACCTCCAGCATGGTGACATCTGATTCGCGGCGCGGCTGGGTGTAGTAATCCACCTCCGCTGGCAGCAGATAGGCTAGGTCCTGTTCCAGATCAAGCTGGTCGACCAGGTAACTGCGCCCTTCATGGATGTAGACCGCCTCTGGATGCACCATCCAGTCGGCGCTGGCAGAATCCACCTCCCCGATCGTGCGCCAGCCCTCTTCTGTCTGGGTGTGCAGCACCACCGTATTCGGCGAGGCCGAACGCAGCGAGATCGCCTGAGCCGGGTAATCGGATGCCGTCCAGTAATATTTTCCCTTTGATTGATACACTTCGCCGCTGGCTTCCAGCAAGTGCAGATATTCAGCTACCTCCTCGCTAGGGACGCGGCCAAAGCCCTCCCCGGCGTGGAAGGGCAGCTCAAAGGCCGCACAGCGGATATGCCCCAGCAGGATCAGCAGGTTATTAGGATTGACCAAGGCCTGCTCAGGTGAGCTGCCGAAGAAGAACTCTGGGTGCCGGGCGAGGAATTGGTCCAGCGGGTTGGCAGAGGTTGCCAGCACGGCCAGCGAGACCTCCCGCTTTCGCCCGGCGCGACCCGCCTGCTGCCAGGTGCCAGAGATCGTTCCTGGATAGCCGGTCAGGATGGCGGCATCCATCCCGCCGATATCGATCCCCAGTTCCAGCGCCGGGGTAGCCACCACCGCCCGCACCTCGCCAGAACGCAGCCCGGCTTCGATTTCGCGGCGCTGGCGGGGCAGGTAGCCGCTGCGGTAGCCGCGCACGGCCTCTGGGTCGCTGGTCTCCAGCCGCAGGTAGTTGAGCATCACCTCGATCGACCGCCGGGTCTGACCAAAAACGATCGTCTGGATCTGGTAGGCCAGCAGGTCGGAGGCCAGGCGGACAGATTCCTGCATCACACTGCGGCGGATGCCCAGGTCGGGGTTGACGATCGGCGGGTTGTAGATCAGAAAATGCTTGGGGCCGCGCGGCGAACCGTCTTCATCCACCAGTTTGACGCGTTCCTCGATCAGGTTGCCGGCCAGCTCCACCGGATTGGCGATCGTGGCCGAGGTCAGGATGATGGTGGGCGATGCACCATAGAACTGGGTGATGCGCTTCAAGCGCCGCAGCACGTTGGCGACATGTGAACCAAACACCCCCCGGTAGATATGCATCTCATCGATCACGATGTACTGCAAATTGGCAAAGAACTCCGCCCAGCGGGTGTGGTGCGGTAAGATGCCGGTGTGCAGCATATCGGGGTTGGAGATGATGATGCGGGCATTCTGGCGTACCTTGGGCCGCGCCGACTGGACGGTATCGCCGTCATACGTGCCGGCGGGCACATGCAATTCATCCGGCAGCAGGCGGTTGAAAGCTTCCAGCTCGTTCTTCTGGTCCTGGGCCAGCGCCTTGGTAGGGAAGAGATACAATGCCCGTCCCTCCGGCAGGCGGATCAGACGGTTTAGCACAGGCAGGTTGTAAGCCAGGGTCTTGCCGCTGGCCGTGCCGGTCACCAGGGCCACATGTTCCCCTTTGTGGGTGTGCCCCCACACCGCCGCCTGATGGCTGTACAGGCTAGTAAAACCGCGCTGCTTAAGCACCAAAGCCAGCTCCGGGTGAAGGTCAGGCGGCAGCGGGGCGAGCACCTCCTGCCGGGCGGGGACGGTATGCCATTCGATCACATTGCCGCCGATGGTCGGCTCGGCGCGCCAGTGAGCCAGCAAGGAATTCAGGGACATGCGGGTATTATACTGCGTAGGTCTTGGAAGTTTGGGAGATTATCAAGCCGTTTGAATTTGGTTAGGGGATTGTTATCCTAATCCTGCCTCTAACCCTTCAGTGCTAAATCACTAGTCCCTTTCTTTATAACGGCCAAAAGATAGGCAGGACAAAAACAGTCAGGGCCAGGATGATCAATACCAGCGGCAGGCCGGTTTTGATATAGTCGCTGAACTTGTAGCCGCCGGGACCCATCACGAGGATATTGGTCGGGTGTCCAACCGGACTGAGGAAGGAAGAAGTGGCTGCTACCACCACAACCATCGCCAGCGCATACGGGGAGAGTCCCAAGTCCCGGGCTGTGGTGAGGGCGACCGGTGCCATCAGCACAGTAATGACCGGATTGGGCATCACCTGGGAGGCAAGGGCGGTCAGCAGGAAGAGCCCGGCGATCAGCGCCTGGGTGCCATAAGGCTGCAGGAAGCGAATCATCTCGGAGGCCAGGAACTGGGCAGTGCCGGAGGTTTGCATCGCAATCCCCAGCGGCAGCATCCCGGCGATCAGGAAGACCGCCTTCCACTCAATCGCGCGGTAGGCTTCGTCCATGTGCAGGCTGCCGGTGAGTACCATCAAGGCGCCGCCGCTGATCGCCGCTACCGCGATCGGCATGATCCCCAGACTGACGGTAATTATCACAGCAAGCATCAGCCCGGCGGCGATCGGGGCTTTCTTCAGGCGCGGGGGGAGCTGGGCTTCTTCCCTCAGCGGGATAAAATCTGGTTCTGAGGCCAGCAGGCGCAGCCGCTCGCGCGGGCCAAAGACTAACAAAGCATCGCCAAAACGGAGTGGGTAATCCCGCAAACCAGAACGGTGAGTGGTACCGCCGCGCCAGATGGCGAGGACACTTAACCCATACTTCTCCCGGAAGTGGATCTCGCGCAGGGTTTTCCCTGGCAGGGAAGACTGCGGCGAGATGGCCACCTCCAGCAGCCCAACCGTATCCGATTCCATATCTTCGTATTGCGGGTGAGCCTCTGTGTCGACGATCAATTCATGCAGAGATTCCAGAGTGGCAATGGTCTCAGGATTGACGCGCACCAGCAGCTGATCGCCGGTCATAATCTTTTCATTGGCCACCGGCATGAGGATCATCTTATGATCGCGCATGATGCCCATCACACCCATACGGTAGGCGTCTCCCAGATGAGAGTCGGCAATGGTATAACCCACCAGGTGCGATTTAGGCGGGATTCGGATCAGGGAAAGTGATTTTTCGAGCTCATATCTGGCGGCATCGGTCTTTGCCACCGTCAGGCTGCTGTTATTGTTGAGAGTTTCCGCCTGGCGGCGGCTGATCAGCATTAGGAGCTTATCATCTGGCTTGAGGACAATTGATTCAAGCTGGTAATGAATCGGACGGCCATCCCGCCAAATTGCCAGCACCACCCCGCCGTACTGTTGGCGGAAGTGGAGCTGTTCCAGGTTCCTGCTCACCAGCGGAGACCCGGGTGGCAGAACGGCTTCTGCAAGCATTACTTCATCGGAGGTGAGATATTCCGGGGGAATCTGATAAGAGAGGATCGTGAATTGCGGACCTTTGTTCCATTCGAGCAGGTAATCCGCCCGTCCGGTGACCAACAGCCTGTCTCCGGAGCGGAGCACTGTCTCCGGGTTGGGGCCGAGGTTGGTGTGCCCCTCACGTATCACGGCGATCACGTTCAACCCAAGCACCGATCCGAGCCGGCTTCTGCCCAAAGTGCAGCCGTCCAGCCGGGTGTTTGCAGGCAGGGTGATGACAAACATGCGCTCCTCGATGGCAAAGGTATCGCTGGCTTCAGCATCTGGCTGCTGGAACTCCCTGGTCATATCCCGGTGAGGAAGCAGACGCCGCCCGAAGGTACTCAGGTACAGGATGCCCGCCAAAGTGACCACCGCACCAAAGGGAGCAAAATCAAACAGAGTAAAGGGCTGGTAACCGAAATCGACCAGAATGTCGCTGACCAGAATATTGGATGGTGTGCCAATCATGGTGGTCATTCCACCCAGCAGGGAACTGAAGGCCAGCGGCAGCAGAATTCGTGATGCCGGGCGGCCAATCCGGCGGCAGATATCCAAAACCACGGGCAGCAGGAGTGCCGTGACGCCCACATTGTTCATGAATGCCGATAACAGCGCTGAGACCACCATTAAGATCAGTAATGTTCGGATTTCTTTATCCCCGCTCAGGCGCAGCACTTGGCGTCCCAGCCAGGCAGCCACACCGGTGCGGGTAAGCCCGGCGCTGAGGATGAAAACTGCCCAAATGGTTACCACTGCCGGGCTGCTGAAGCCGGAGAGAGTTTCTTCAGCGTTGACCAGACCGGTGATTGCCAGCACAGAGAGGGTCAGCAGGGCAACCAGGTCTGCTCGCAGCCATTCGGTGATAAACAGGATAACCGCAAATCCAAGAATCGAGAGGGTCAGGATGATTTCAGTGCTCATTGCCTTAGATTATACATGAGGCCCCTGTTGAGGGGAACTACCCACTTGATTTTAATATCCGAAAGACGGTAAACTGGTATGAGGGTTTTTTCGATGTACTCCAGCTGTAAAAAGGAAGGGGATCAGAATGTCTAAGCAAAGTGTTGTTTTCCTGCTGGCGATGGCGATGCTGCTGGCCAGCTGCGGGACTGATGCACAACCAGAGGCCGCGATACCAAGCGCCACG
This sequence comes from Anaerolineales bacterium, assembly GCA_016932165.1. Classification (GTDB taxonomy): domain Bacteria; phylum Chloroflexota; class Anaerolineae; order Anaerolineales; family UBA11579; genus UBA11579. The sequence continues at coordinate 39,871 of JAFGDK010000077.1, forward strand.
CCACGGCTAACGAACACAGCAACACCTATCCCCACCAATACGCCAGAACCGACCCCCACCCATACGCCCACGCCGACAATAATCCCCTCTCCTACCCCAACACTGGTCCCAGCAGGTCGTGAGGCGATCAGCCTGGAAAATGCCTCTCAGCTAGAAGTGCTGGATTGGCCGATCTATGGCAGCGTATCGAATGCCTTCTATGCCACAGAAGACCAGGAAAAACTGGCCTCCGTGCTGATGACCCGCACACACCTGGTGGGGTATTCTCTGGACGGGGAATATCTGTATGAACTCCCTGCACCTCAAAGGAATTTCTTCTTGCCAGCCCAGGAATTGCCGTCTAACTTTGCTGGAAATTTCCATTACGTTGCGCTGCCCTCTGCTGACGAGACCTATACTGTAGAAATCTACGATCTCACTACTGGGCAAATGGCATATCAATTTGACCATTTGAAGAATTTTCCCCAAGCTGAATTCCAACAAAATGAATATGGATCGAGTGTGTTGACGATTGCCTTCAATGAGTTGGGCACACTGATGGCGACAGCATACCAAGATACTACCCTCAGCATTTGGGAACTGGAGACAGGAAAAGAATATTCCTTACCGCGTACCTTCCAGTTCGTCCAAACAATCGCATTTTCAGAAGACAGCAGCTTATTAGCAATCTCTGATGGTTTTTGGAACGAAAGCTTAGAAATTTTTGACATCACGGATTTTGAAAACATTGAAGTGAAGTTATCACAGAATGGAGTAGGAACGCTGGTTTCGACACCATTTTCGAAGGGCAACAAATACCTTGTCACAATGATCCAGTCATCAAACCCAAAATATGCCTATTTTGATCTTGAGAAAATGGAAATGGTGGAACGGGCGGGTTTGCCAGCGGGAACACAGCCGGTTTTCTCAGAAGATGGGGACTATCTGATCTTCCAGGCAAATTGGTGGGCAGATGGAGTTGAGATGTCTGCCATCAATCTAGAAACGCGGGAAAGAACCAAGGATCAGGAATTTATCCAGGATATTTTACCGGAGGAACAGGGTTATTGGGATGACTTGCAAGAGATGAGCTATGACCAAATCTCTTTCTTCTCGCCGCGCGAAATTCGACCGTATAAAAACACCTTCACTGCCTGGGATGAGTGGCAGTACTACACCAGCCAGGAGATGACAGATGGCAAGTATCAATTGGCATACTGGCTGCTATGGGAAACCTCAACAGCGCTTGAAATCTCTTTGGATGCCGTCCCAGCCGATGAATACATCAGCCTGACCGGCAAGTTCGGCCAGTCGGAGGATGAGATTTTCTATTGTCTGGGAACTCAACTGCTTAGGAATCAAATTGGAGGATCAACTGATCCGGTTGTGCTGGCGGAAAATTGCGCCGCGCCGGGTGTGGTGGCCTACGACCCCGGCCACATTGTGGTTGCCTACCCGGTTAGCAACAAAGTCGTAGAAGTGATCAATGTTGCAAGTGGTGAAACCTTATTCAGGCTGGGCGGGTATACCAGAGATTTGGCAGAAATCCATTTTTCACCAGATGGCTCAGTACTTGTTTTGAAAGCAGAACCAAACCTGGACCGCCCGGGCACCTTTGACTTTAGCGAACTGATGCTGTTCTTCTTAGATTATGAGAATATGAAAGCGGAAGCGGTTCCACTCGATATTCAGAGAAAAGTGTTTGAAGATTATGTCATGGAGGTGGCGGTCACAGGCGATGGAAGCTATCTGGCGGCTGGGGTCAGCACGCAGGATGCAGATAAGAACCCGCCCAAGATTTACCTGTGGGATTTCGAAGGGCTGGGGGCGCGAAGACGCACAATTTACGCCTGGGCTGCCAGCATGACTTTCTCACCGGATAAAGCCATCCTGGCGGTTTCAACCGGCGAGAGCTTCCAGTTATACGCAGTTACCACATCTGAACTCCTGGCAGAATACTCTCCTCCCATGGGTTCACGGATTGAGCAGCTTCTCTTCTCGCAGGATGGGAAAAGCCTATTCGTACTGGTCGATGGCGCGGTCTCCATCTGGGGCGTGCCCTAGAAAGGAAAGACGATCATGAAGATAGCGATCACTGCGATCGGCACCAGGGGGGATGTGCAACCGCATGTCGCCCTGGGACGCGGACTGGCGGAGGCCGGGCACCAGGTCCGCATGGCAGTTGACGCCTTGTTCGGAGAGATGGTCACAGAGCAGGGACTGGAGTTCGCCCCGATCAAAGCCGACCCGATGCGGGCCATGCAGGCAGATATCAGCAGGCTGGGCAACAACCCGGTCAGGATCGCCCGCTGGATGGCAGAGGCCATCGAGCAGATTGGGGATGAGTATTTTACTGGCTACCTCACTGCCAACGAGGGCGCTGACCTGATGATCTTTTCCTCGATCGCCGCCATGGCCGGATTGCATATCGGGGCCTACCTGCGCCTGCCGATGATCTCCACCGCCCTCCAGCCGGTGGTACCCACCACCGCCTACCCGTACTCTGCGGGGATGATCTTCCCGGACTGGCTGCCCTTCCTCGGCCAGGTGAACAAGTACAGCTACACCTTCGCCCTGCGTTCCTTTTACCGCATGTTTTACAAGCTGATCAACCGCAACCGGGAAAGCCTGCTCGGGATGCCAGCCCTGCCCTGGAAGTTCTACCGCGATATCGACCTGCGGCCTTTCCCCATCCTGCACGGCTTCAGCCGGCACGTGATCCCCTTCCCGGCGGACTATAACGAGAACCAGATCATCACGGGGTACTGGTTCCTGGACCAGCAACGGGACTGGCAGCCGCCCGCGGAACTGGAAGCCTTCCTCTCTGCCGGTGAGCCGCCGGTGTACATCGGCTTTGGCAGCATGGTCGACCAGGATGCCGCCTGGCTGACCAACCTGATCGTGGAGGCGCTGGAGATCTGCGGGCAGCGGGCAATTTTGCTGGGCGGCTGGGCCGACCTGGGGGTGGAGAGCCTGCCCGATTCGATCCTGCGGCTGGACAGCGTGCCGCACAGCTATCTCTTCCAGCGGGTGGCGGCAGTCGCCCATCACGGCGGCGCGGGGACAACCGGCATGGGACTGTCGGCAGGCAAACCCACCGTGGTGGTGCCCTTCCTCTCCGACCAGCCCTTCTGGGGATGGCGGGTGGAGAAACTGGGTGTCGGTCCCAAGCCGATCCCGCGCCTCAAGCTGACTGCCGGAAAGCTGGCGGCCGCCATCACCCGGGCAGTCACCGACGAGGGGATCAAGAGCCGGGCTGCCGCCCTCGGCGAGCAGATCAGGGCCGAGGATGGGGTCGGCAATGCCGTCCGGGCGGTGGAAGAGATCTATGCCACCCGGCGAGATCAGAACATGCCTGCTGCGGCGCTGTATGGAAAATAAGGCCAACCGCTGGGGTTTCAGATGAAAGGAGGCGATGGTGACAAGTGAACCAATCCTATACAGTGAAAAATTATCTTCAAAGAAAACACAGCTGCTTTTTATTGCCCTTTCACTACTGTTCATGCTCCTGACTGTCTGGCGGGTGATCGCCAGCGGTGTGAATACCCTCGCCGGGGTTTTGTTCTTCTTCTCCGCGTTCTTCCTCTTCTACGTGATAAATTTTAGGACCCTGCTCATCCAGCTTTCATCCAATGCACTGAGGCTGAAATTCGGCATCTTCCACTGGACGGTTCCATTGAACAACATCAGCGCTTGCCTGCCTGATGACGATCTACCCTGGTTGATGAAATACGGCGGGGCGGGGATCCATTTTATGATGGTCAGGAACCGGTACCGGGCTTCTTTTAACTTCCTTGAATATCCAAGGGTGGTGATCCATCTCGAGGAAAAGTTTGGGTGGGTGCGAGATATTTCATTTTCAACGCGCAATCCTGATGAGTTAATCCGACAAATCCAGAATGCGATCACCTCCGATTCGCCAGCCTGACCCCCGGTAATCTTGCCCCATCGTAGACTGTTGCCAAGCACAAATTAGGATATAATTTATCCGAATTTATAAAGGATAAATTGTCGATGTCCTCACTTCTGTATGTCATCACCCGCTGGGTGCATGTGATCTCCGGCGCAGCCTGGTTCGGGCTTGTAGGCGCGATTGTGTTTGTGATTTTTCCAGTCCTCTCCCGGATGTCCACCAGCCAGCGCAACCGCTTGATGGGACTCGTCTTTCCAAGGATTTTCAGATTAGCGACAATTCTGGTTTCGCTTACCCTGGCTGCGGGCGCGCTCCTCAACTATCTGCTGACTGGATGGCGCAGCTTGGGCATGTACTTCAGCAGCCCGCGCTGGTTTGCATTGTTTCTGGGTGCAGCGCTTGGACTGGCACTGGGAACATTCCATTTTCTGGTTGAACCCCGGCTGGAAAATAAAATCCATTCACTGGTAGAATCTGAGGACGAGGATCAAATTGAACAGGTTTCCCATTTCTTGAAGATCGTGCCGAGAGTGGGGTTTTGTATCCTGATGATTGTGATACTCTTTATGATGGTGTTTTCCCGCGGCACCGGCCAGGCAGGGATCTAGCCAATTCAGACCAAATGAAGGAGTAAACCATGATGCACGGAGGCGG
>JAFGDK010000078.1 GCA_016932165.1 Anaerolineales bacterium
CGTGGGCAATCGCGAAGCTGCGCCCGCCTCGGCGGATACACAGACTTACTTGATCAACCAGATCTTCTTGCCGCTGACCCGACGATAAGCAGTATAGATAAGGGGTGTCCTAGAATTTCAATTTAGGACACCCCTGCAGGGGGATTTCCCTGGCTTTGAATAATCCTGCAATGCAGCGATCAAGGTATCCAGGTCAGCCTGGGTGTTATAGCCCTGCACCGAGACCCGGATCAAGGGCTGCTCGTTCCACAGGGTCAGGGGGACTTCGATTTGGCGATCATGGAACAGGTGAGAGCTCAACGCCTGCAAGTCGGTGTTTTCCGGCAGGCGGGCGGTGAACATCTGCCCAAACCAGCGGGAGCTCTCCGGGCAGACCGGCTCCAGGGAGGTCAGGGCGTTGATCCGCCGGCGGGCGTCCACCGCCAGGTGATGGCAACGGTCGCACACCGCCTCCCAATGGTTCTCCTGCTGGAAATCAATCGCTGCCGTCACGCTGAGATAAGCCGCCAGGTCGCGTGTCCCCTGCCACTCGTGGTAATCAATGAACTGAGAGGCGGAGGGCTGAGTGTTTTCATAGCCCCAACTCACCACCAGCGGTTCGAGCCCATCCTGTACTTCGCGGCGAGCGTAGAGGAAGGCCGCTCCTTTGGGTGCCATCAACCACTTGTGGCAGTTGGCACATCCCCATCAATGGCGTTGTCCTGACCGCAAAACGAATCGTCAACTGATGTTATCTCAAGCGCTATGTTGGGGAAGCAGCTCTTCCACTGCGTCAACCAAGGTATCTAAATCAGCCTCGGTATTATACGCCTGAACCGAGATACGAATGAAGTGCTGGCCATTCCAGTCGATACAAGGCACTTCGATTCGGTATTTTTGCAGAAGTTCTCTCTGAAATGCGGAGATCTCACGTACCCGTGGCAAACGAACCACTGCCATTTGCACAAATGGCGCAGCCTGGTCCGAATAAACAGTTTCCAATCCGGTTAACTTTTCGATACGTTTGAGCCCATCGGCCAGGATTTGCTGACATCGTTCCTGTATTACAGACCAATGATGCTCCGCTTGAAATTGAATGGCGGCCGGAATCGAGAGATAAGCGGAGGGGTCATGGGTGCCCGACCATTCAAAATAATCCAGATATTTGGACCCGGTTGTGAATCCGGAATTCTCACCCCAGCCCCAACTAACCACCAGGGGTTCCAGAAGCGGCTGCAATTCTGGACGAGTGTACAGAAATCCAGCTCCCTTGGAACTTTGCATCCATTTGTGACAATTTCCCAGGTAGAAATCTGGCTCCATGGCTATCAAATCCAGGGGGATCTGACCAGGGGCATGGGCACCATCGATGACGGTCAAGATCCCTGCTTCACGCGCTTTCTGGCAGATGATCTCCACAGGCATACTCACTGCCGTTGGCGAGGTAATATGGCTGATGAAGATCACCCTGGTTTTGGGTGTCACACCCTGCCAGAATTGTTCGGCGACTTCGGTAGGTGATGCCAGGCGCAAAGGAATCGGTTGTTTTACAAGGATAGCACCATTTTTCTGGCTCACAAATTTCCACACATTCTCGCAGGCCCCATATTCATGATCTGTGGTCAGGATTTCATCACCCGGCGCTAGTTGCAGCGAACGGGCGATGATGTTGACTCCAAAGGTGGCATTGGGGATATAAACCAGATCATCGGCATCTGCATTGAGATAATTCCCCAGGATTTGCCGCGCTTGTTTCAGTTCATTCCAAATTTCTCGGCCGAGAAATTGCACAGGCTGGCGTTCGAGCCGGGTTTGCCATGCCTGGTACGCTTTCAGCACAGGGCGGGGTGTGGCACCAAAAGAGCCGTGGTTGAGGAAAATGATATCTGGATCGAGGAGATAGTGTTCTTTCATATGCTATACGTCAATGAACTTTCCAGGATGAATTTCGAGTGGAGCAATTTTATCAATTTATGTAATAGATTGGACAGTGACCCAGTTGACAATCTGAATTTTATATCGGATAATATGGATTAAATACCAATTATCCGATATAAAATGCGATCTATCATGAAGGTTGACCAGCTAAAACCCCTCGAGAAGCTCCCCTACTTTACGATCACCGGCTTCAAACAGACTCTCAATCTAGAAGAATCCAGCACACAGCAGGTTCGTGAGAATTTAGCGCGCTGGGTCAAGCAGGGGCATGTGATCCGCCTGAAAAAAGGCGTTTATATGACCCGCCAATTTTATGAACGCCACCAAAACCAGGTTGATTTTCGGCCAGCGGTCAGTGCGATCATCACCCCACAGAGTTATGTCTCCTCGGAATACATGCTCCAGCGCGCCAGGATCATGACAGAAGTGACCTACCCGATCACAGCGGTCACCATCAAAAATACCAACCAGGTAGACAACGCGTTGGGGACATTTTCATACCGACATATTAAATCGACCCTCTATACTGGTTTTTCGCAAGTAACCTTTCTAGGGGCGATCTTCAATCAGGCCACGGTCGCGAAAGCCCTGTTTGATTATTTCTATTTTCGACCGCTACCGCGCGCTTTACGCACGCAGCAGATCAATCTGGCGGAGGAATTGAGATTGAATCTAGATGAGCTATCCCTAGAAGTCAGGGATGAATTTCAAGCGTATATTGAACTCAGTGCCTCCCCAAAAATGACATTTATTCACGAGAATATCCAGAGAACCCTATGGCAACCATCATCCAAACCCTCCTAAATGTACTGAACAACTTAGATTATCCGCTCGCCAATGAAACCAAACGGATCCATCTTATGGAGGCGTTGCAATCGCTGGTGTTGGACTTTATCTATAATCACCCCCTTTACCGTGGTTTGAATTTCTATGGCGGAACCTGTCTGCACATCATCTACAACCTGAATCGTTTATCTGAAGATATCGATTTGGATAACAGCCAGGGCATCGGTCTAGATCTTTTTAGAGATGATTTGTTGGATTATTTTCAGAAGCATTGGAGCTATCAGGAGATTTCTGTAAGACGCCAGGAAAGCGAAACAGGAATCATTCGCTTAACGCTGCGATTTCCAGTTCTGTACGAATTGGGCTTATCTCCGCATCGAGATGAAATGCTCCATTTGAAAGTAGAAATCAGCCAGCACCCTCAAAGTGCCATCATTCAGCAGACACCAGTGATCCATTTTGGCAGAAGTTTTGTGCCCTCTCATTTTTCCCTGGAAACGATGATGGCCGGCAAGATGCTGGCTTGCCTGGAACGCAGTTTCCAGATCGGGGGTACCGGAATCGCCATAAAGGGGCGCGATTTTTATGACCTCTTGTGGTTTATGCAGCAGCGCATCCACCCACTAGGGCAGAAATTGGAAAGAGATGGGGTCGATTCCTACACCGTGCAATCCGCAATGCTCGCACTGCAAAAGAAAGTGGAGAGGATTAAACGCCGGGATTTGGAAATCGATTTGCTCCCCCTTTTCGAACAGCGTACCTTTATTGAAGCCTGGATCATGTCCTTTCACACCAATTTCAAAGAATTCTTGCAATTCTACATTTCGCTATAAGCTTTTATGGTTCTTTGGGATTTCGTGGAGCGGAAGGGAGATGTGGGGGTGTTTTGATTTTTTATCTTACTGGAGGTTCCTCTTCTGACAATATTTGCGCTTTCATAGCTGGCTGTTGTAGTGATTCGCCTGGATAAAAATCAAGTATAATTTTGCTGTTTTCCTGGAGAAAAAAAATGGCAAAGAAACGAAGAAAAAAATCTAAAGGCTCAGCCCAAAGTGCCGCGGCATTGCGTCTCAATGGGCTGAGAGCCTTTCAAAGTAACGATTATGATCAGGCTATCGAAACCTGGGAACGGATCCCTGCATCTTTTCGGCCAATGCCAGTTCTGGCAGAAGCTTATTTTCGGCGCGGAATAGAACGTTTCTATGCTTCAGAAGCCCATCAACAAACCGGTTGGGAAGATTTGCGAAAAGCAACCGAAATCCAACCCAACGATCCCTGTTATGAATATCATCTGGGATTGGCATCTCATCATCTTGGTGATCTTGCTCTGGCTATTCAGTCATACCGCTCAGCTCGCCAGATGACAGGGCAGTTTGCAAATCGTGCAGCTTATCCCCTGGCATTGGCCCTCCTCCAACAAGGACACAACCCGGAGGCGGATCCGGTGTGGGCTGATTTAAACTCTGATGAGCAAACTATGTTGCGGACAACGGGTGTTTTTCGCCGCCGCCCGTACCAGTTGCCCCCTGAAGCGCCGCAGTTATGGCACACACTGGTTGCTTTAGAAGAAGGTGATCTTCTGACAGCACAAGCTGGTTTGGATGAACCAGCCGCGGCCGCACAAACTGAACAGGGCATTCGGCACTATTATCGCGGCGTACTCTCAGCCCAATTGGAAGATTGGGAAGCGGCTCGTCGAGAATGGCTGGCGGCTTATTCAGCCGGGATTTGCAGCCAGCGATTGCGTGATAACCTGGCCGAGATATTTCACCGGGCAGCCGAAGATTTTGTCATGCAGGGCGATTATCAGACTGCACTGGCTGCCGCACAGGAGGCTGGCGGGCATAAAGCGGACGATAACGCTTTGAACGAGTTGTTGGCTCAAATTCATCAACATTTAGGCTACCAGGCTGCCCTGGCCAGCCAATGGGATCAAGCCCAAAAACACTGGCAAGCCGCGGTTGAACTGGATAGCAGCAGTTTCCGACTGTCGTATAACCTAGCCTTGATCCATGAACGCCAGGAAAACTATCTGGCAGCCGGTGAGACCTGGCGCGAAGCTTTGCGCCGCCGTCCGCGCCACGCCAACCACCCAGATGCCATCGCTGATGAACAGGTTGCCCGTTTGTGGCAACGCGCTGCCGAAGCCTATCGCAAGGCTGGGCAGTTCGATGAAGCGAACCGGGTTTATCAACAGGCCATCAAGTGGTCACCCGAAAACCTGGATGTGCGTCTGGCAATGGCAAATGGATTGCTGCTCGAAGGCCGGGTTCAGGCTGCTCAGAACGAATTAGAGCGTATTCTGGAACGAGACCCTGAGCATGTCCCTGCACTGCTCCGATTGGGAGAAGTGTATTTTCGCAGTGGCGCATGGTGGAATAAAACTGGTGCCCTACGCTGTTGGAAACGCGCACTTGAATTGCAGCCCGACAACCAACTAGCCCGTCAAGCTATGACCGAGTGGTATCTCGATCAGGCTGAAATCAATTTTTCTTGGGATCGTTTTGCTGAAGCTATCGAAAATTATCAGAAAGCATTGGAATTCCAGCCCAATGATGCGCGTACATTCGCCTACATCGCCGAATGCTTCATTTGTATAGCTGATTTGGGTCAAGCTGAAGCATATTCAAAGAGAGCGATGGAATATGCTGGCAAGGATTTCGATGTTTTCGATTTAATACTGAGTGGGTGGATCAAAATGAACAACTCAGAACAAGCCTGGGAAACAATCCGGCAACTCGAAATGCAGGACGAATCCATTCCGGGCGAATTTTACCTGGAGCAGGCGCTCAAGTGGCGAGAAGAGAATAATCTGGAAGAAGCAAATTCCTGGATTGCGCGCTCCATCGAAAAAGCGGAACCTGACGAGCCAGCGTTTTGTTGGATTGGTGAAAGACTACTTGATTATGATAACGACCTGGCCCGTCAATATCTAGAAAAGGCCATCGCGGCTAACCAACTTCCCGGACAGGCGCATTTGATGCTGGCTCGTCTCGAAGATAAGTTGGGGAATGCCAAAGAGAGTAAAAAACACCTGAATGAGGCTGCTCGTATTGCCCGTAAAACCAGAGATAGTGAACTGGCCGATAAAGTGGAACTGGCTCGTATGATGGCAGATGGCCCACAGGCTTTTCTGGAACGGATGCTGGAGATGGGAGGTCCCCAGATGGTTGATGATTTTCTGAATGATTTTAGCAACCAATTCGGTGAGGATGAATTCTATGATTTCTGATTCTCATACCCCATTGCCCGATCCCGGTCAAGAACGCAAACAATCCGCGCGTGACCGCCAACCCGATCTGACCAGCAGCGATCCCTACGCCGTGCTGGGGCTGCCACCCCGCGCCCCTGCACGCGATGTCCGGCGCAAATATTATGAGCTGGTGCGCCAATACCCCCCTGAAACGCATGCGGATGAATTCAAACAGGTAAGAGCGGCCTACGAAAAACTACAAACCGAAGATGCCAAGGCCGAAACCGACCTGTTCTTGTTCCAGCCCCCGCCTCCCTGGAAACCGCGCAAGCGTCCCAAAAAACTCGATCTGGCTTTCGATCCCCAGGATATCTGGCTGCTTCTACACAATCATGGCGATCTGGAGGTTACCGATTTCTCAGCCGATTACCGCCAGGTGAAGATATGAGCAATCACCGCCAGGTCTGGGAGACCCTATCCCGCCTTCTCAAACGGCTGGAGGATCAATTGCCAGCGCCAGAATCCCCGGATGGATTGGTCAATTTGGAGAAAGAGGTGCGCAAGCTGGGGAAGACCCAATTTAAAGCCAATGCCCTGGCCGAGGATCAATCTGTCCGCATCGAAAAAATCCTGGCCAGCGCACAGTCGACCCAGGAGCAGAACACTCGCCTGCTAGAGATGTTGGCAGAGGCGCGCACCATAGCCGCTCAGAAAGATCTGCTTGAAGCACTGCTGCCGGCCCTGGATGGATTAGACAATGCGATCTCAAGCGGCCAGCGTTACCTGGCAAAGCGTGATCTGGCTGCCCGCAGTGCTGCACTTTCTCCAGCGCAGGCAATGCTGGTTTCCCCAACAGACCGTGCCATGCTGGCCGGGTGGCTGGATGGCTTGAATCTGGTGCGCGAACGGCTGCTGGCGGTGCTTGAATCCGGCGGTGTTACGCCCATCCCATCCGTGGGTTTCCCATTCGACCCATATCAGCACGTTGTCGTAGGGAAAACTGACCAGGTTCCTCCTGGAATACAACCGACCCCAGGCATTATTACCGCCGAAGAGCGCTGCGGATATCAATCTCCGGCTGGCGTTTTGCGGTACGCGGAAGTGATCGTTTACCGGGTTGATTAGGAGTCTGGATGCCAGCTGTCTACTTTACACACAAGTCATTTTGATAGAGGATATATTTTATGAGCAAAATCGTTGGTATCGATCTGGGTACTACAAATTCAGGTGTTGCGGTTGTGCGTGATGGCCTGCCAATCATGCTGCCTAACGGCAACGAGCGCATCATTCCATCTGTGGTAGGCTATTCGTCCGATCAGAAGTGGTTGGTGGGGACGCCGGCCCGCAACCAGTATGTTCTCGACCCCGAGAACACTGTGCGTTCGATCAAACGCAAGATGGGTGACGATCTCCGCATTACACTGGGAGGGCGATCCCTCAGCCCTCAGGAAATCTCCGCCTTTATTTTACGGGAATTAAAGGAAATTTCATCGTGTATTCTGGGAGAAGATGTTTCGGATGCCGTCATCACCGTGCCGGCTTATTTTTCGGATGCGGCCCGCCAGGCCACTCGCGACGCGGGGCGGATTGCCGGGTTCAATGTGCGCCGGATCATCAACGAACCCACTGCGGCTGCCCTGGCTTACGGGCTTAACGGGGCCGAAGACCAGACCGTGCTGGTTTATGACCTGGGCGGCGGCACTTTCGATGTTTCGTTGGTGGAACTGATGGGCGGCATCGTGGAAGTGCGCGCCAGCCACGGTGATACGCAACTAGGGGGTGATGATTTCGATCTGCTCTTGGCCGAGAAAATCGCAGCCTGGTTCGAGGAGACTCATGGCGTGAAAGTGCGGGACGACCGGCGGGCTTTTGCCAGAATCCTGCGGGCTGCCGAGATTGCCAAGATTCAGCTTTCTGCCCATCCGTATGTCTGGATCAAGGAAGAATATCTGGCAGAGAAAAAAGGTGTACCGCTGCATCTGGAATACGAGATCAGCAGAAAGGATTTCGAAATCCTGATTCAGCCGTTGCTCCAAAAAACGCTGGCTTCCATCGATCAGGTGATTCTCGATTCAGGGGTTTCTTCCGAACAGATTCAGCAGGTCTTTATGGTTGGTGGCTCATCATACATCCCCGCTGTGTGGGAACTAGTGGCCAATGCATTGGATACCGAACCGCATATGTCATTGAACCCGGAGGAAGTTGTCGCCCTGGGGGCCAGCGTACAGGCGGCCATTATTGCTGGCGAACCAATCGATGCCATCCTGGTAGATGTCACGCCACACTCCCTGGGGATTGCAGTGGCTCAGCCATTCATGGGCGAGTTGATCTCCGACCGTTATAAAGTTCTGATCCGGCGCAACACCACGATCCCGACTACTAAAGAAGAAGAATTCTATACTGTTTATCCCGAACAGGATACGATCCGCATTGAAGTTTATCAGGGCGAATACCCGGTGGCTTCGGATAACACGCCCCTGGGCGAATTCCTGATCACCGGCCTGGAACCCGAAAAGCCCGGCAACCCGTCTGCCGTTACCGTGCAGTTTGATTTCGATGTGAACGGCCTGCTCAAAGTCACAGCCCGCGATCGTAAAACGGGCAGGCAGGAAGCGATCACGGTTGAAGCTTCGCGCGCCCGCTTGAGCGAGGCGGAGATCCTCTCTGCCAAAAAATGGGCAGATCAAGAAGCGCTTGCGCAGGTGGCGATTTCGGATGAAACACGTATCTTGATCGAGCGCGCGCAAAAGCTC
>JAFGDK010000079.1 GCA_016932165.1 Anaerolineales bacterium
CGGTTTTCGGGTCTGTGTTGGGCGTCCCCCTTCTCTGCCTGAAGCCTGACCTCTGTCCGGTGTAGATATGCAGGTAGTTGAAACCTGGCTAATCAGATTTTTTTATAAGCGGCTTGCCCAATAAATGTGTGCGCAATCCCCAGCTATCGGCATAACGCACATGGTTGATCCAGCCCTGAACGCTGGCGTCAAATTCAGCAAAACTTATCTCTCCATCACAATAGTGATCCCAACGCTGGCGAAGACGGCGGGTAAACTTAACCACATTGCGAGATTTCAATTTTCGGTGAGTGGGATAAACAATAAAACCCAGCCAGGGAATCCCATTTGTTACCGGTGTGACTTGCGCAGAATTTTGATGCACTGTCAGCCTGAAATCAGCCAGGCGTTGGATAACCATTGCCTTCCATACCCACAGTTTTTTCTTATCGTTTGAAAAGAGGGCAAAATCATCTACATACCGCAGATACGCTTTACAACGCAATTCTCGTTTCACAAAATGGTCAAAGGGGTTTAAGTAACAATTAGCCCAAAATTGACTCGTTAAGTTGCCGATAGGCAAACCACGTGGTCTATGAATTGAAAACAGATTATCGCCAGGAAAATAGACCATTTGATACTCACTATCTAAGATATGCTCCCCAGAGGAAATGATTTTCCTCACTAAACGTCTGGCTTCACTATCCTGAATTTTCTCCGACAAAATGCCCAGCAATATTTGATGATCAATTGCAGGGAAAAACTTTTCAAGATCTATTCGAAGGACATAGCGGTATTTTCTGGCAAAATATTGCAATCGGTCTATTGCCCGGTGAGTGCCCTTTTTTATTCGATTGGCATAACTATCTGAGATAAAAGAACTTTCAAAAATTGGTTCGATCAGGTTGCAAAGTGCGTGATGGACAACCCGGTCTCGGAAAGGAGCGGCGCTGATTCGTCTTTTCTTGGGGTCGTGGATCATAAAATGGACATATTCCCCTGGCTGGTAATCACCACTCCGCAATTCAGCCTGAATTTCCAGAAGATGATCTGCAAGATAAATTTCAAACCTGGCTGTACTTTGTTTTCCGCGTTTTCCTCTGGAGGCTTTTTGAAAAGCCTCCAAGAGATTCTCAAAAGATATGATTTGATCAAATAATGAAAAGGAGTCTTGAATGGAAGAAATGGTCATTTTTTCTCGCACCTTTGATCTTCTGAAATGGTTGCTGCCAAAAGCGGAGAAGTTTCCCCGCGCCTATCGGTTCAGTGTAACTCAGCGGATGATGCATACTCTACTTGACTTTCAGGAATTTCTATTCGATGCCCATTCCAAAAAGGGCAGTCAAAGGTTAGAAACGCTTAGGCTGGCTGATTCTACCCTAAATAAGATTCGATTGTATTTGCGGCTGGTTCATGAATGGAAATGGCTAAACAACGGGCAATATCGACATGTTAGTATGATGGTAGTTGAGATTGGCAGGTTATTGGGGGGATGGATTAAAGCGAGCGACTCAGGGCGGTAGGCCCAGGAGTCGCTCAAGTTATATATTTGCCCGACAGAAAAATTCTGTGCGGACGAGACTCGCCTGCACCTTCTCTGATCTTCCGCCTCGGATGGGTATTCGTAAACACACATCAATTCTGGAAGTGATAAATGGTGGCTGGACCATCACCACTCGCAACCATCAGATGGTTGCCTGTGGAAGGGGACAAAGAAATGGGACGCCCAACACAGACCCGAAAACCGTTGTTGTTGTTGCGGTTGTTGGGATTGTTGTTGTTTCGATACGCACTGCGGGCGTTGTTCTGATTATTGTTCCATGAGCCGCCGCGCAGCACCAGGCATTATCAGGGAGCCTCCATAGATCAGCTTGACAGGCTGATTTATGAATCAATTATACTTATAAAATCTAATAGGTGGATAAGAGAGAAATACTGTGATTGCATAAGGGCTTGACAAGTTGTGTAGCTGTTATGATTGTAAAGAGGATAAATAGACCCACTGAAATTCCGGACAAAAATGGTTATAATTACCCCATCTTAATCATTTGGAGAAACTTGATGAACTTTGCGATGTGGAAGAAAGCGCTGCAGGTGATCCCCTCTGTGACCAAGGAAGAATGGGATGCGCTGGATATCGTTTCGAAATGGCTGATCGCCAGCCGGGCGGCGGTGCTGGTGATGACCTTCATTTCCGCCGCCCTGGCGGGGATCTTTGCCCTGCGGGATGGGGAATTCCGCCTGCTGCCCTGGCTGGGGCTGGCACTGGGGCTGGTCTTCTCGCATGCGGCCAACAATCTGCTCAATGACTACACCGACTTTGTGCGCGGGGTGGATGAAGACAACTACTTCCGCACCCAATACGGGCCGCAGCCGCTGGCCGCCGGCCTGCTGACCCGGGGGCAGCTACTGACCTACGCTGGCATCACCGGGGCGATTGCGCTGGCTTTCGGAGTCGCCCTGATGGCCGCCAACAGCTGGGACCTGAACATCCTTTGGCTGCTGGGGGCGGGGGCTTTCTTTGTGCTCTTTTACACCTGGCCGCTGAAATATATCGCCATGGGTGAGATCGCCGTGCTGCTGGTCTGGGGGCCGCTGATGATCGGCGGCGGGTATTACGTGCTGGCCCAATCCTGGGACTGGTTCGTGGTCTGGGCCAGCCTGCCGTATGTCCTCGGGGTGACCACGGTGATCTTCGGCAAGCACATCGACAAGATCGAGGTCGACCGGGCCAAGCACATCCATACCCTGCCGGTGCTGCTGGGAGAAAAGCTCTCACGCTTTGCGGTGCTCGGGATGATGGCGCTTTCCTATCTGATCGTGATCGCCCTGATCGTGATGAAGTATTTCACCCCGGTGATGCTGGTCGTCCTGCTGGCGCTGCCCACTTTCAAGCAGGTGATCCCAGCGCTGCTCAAGCCAAAACCGGCTGAGAGACCAGAAGACTTCCCCGCAGGTGAAGGCGGGTGGCCGCTCTACTTTGCCCCGATCTCATTCATCAACAACCGCTCATTTGGCGGGTATTTCATGCTCGGTCTGCTGGCAGATACGCTGCTGCGTATCTTTTTGCCCTCCTTCTGGATATAGAGAGGCGGGCTGCCGGTGCAGGCCCGGCGGTCTTGACTATAATTGGGATAACAATCAGATTTATCAGGAGGAAGCGATGGGAGAATACAAGGTTAAGGGTTTCGGCGAATTCAAGGTCGGCGATGCCGCCTGGGCGCGGCGCACGATCACCGAGGCCGACCTGGTCAACTTTGCCGGTATCAGTGGGGATTTCAACCCGATCCACACGGATGAGGTCTTTGCCAGGGAGACGGTCTTTAAAGGGCGGATTGCACACGGCTCCTTCACTGCTTCGTTCATCAGCAATGTGCTCGGCAACCAGCTCCCCGGCCCTGGCGGGATCTATGTGCGGCAGGACCTAAAATTCCTCGCCCCGGTGCGGGTGGGGGATACGATCACCACGCGGGTGGAGGTCATTAAGAAGATCGAAGAAAAGAAACGCTTGATCTTAACCACAATTTGCAGCAATCAGGATCAGGTTCAGGTTTTGGTTGGGGAGGCTGAGTTGCTGATTCTTGCAGATTAGTGGATAATGAGCTTTAAAATCCTGTTAGTTCTGCTGGTTGCCCGGCTTATCTAACCATCCGATCAAGTTAAATTAATGCCCAGCCGTGCTCTTGATCATTTTGAGAGAGGGTTTTTTAGGATTTAAGGGAACCTGTGTTTACCAACGATGAAATGATCCAGTTACTGATATTGGTGCTTGAGGCAGCGGTAGTGGTTGCCCTGGTGCTGGTATTGTTCCGGCTGCGGGCACGTTTTGGGCTGACCCCGCTGTATATCATTCTGGGCGCATTCCAGCCGGTCCGGATGATCCTGGCATCTGTATTTTTTGTGGAATTGGTCCCGGGATTACCAGTCAGCCCTGGCTCAGAAATACTGTTTATCGGCTCTTTGTTTGTGATTTTATTAGTTTACATCTTTGAAGATGCCATCGAAACCCGGAATGCTGTGTACGGCATTCTGCTGGCGAATTTGACCATCACGGTTATGACCTTTGTCTCCAGCAAACAGATCATCCTGGAAAGCACCTTTAATTTTTTTAATCTTCCCCAGGCTGTTTTTGAGAAGATCAGTTTGATGATGCTGTTAGGTTCTGTCAGTTTCTTTGTGGATACGTTCTTATTGTTGAATATTTATGAGAAAGCCTGGAAATGGTTCCGGGAAAAGTTGTTTCTTCGAATTTTTATTTCAATTTTGTTTGTTCTGATCCTGGACAGCTTGATTACAACGACAGGTGCGTTTTGGGGGGATCCTCACTACGCAGGTTTGCTGGGGGCTTCAATCATCGGCAAGTTATCGGTAGCAATAATATTAACCCTGGCACTTACCTATTATGTTAAGTTTTCTGAAGTCTCCCATCAGGAGGGCAAGCCGTATCAAGATGTTTTCGATCTGCTTTCCTACCGCCAGAAATTTGAGTTGGAACAACAAATTGGCGCCCAAAGAGAAAATTTGCTGCGCCAGAGTGAGGGCAGATTTGCAACATTTGCTCAGATCTCGCCGGTAGGTATCTTCCGCACGGATCCGGCAGGCGCTACCACGTACGTGAACCCGCGCTGGTGTGAGATAGCGGGGATGTCCTCTGAACAAGCGATGGGGGAGGGCTGGCTTAACGGTGTTCATCCGGGAGACAGGATGAAACTTAAACAGGAATGGGAGAACTCCACTCAGGGGAATAGGGAGTCTTATGCCAATTACCGCTTTATACATCCAGATGGTTTTGTTGCCTGGGTCATTGGCCGGTCAGTCCCTGAGGAGGATGATCAAGGCAATATCCTTGGATATGTGGGGACCATCACAGACATTACTGATCTAAAAAAAGCTGAAGCGGCGATCTCTGAGAGTGAGGAGCGTTTCAAACATTTGTTCATTTCATCTCCTGATGCGATCTATCTGCTGGATCCCCATGATCCAGATGTGGATTGGTCGATCGTCGATTGTAATCTGGCGGCCTGCGAGATGAGCGGGTATTCCCGCGAGGAGCTTGTGGGGAAATCGATCTACTTTCTGGATGTGAACAAAAGAACTGGCGGAGATCTGGTGGATTACCTGCAGAGCATTCGGGAGCAGGGGGTTTATTATTTTGAAACCTTACAGCAGCACAAGGATGGCCGTTTATATCCGGTAGAAATTACCACCTCAATCGTGACCTATGGCGGGCGGGAATTGGTGCTGGGCATCGACCGTGATATCAGCAAGCGCAAAGAGGAGGAGGCTGCCCGGGCAAAACGGGCAGTGGAATTGGAAACTCTCTATCAAACCTCGCTTGAGGTCAACTCGCAGGCGGATTTGAATTCCTTGCTGCATGCCATTTTGGAAAGGGCGGTAAATCTTGTCGGCGTGGATGCCGGTTCATTGTTTTTGATGCAAGAGGGCGGCCAATACTTGGAATCGGTCTTGGTTCACAATTCACCCGATACGCCCAAAAATATGAGGCTCAAGCTTGGAGAAGGACTAACAGGTGTAGTGGCCCAGACAAAAGAGGTGGTAGTGGTCGATGATTACCAATCCTGGTCCCATCGAGTGGAGAGTCTGCGGGACGTGAATTTCCACCGGATTATGGGAGTGCCCTTGATGGTACAAAGCCGTGTCATCGGGGTATTAAATGTGATTGACCGCTCCTACACAGGGAAATTCACTGAGGAGGATATCCGCCTGGTGAGTTTGTTCGCCGATCAAGCTGCCCTGGCGATCGAGAACAGCCGGCTGTACCAGGGCTTGCAGCTTTCGAACCTTGAGCTTTCAACAGCCTATGAAGCCACCATTGAGGGCTGGTCGCGGGCGTTGGATTTGCGTGATAAGGAAACTGAAGGTCATACATTGCGGGTCACTGAATTGACCTTGAGGATGGCTTTGGCGATGAATGTGAAATCAGAAAACCTGGTGCATATCCGGCGCGGGGCCCTGCTGCATGATATCGGCAAGATGGGAGTGCCTGACAGGATCTTGCTCAAACCCGACGTGCTGACCCCAGACGAGTGGGAGATCATGCGCAAGCACCCGGTATTTGCTTATGAGATGCTCTCCTCGGTTGATTTCCTTCGTCCATCGCTGGATATTCCCTATTGTCATCACGAGAAGTGGGATGGCACAGGGTACCCGCGCCGGCTCCGGGGAGAAGAAATCCCGCTGGTAGCACGCATCTTCGCGGTGGCTGATGTATGGGATGCGCTGACCAGTGACCGCCCTTACCGCCCGGCCTGGTCATCAGAACGCGCCCTGGCATATATCCGGGCACAATCAGGCAAGCATTTTGATCCGGCAGTGGTTCAAGTATTCTTGCAAATGATCGAAAAGATTAACTGATAGGTCGCTTTTCGGTATAATAGTCCCAGTCACATCAATCACATCATAAAGGTGAGTGAGTATGGGCATATCTGAAGGCATCAAGTCTGTTTTTACTCCCCGGAGACTCCGCAACCTGCGTGAATCTCTCACCGGGTACCTGTTCATCGCTCCCGCTGTTTTACTGATCTTTCTGTTTGGCATCTTCCCGGTTGGTTTTGCGCTGTATGTCAGCCTGCACAGGTGGCGCATTAAGCGCACCGACTACATTGGTCTGGCCAATTACACCAGGGCAGTCGGCAACCTGACCTATGTACTGCTGTTCTTCATTGCCCTGGGGGCATTGGTGGCGGTGTATTTCCTGTTCAGGAAGATCATCAAGAAGGCGAGAGAAAATGGAGAGAAACCCTGGCTGCTGATCCTGCCGGGGGTGGTGCATGCGTCCGTATTTGGTGCCTTGTTGCGATACCTGTGGTTCCAGCTGCCGACCTTTCTGGCGATCGGCGACAAGATCATCGGGCAGGAAAAAACCAGGGAACTGTTCAACCAGCTGCTTTCTGAGGCCTTTCAGGAAGTGAAACCGCAGTTCAACCTGTTCTTCTGGCTGCTGCTGGCCTCGGTGGTGCTGGGAACTGCTTTCATTTATCTGGTCAGGACGCCGCGCAATTCCTTCTACCAGTCCCAATTTATGCTGGTATGGCTGTCACTGGCCGCCGGGATCGGGTTAGCCTATTACACTTATTCACAGGTGCTGGCCGCCTATGCTGCGGCGATGGAAACCAACACTGATCCAGGCATCTGGCCGCAGGTGATCACGATCAGCGCGGGTTTGTTCCTGCTGGGGATTGCCTGGGTCCTGTGGGAAGGGGCTTCGAAAGAAAGCAGTAATCTGCACTTTTGGGGCAGAATATTGGGGGCGATGTTTCTGCTGGTGGGCGGTTGGCTGCTGATCGGTGAAATCCCACAGATCGTGGCCCTTGGAGACGAGGATATCTGGCTGGGGTTGAAAGTGACCGTGTTCTTCTCGCTGGGGACGGTGCCTTTCCAACTCTCGATTTCAATGTTCCTCTCGATTTTACTTTTCCAGAAACTGAAAGGCTCAGAGTTCTTTCGGATGGTATTTTTCCTGCCGTATGTGACCCCCTTTATCGCCAGTGCAGCGGTATTCCGGCAGTTGTTCTCCAACCGTGAGACCGGCCCGATAAATATGGTGCTGCAGCGGTTGGGGTTAGAGCCGCAGGCCTGGCTGTTTGAATCAAAAGGGGTCTTCGAGATCATGGCTGCGGGGCAGGGATGGGATTGGCCCGCATGGGCGGCGGGTCCCAGCCTGGCGCTGGTGGTGATCATCATCCACTCGATCTGGACCTATGTGGGCTACGACACAGTCATCTATCTGGCTGGGTTGGGGAATATCTCCACCGAGTTATACGAAGCGGCTGAGATAGACGGGGCGAATGCTTGGGATTCTTTTCGTTATATCACCTTCCCGCTGCTCTCGCCAACCACCTATTTCCTCTCATTGATCGCCATCATCGGGACCTTCAAGGCATTTGCCACCATCTGGATATTCCGGGAAAGCCTCGCATTGGGGACAGTGGATACCTTCAGCGTGGCCATCTTTACCGAGTTCTTTGAAAAGCTGCGTTATGGGTACGCCTCAGCCATGGCCTTTGTGCTGTTTGCCATCATACTGTTCCTGACTTATATCAATAACCGCACACAGGGATCGAAGGTGTTCTATGGATAATCAGCAGAAAATTAAAACGATTGAACAGGCCAAAAGCTTGCATTGGCTAAACACGGTTCGCCATTTTTTCGTATATCTGTTCCTGTCGGTGGGGGCTTTTGTTTCCCTGGTGCCGTTTGCATGGATGATCGCAACTTCACTGAAGAGTTTGGCTGAGACCATGACTTCCCAATTTTTGCCCAAGCAGCTGATGTGGGAGAATTACGTGATCGCCTGGGAGCGGGCCCTGTTCTCGAAATATCTGCTCAACAGTTTTTCAATTACCTTGATCACGCTGGCAGGCTCGCTGACTTTCAGCATCCTGGCGGCGTATGCCTTTGCCCGGATCAAATTCCCTGGGCGGGATTTGATCTTCGGCCTGCTGCTGAGTACGATGATGATCCCGGCGATGGTCAATATCATCCCCAACTTTCTAACCGTGACCTGGTTGGGACGGATCGGTCCGATCCCGTGGATCAACAACTGGCCGGCGCTGACGGTGCCCTTTATGGGCAGCGTGTTCAACATCTTCCTTTTAAGGCAGTTCTTTGCCCAGGTGCCTGACGAGCTGTATGATGCCACCCTGATCGATGGGGGCGGGCATTTCCGCTTCCTGCTGCAAGTGGTGCTGCCGCTTTCCAAAGCGCCGCTGATGGTGATCACCGTTCTGACCTTTATGGGTTCGTGGAATGCGCTGGCCTGGCCGATATTGGTGACCAATACCCCGGACTGGCGCCCGATCTCTGTCGGGTTGATGAACTTCGTCTCTGAAGCCGGGCAGGAATTTCAGCTGACCATGGCAGGGGCGTTCATCACCATCATCCCGGTGTTGATCATTTACTTTTTCACCCAGAAGCAATTCACCGAGAGCATTGCCCGCAGCGGGTTAAAAGGGTAATTGGTACCAAAACAATTCATTTACAGAATTTTAAGGAACGAACTGATAGTGTACTGGTAAAATTGTTAAGCAGGATATCCTGCGAAACAGAAACATCTTCAAAAAAAGGAGAAGAAATGAAGTTTAAAAAATTGTTTGTTGTATTGGGTCTGCTGGTGATTGCAGCCATGGTCCTTTCTGCATGCGGCGGTGGCAACACCCCGGCAGAGGAACCTGCTGAGGAGCCAATCGAAGAGCCAATGGAAGAGCCGGTCGAAGAACCGGCCGAAGAACCAGCCGCCGAAGTGCCCACCGAGGTGCCCGCCGAAGAGCCGATGATGGACCTCAGCGGGGTAACGGTGACCTTCTGGCATGTCTATGGTGAAGGCGATCCCCGTAATGAAACCATCGCTGCGATTGTAGACGAATTCAACGCCACCAACGAATATGGCATCGTAGTTGAAGAATTCGACCAGGGTCAACACAGCGACCTGCAGGACAAGGTTAACACCGGTCTGACCTCTGGTGACCTTCCTAACTTAACCGTGGCTTACACCAGCTCCTTGTTGGACTGGTCCACGGTGGACGCGGTGGTGGACCTGAATACCTTCGTCAATGACCCGGAATACGGCATGACCCAGGAAGAACTGGATGCGATCTACCCCGGGATTTTTGCGGATGGTATCGCTCCCGATGGGCGCCGTGTGGCCTGGCCGATGAGCCACTCCGCCAACGTGATGACCTACAACTACACCTGGGCGCAGGAACTAGGCTTCGATGCTGCCCCGACCACAGCGGCTGAAGTCAAAGAGCAGGTGTGTGCCGCGGCTGCTGCCAATGGCGACGGCACGGGCGGGATGGTCTGGTATCCCAGCGCTTCCAACTACCTCTCCGTGGCCTATGCCTTTGGCGCCGATGAACTCAACGAAGACGGCACCGCCTATGACTTCAGCGACCAGGCCTTCATTGATGCCGCCTTGTGGGTGGCTGACCTGAAAGCCAACGGCTGCGCTTTTGAGACTGAGTCTTACCCGAATCCGGAGCAGGCTGGCCGCAAGGCATTGATCACGCTCAGCTCCACCGCTGGCTTGCCGTACTATACGGCCGCTTTCGAGGATGTCGGCAATGAAGATGAGTGGGGCTTCCTGCCCTTCTTCGGGCCGAACGGCGAAAAGGCGACTGACTTCTTCACCCAGAGTGTGGGAATCCTGACTTCCAATCCGGAACAGGAATTGGCTTCCTGGATCTTCCTGAAATTCTTCACCAGCCCAGAGAACCAGGCCAAGTGGATTAACGCTTCCGGTTATCTGCCGACCCAGTCCACCACCGAACCGCTGCTGACCGACTACGTTGCCAGCGAACCGAAGTACCAGTCCTCCTTGGATTTGGCTGGCTATGGTGTCGCCGAGCCGCAGACCTTCCCGGCATGGTCTTCAGTGCGCCGCGCAGTGGATGATGCTGCCGCCGTGCTCTACGATCCTGAGCTGACCGCCGATGCAGCCGCTGCCATCCTGGCCCAGCTGACCGCTGACGCCGCAGAATACGTCGAGGAAGTGACCAATTAGTCTTCCTGACTTAGTCTAAATATGTGAAAGAAAAGTCCGCTGGAGAGATCCGGCGGACTTTTTTAGTACAGCAAAGGATTCCTGAGAAGTTTGCAGGAATCTGGAAATTGTTAGACCCTCTTACGGCATCTCAAACACCACCAGCACCGGGTCATGGTCAGATTTGTGCATCGAGGTGAGATCATCCGGTAAGGGGAGGGGGAAGTCGGCGTTGAAGTGCAGCACAACCACCTCTGAGATCAGCGCATCCAATTCTGGGGTGATGAGGATGTGGTCAATGGTTTGGGAGACACCCTCATAGACATAAGTGTAACGCGCTTCGTTCGGGAGTCGGTCAAAGCTGTGCATCAGTCCGGCATCCCGCAAAGTATCTAGCGGCAGGGAATCGTAGTACGAATTGAGGTCGCCGATGACCGCCAGCAGTGCGCCGGGGTTTTCAGTAAGGATTTTCTCCATTACTGTTACGTTCCAGGCAGCCTGGGCGTTGCGGCGCGGCTCGGTGGCTTCTTCCCCGCCGCTCATGCTGGTGAAGTGATTGTTGAGCAGGAAGATCTCTGTATCTCTGCCGGCCAGTTTTACCTGCACGAGCAGCGGCGGGCGGCTGGTGATCCCCTCCGGGGCAGGGAACTGCTCTTCGGCCAGCACTTCAGCCCGGTCGCCGCGCACCAGGTAGCCGACGTCGATGTAGCGGCTGTCTGTGCCTTCGATCAGCACCGGGATATAGCCGTAATCCCGGATCAGCTCATGGTCGGCAATCCTTTCCAGCACGCCGATATTCTCGACCTCCTGCAGGCCGATGATCGTCGGCAGGCCGGCATCCACAATCGTCTGCGCTACTTTGGTGATCTGCACCCGGTACTCGGAGACGGTCGGCAGCGGCGGGCTGGAGGGGTGGGGGTCAAGGATGTCGAACAGATTTTCCACGTTCCAGGTCATAATGCTGAATTGGTCTTCGCCCAATACTGGCTGGGGGGTGATCTGCTGCTCGCCGGGCGTGATGGTTGGGGGCGTGGTGGGCTCGAGCTTGTAATTGCCGTAGGTGTAAGCCAGCGGCCCGGTCAGGTTGGTGACCAGGTCGCCAGTGGTGAGCGTATACGGCAGGGTGGACTGATCATTGTGGCTGACAGAAGAGCCATCGTCGGCCATAATGATGACCCCATTTTCCTCGCCGCGGTACAAACGCTCACGTCCATGAGAAGCCAACACAAAGGCAAATTCACCATAGCGGGAAGAAGGTTCAACCACAACCGCATTTTCGTTCACAGTTACCAGAGCACCCTCCAGCGACTCGTAATAGAGGTCAGAAGCTTGATCATCAGCCGGCGGGTCCAGCGAAATTGGGACGGGCAAAGGGCTACCGCTGCCGACAATCTCCAATTGGGTCAGTGCGCCCAGGGTCAGCTGGGTTTGTAGGTAAGACTCCCGCACGATGCCGCTCACTTCCACCAGGTCACCCACAGCAACGCCGGCGCTCAGGTTGCCAGTATCCACAAAGAGGCCTGGAGATGTGGCCGGGTCGCTGTCGGTGATAGTTTCCTGGATCCAGAAGCCGTTCAGACCGGGGAAAATGCCGGTGACCACGCCGCTGGTTTGCACGGTGTATTGGTTGTACGGTGTACGGGCGCCAGTTCCCTGGATCGCCCAGATGGGGACCTGCCCGGTGGTGAAGGTGTAGGTGGTTTCTCCTTCAATCCGGGTGCTGGCTTCCATTATGGAGACCGTGTAACTTGTGATCGTCACGTAATCCATGCCTGCCATAGGCCGGACGGTGAGTGTAACCGTGCTGGTTGTTCCGTTCCCTTCGATCGCTTCGATCAGCCAGTGGGCATATCCTTCCACCAGCTCACCGCCTTCCCCAATTTCAATGATCTCAACCCCATCCGGGATGCGTGCGAATACTCCCAGGTCGGTAGCAGTTTGTTTGGTGTGGTTGGTGACGATATAGCTGATCTCAAATCCCTCTCCCGGGGAGATCGAAACCGGTGCCTGGGCAGTGATGATCAGTTCCTCTGGGAAAATCTTCTCCAGGTCGGTTTGCAGACGGGGATAGAGCAGGATGTTGTTATCCAACCCTTCAATGATCCCGGTGACTTTATAGTTGTCCCCAGAGGAAATCGTATCGATAGTGATGCCAGTCTCTTTATCCAGGTAGGCGGTGGCCAGTTTGCCTTCAGTGTCCACGATGTCAATCTCGTAGCTGTAGGTGAACTCTTCCACCCGGGCAAGCGTGCCTTCCACCTGCACGAGAGTGCCTTTGAAGGCATCTCCATTGGCAGCGATCTCGTTCACCGTGATAAGTGTGGGAAGAATTTCTTCAACTTTGGGTTCAAGGATCTCCACCAAAGCTTCGTTGGCGGGGACAACCTCAAGCGCTCCCCGGTAGGGCGAGACGATGCCCTGGACGCGCACCCGGTCGCCGATATTGACCCGCAGCGTGTTTCCAGCTCCAGCAACATACACCTGAACGCCAGCGGTGCCGTCGGTGAGGTAGAACTTTGCCCCGCTGCCGGCATAGAACCCGCCGGTATACATGGTGGCAATGCCTTCAATGACGACTTCCTGGTCGATCAGCTCCCGGGCTACGGCTATCGGGATTGAACCACCGGCAATATTGGTTGGCAGCGGCGGTCCGAATACGGGAATGGGGATATTAGCAGCCTGCGCGTAGTAGCTGTGGGTCACCTGGTTGGAGTAGGTCAGCGGTGCCTTTACGCTCACGAGGAAATCAACCCCTTCGCCGCTTGCCAGGTCTCCCGGTGTGAAGGTGACCGCCTGTCCGTTGATATCCGCCCCTTCGGCTACAGCAATGATCTCAAACTGATCCGGAATGGTCAGGTTTATGGATACTTGCTCAGCGATATCCAGGCTGTTGTTGGTTAGCTGGATGGAGTAGTCAAATGGATCTCCAGGAGATACCGTATCGACTACACTGACATTCAGCGCAAGTGTATGAGGGATCTTTGGCGTGGTGGGACTACCGGTGTTCTCTGGGGTAGGAAAATTAACCAAAGAAAAGTCGGCCTGGTTGTTATTTGTATCGGTTGAATTCGCGAGGCGGACAAGCGAAAGTCCATTGGTCATCTGATCAGCCGGGCTGCCTTCAATTGCGGTGGTTGGTGCGTTGCCCCATCCCAGGCTGTCAACCATCTCTTGGGCGGGATCCTTGAGGGTTAAACCGCCGCGAGCTGGCTGGAGGGGCTGGTTAATGAACAGATCAGGGCGAATGCCGAAGTCCTGGTTTTCCTGTCCGAGCAGGAAATGCCCGAACGGCGGGACCAGGTAACTTTCGTCCCAGACCAGCACCAGCGCCGGTTCATCTTCTTCCTTTAGCTGGTACCACAGGGAGTAGCCCTTGAGATCAATGATCTCCAGAGAGGGGTTGTAGAGTTCGATGTAGTCATACAGGTTGTTGCCTTCCACCCCGGCCAACACCTCGCTGATCAGCAAGTGGTTGCCAAGAGGCTCGATTGCTGGGGGCTTGGTTGGAGTGGGTGTTGGGGTGTCTTCCGGGGGTGTGCTACAGCCGCCAAGAAGTGAGGTTGTGGTAAGCAAAAAAATGAACAGTATCAGGTACTTTTTCACAGGCGTCTCCTGAGTGAAGATTGTGAATCATCTGAACAGTTTGCTGGGCAAACTCGTAAACATTCGAACCATTCGTTACCAATTTCAGTATACCAAAGAGTCTGCCTTCTTTGTCTCTGGTCAGTCAAATCTTGGTAAAATTATCTCCCAGGAGAGTGGGATGGCAACTATATCAATCACAAGGAGAAACTGTGTTTCAAAATATTGAGCAGGCACAGGAATTTATCAAAGAGAAGAAAATCCAGGCGGTTGACCTGAAGTACTGCGATCTGCTGGGACGCTGGCACCATATCACGATCCCAACCAGCCGTTTCAACGAGGATTTGATGGCGAGAGGGATTGGGTTTGACGGTTCCTCTGTGGGGCTGAAATCCGTCAAGGCCGGGGATATGGTGGTGATACCAGATCTGAGTACTGGTTTCATCGACCCTTTTTGGGAAACGCCGGTGCTGAGTTTTACTGGCAAAATTTTGACAGCCGACACCCGCGAAACCTTTGAGAACGATCCGCGCAATATCGCCAACAGCGCTGAATCGTTCCTGCGTAAAACCGGGATTGCTACTCACAGTCAATGGGGGCCTGAATTCGAGTTCTATGTCTTTGATCAAGTAGTTTATGAAAACTTGATGCACAAGGCTGGTTATGAGCTGTTTTCGTATGAGGCAGACTGGTCCAGTACCAATGAGACCCGCGGCGCAACCATCCCGCTTCACGGCGGATACCATGTCGCCCCGCCCAAGGACCGCTTTCATAACCTGCGCAATGAGATCATGGCCCATTTAGAGCAAATCGGCGTGCCGGTGAAATATCATCATCATGAGGTGGGCAGCTCCGGCCAGATGGAGATTGAGACCTCGATGATGGGGATGGAGCAATCTGGCGACGCGATCCTGATGATCAAGTATGTCACCAAGATGGCTGCCCAGGCGCACAATAAAGCGGCCACCTTCATGCCAAAACCGCTGTACGGAGAGGCTGGAAGCGGGATGCACTTCCATCAGAAGCTGTTGAAGGATGGAGAGAACCTGTTCTATGACCCGGATGGGTACGCCTGCCTGAGCAAGACCGCAGAATACTACATCGGAGGGCTGCTGCACCACGGCGCAGCGGTGCTGGCCTTTACCAATCCGAGCACCAACTCCTACCGGCGGCTGGTGCCAGGGTATGAGGCTCCAGTGAACGCCTTTTACTCTCTTGGCAACCGCAGCGCTGCCATCCGGATTCCAAAGTATGCCCTCAGTCCGGAGTCAGCGCGGATGGAGTTCCGCCCACCAGATGCCACCTGCAACCCTTATCTGGCTATGGCAGCCATGCTGATGGCGGGTATTGATGGAATCCGCAATCAAATTGACCCTTCTGAAATGGGTTACGGACCGATCGACGCGGACATTTTCTCCTGGACAGAAACGCAGCGGGCGGAGATCAAGCCTCTGCCGACCTCATTGGAGGCGGCCATGCAGGCCCTGGAGGATGATCACCAGTTCTTGCTTGAGGGGGATGTGTTTACCGAAGAGTTGATCCACAGGTGGATCGAGTATAAGCGCAAAGGCGAGGCTGACCAGGTCCGCACCCGCCCGCACCCGATGGAGATGAGCCTGTATTTTGACGTTTAACCGTTTTGAAACAGGGTGGTCATCAGCCAGACCAGGTAGATTGAAAAGGGCACCAACCACCACAGCGGACGCATCCAGCGGGTGGCCTTGCGGATACTGGTCTGCGGGGCGTCATCCAGTATCCAGGCGGAGGGCAGCAGCATGGAACTGTACACCGGGATGAACTGCCAGATCGAAAATAGCAGCAGGAAAGCCCAGCTTCGCCACAGGTTGACCACCGTCCCGGAGAGGATCGGCATCACCTGCCCGCCGACGATCCCGTCGGCGCCCAACTCGTACACCGCGCCGATCAGCAGCACTGCTGCGTCGGAGTACTGGTAGCGCTCCTGGATGCGGCAGAAGAAGTAAACCATCCCGATATACCAGGGCATGGTGATCGCCAGGTCTAGCAGCAGGTTGGGGTGGGCGGCTATGCCGGAAGCCCCAAAGAGCTTCTCGATCACCAGGAAGAGGGTTTCGATCACAGCAGCGTTGACGATCCCAACCAGGATGGCATTCCGCAGCGGATTGCCGGCCAGGCGCGGCATCCAGCCTTCCCGCGTGCGGTAGAGCAGGTAGGTGTATAAGCCGCTGCCGGTGATCGAGAAGAACAGGGTCAGGTTTTCAGGAGTGGGTTCCGCGAAGGCAGCGATGATCAGGATGATCGCTCCCCAGATAGAGCCAGCGGTGACCAAGATCTTCAGCCAGCGGGGGTTACGTCTTTTCAGCGTGCGGGGTTGTGGGTTTTCCATGGGTTCCTCTTGGGATATTATAAGGCTGAGGTGTGAAAATAGTTAGAGGAACAGGTATCTCAACAAGGACTGCGCTCTAGTTGCGTGATCAAGCAACCATCCCCCCAGCGGAGCAGGAGTGAGTATTCTCCAGGTTTAGGGAAAATATCCTGTTAGGGAAATAAATTCCTTAATCCCTTTGCCCCAATCACTAATCGCTCGCCTCAAAGTGGTATACTTCCCTATTATTCTCAGCAAGCTAGAGGAAGTGATTAATGACCGACGAAATTACCCGCGAATTGTTCGACAAACTGGTGGACCTGGCAGCATTACAGCTGGAGGAGGAAGAGGCCGAGTACATCCGCCGCCAATTGAATTCCCAGTTGACCGCCATCCACGAATTGGCGGCCGTTCCTCTGGATGAGGATACCCCGCTGGCAGCACATGGCGTGCCGTATACCTTGAATACCAGCGCCCCTGCCCGCCAGGATGAGCATAATCCCTTTCCCAGGCCGGAAATAATTCTTTCTGGCGCGCCGGAGGAAGAAGACCGCTATTTTGTCACTCCCGAAATCCCGCATGAGGACCTGGACTAGCGCTGGCTGGTCTGGATTATAAGGAAAACTATGGAACTCTGTGACCTGTCTGCATTTGAACTTGCGGGCTTGATCCGCAATCGTGAAGTCTCGGCCGTAGAAGCGCTGGAATCTGCTCTCAAGCGGATCGAGCAGGTGGACGGCCGCTCTGGCAGCCTGGAGGCTGGCGAGATCACCCCTGAAGATGAGAAGAAAGTGCATGCCTTCATTACCCGGACGGAACAAATCGCCCGCGCTGAGGCTGAAGTGGTGGATCGGAAGCTGGCTGAAGGGGTGATCCCTGGCCCGCTGGCAGGCGTACCGTACACCGCCAAGGATATTTTCAACGTCAGGGGAACGCTGAGCACGGCTGGATCGAAGATCCTCTCGAACTACGAGGCACCCTATACCGCCACCCCGGTGGCCCGGATGCAAAAAGCGGGTGCGGTGATTCTGGGGAAAGTCAATCTGGATGAGTTCACCCACGGCTCTTCGTCCGAGTCGTCGGCATACCAGCCGGCGCCGCGCAACCCTTGGGATCCCAGCACTGTGCCGGGTGGTTCATCGGGTGGCAGTACCGCCGCCGTTGCCGCCGGGATGGGGCAGCTCTCCCTGGGAACAGATACCGGCGGCTCGATCCGCCAGCCATCCGCCTTCTGCGGGGTGGTCGGGCTCAAGCCGACCTATGGGCGCGTTTCCCGCTATGGGTTGATCGCCTTCGGTTCCTCGCTGGACTGCCCTGGCCCTGTGGCTCGCAATGTGCGGGACGCGGCGATGATGCTAAACGTGATCGCCGGTCCTGACCCGAGTGATTCCACCGCGGTGACCGTGCCGGTGCCGGACTACACCGCTGAACTGGAAGGAGGCGTCAAAGGGATGCGCATCGGCCTCA
Source organism: Anaerolineales bacterium (assembly GCA_016932165.1). GTDB lineage: Bacteria > Chloroflexota > Anaerolineae > Anaerolineales > UBA11579 > UBA11579. Next base: position 17,874 of record JAFGDK010000079.1, read on the forward strand.
GCCCGGATTTCTTCAAGATTCAGTATTTCAACCATGAATCCGGTGAAATGGACGAGGAACCGATCTCGGCGGAGATCAAACAGGCAGTGGAGCAGGCTGCCGACCGGCTCTCGGAGATGGGCGCCAGGATCGTGGAGAATGTACCCATGCCGCATACCAAGTACGGCATCCCAACCTATTTTGTAATCTCACGTGTGGAGGTAGCTTCCAACCTGCACCGCTTCGACGGGGTCAAATATGGATACCGCACCCCTCTGGCAATCGAGGACCTGGATGAGATGTACCGCCGCACGCGGGCCGAAGGTTTCGGTGCCCAGCCCAAGCTGCGCATCCTGATGGGGATGTATGTATCCGCGGCGCAGTACAGCGCCCAGTATTACCAACGGGCGCTGAAGGTGCGCTCCCTGATCCGGGGCGATTTTGAGCGTGCCTACGACCCGGACGGTGAATACCGCCTGGATGCCCTGCTGACCCCGGCCACGCCGACCCCGGCCTTCAAATTCGGCGATGTGTACGGTGATACCGTGCTGATGCAGTATGCTGACCAGTTCACCGTCACTGCCAACCATGCCGGGATCCCTGGCCTCTCGATGATGGGCGGGTTGAGCAAGGAGCGGCTGCCGTTGGGCATCCAGCTGCTGGGGCGGGACTATGACGAAGCCGCCCTGCTGCGGATCGGACGGGCCTTTGAAGTTGCCACCCAAGATGCCCCCTGGCGAAAAGAAAAACCCCAGGTCTTGGCGGGCTTAGCATAGAGGGACGAGCGATGATAGAATACGAAGCGGTTATCGGGTTAGAGACCCATATCCAACTGAACACGACCACCAAGATCTTCTGCGGCTGCAAAGCCGACTCATGGGGAGACCCGCCGAACACCAACATCTGCCCGGTGTGCAGCGGGATGCCTGGCGTGCTGCCGGTGCTGAACAAAGCTGTGGTGGAGAAGGCGGTGCTGCTGGCTAAGGCGATGAACGCCGAGGTGCAAACCGATTCTTACTTTGACCGCAAGAATTACTTTTACCCCGACCTGCCCAAGGGCTACCAGATCACCCAGAACGACCAGCCGATCGCGATCGGCGGCTTTATGGATCTGCCGATGGAGGGCTATACCCGCCATGTGCGCATCCATAAACTGCATATGGAAGAAGACGCCGGCAAGACCAAAACCGGCTACGGCCGGCGGCTGGTGGATTTCAACCGCTGCGGCGTACCGTTGATCGAGATGGTCACCGAGCCTGACTTGCGCAGCGCTGATGAGGTCGCCGCTTACCTGATCCGGCTGCGGCAGCTGCTGCGCTGGCTGGATGTCTCCGAGGCGGACATGGAGAAAGGCCACCTGCGGGCGGACGCGAATGTCTCCATCCGGGTGAAGGGTGAGACTATCCTCAACGAGAAGACCGAGATCAAGAATGTCAACTCGATCGAGTCGCTGCGTTCTGCCGTGGAGAAAGAGATCAAGCGCCAGATCAAGGAAGTGGAAGCCGGGAATACGATCGAAGCCTGGACGCTGGACTGGGACGAAGATACCCAGACCTTGAGCAAGATGCGCTCCAAGGAAACTATGGCCGATTACCGCTACTTCAAGGACCCCGACCTGCTGGTGGTGCACCTGGACGAGGCGTGGAAAGCCAGCATCCTGGTGGATTTTCCCGAACTGCCGCTGGCCCGGCGGGAACGCTTCATCTCAGAATACGAGCTGCCTGAATATGACGCCGATATCTTGACCAGCGAGCGCAGCCTGTCGGACTACTTCGAGCAAGCCAACAAAGCTTACGGTGAGGATCCCAAGCGGCTCTCCAACTGGCTGATGAACGATGTCATGCGCCTGCTGAACGAACTGGATCTGGAAGCGCGGGACCTGAAGGTCACGCCGGAATATCTGGCGGAGATCATCAAGATGGTAGATGCCAATACGGTCAATACCTCGACAGGCAAATCTTTGCTGGAGAAAGTGCAGCAGAGCGGCAAGTCCCCGAAGGAAATCGTGGAGGTAGAGGGGCTGGCCCAGGTCTCGGATACCGGCGCGATCCGAGAGATCGCGGCGCGGATCGTGGCTGAGAACCCGGACAACGTGGAGAAGTACAGATCCGGCAAGGACAGCCTGATCGGCTGGTTTGTGGGCCAGGTGATGCGCGAGTCGCGCGGCAAAGCTGATCCCAACCTGGCGCGTGAGGTGCTGGAAGAATTGCTGAAGTAAATATCAGTGTTTGGTGATCGGTCAACGAATAATTTGGATAAGTAATTGTATTTCCGAATC
>JAFGDK010000080.1 GCA_016932165.1 Anaerolineales bacterium
ACACTTATAAAATTTTTTGACAGTTTCAAGCTGGTTGAACAGGGGCAGGATGAATTTCTCGATATTTGTCAAGCGACTTTGAGAATGCCATTGCCGACGGCGTAGATTGAGCCAATTTTAGGGAATAGCTGATTTTCTGGGCCTTTTCCTGCGGAAATCGCCACCCGAATAAAGATTCGAGGCGAGAGGGACAATCGGCTCTGCCGATTGTTTGGGTCTTTTCCTGCGGAAAATGCCACCCGAATAAAGATTTGGGGCAAGAGGGACAATCGGCTCTGCCGATTGTTTAGGCCTTTTCCTGCGGAAAACGCCACACGAATAAAGATTCGGGGCGGAGGGATATTCAAGCTTCGGTTGAATGTTGGGGAGAATGACAAAGTTATTCTCCACCTGAACCCTTACGATTCCCGACAAAAAAACCACACTCTTTGGTGTGGTTTTTCTGTCGGGGCGAGAGGATTCGAACCTCCGACCTCTTGCACCCCATGCAAGCGCGCTAAACCGGACTGCGCCACGCCCCGTACTATTGTGGGGCATATTCTATCCTTATAAGTCATTAACCGCAAGGGATTGGGGAATTTCAGTGTAGAATGAGGGAGAGGAGGAAATTGTGATTATTTGGGGTTCTAAAGGTAAACAGAAAGTCACAGAAAGCGGAGTGTTCTTTTGTCCGCGTTGTCAATCGAGAAGACAATTTCACAAAATTAGTGTAGGAAATGGAGTTGACCCGTTTTGGTGGACAGTGGTAGGCTTGTGGAAAAGGTGAAGAAAAAGGAGTTAGAAATGCCTCGATCAAGACCACCTTATCCACCCGGAGCCGGGATGCAACCGTTATGGAACTGTATGAAAAAATGAGCACCGAACAAAAAGATCGCTATGAAATGCTCAAGGCGTTCAAGATCAGTTTGGGGGACGATATTCAGGAGAAAGAAACCAAATATTACATTGCTTTCAAGCGTTTGAAAAACTTTGCCTGCTTTGAATTTTACCCCAATGATGGCGAGATACTGGTGTTTGTGAAGATTGATCCCAATTCGATTGAACTTGAAGAAGGTTTTACCCGTGATGTAAGGAGTATTGGCCATTTTGGTACAGGGGACTTGGAGATCAGGATCAAGACAGATGAGGATCCACAATGGGCTTAGCCGTTGATTATGAAATCGTATGAGGAGAATAAAGAGATGGGAGAAGCAGATTGGGAGGAGGAAGATTATGGATCAGGAAAAAGAGAACGTTGAGCGAGAAACGATTGATCTGAGTGGACTTAAACCAGTCTTCTTGGACACTGAGACTACAGGATTCGGATCAGATGATGAAATTATTGATATTGCTGTTATTGATTTCGAAGGTAATGTTCTATTTGAATCTCTAGTAAAACCACGGAAAAAGATACCAATTGATGCCACGGCAGTCCATGGTATTTCTAATCGAATGGTAAAAAAAGCTCCTTCGTGGAGCGAGGTTTGGGAACAAGTTGAACCACACATTTCTGGAAAACATCTTGGGATATATAACAAAGAGTATGACCTTCGGCTAATATCCCAAACATGCAGAAAACATAAGGTTACTTATCATAGTCCTTATTTATCAGCATTTTGCATAATGGAGTTGTTTGCAAGATATTATGGTCAATGGGATGATTATCACAAGTCATTTTCTTGGCAGAAGCTTGAGAAAGCTGGTAAGTATTTTAATATTGATATGCCCAATTCTCACCGAGCAAAAGACGATGCTTTATTGGCTCGTGAGGTGTTCCTCAGAATGGTAGGTCATGATGTAAATCAGGTAAATCCAGAGGCTGAGTTCGAGCAGGAAAATCGAGACGCAATTTTGGATGGGGATAAAATGAAAGAAATCAGCCCCAAAATCATTAATGACAATTCTAAATATAAGCATCGAAAATATAATACCTATGGGTATTATATTATTATCGGAGATAATAAGTACACAGATTATTTCCGAAAAATTCATCTAGGTGATCATGAATTAGAAAAACACATCTTAAACATTGAAGTAACCCAGAAATATGCAAGCAGATTTTTTGCACCGTTGATTTTAGAAAGTGAATCAGATAGAAAGAACGACTCACGGGGGTGGAGTAATTTCCCTACCCACAAAGATGTAGAATGGAGGGAATTTAACCAAGAAAGCGACAGGTATTGGTTTCCGACATTATCAAGATTAGTTTCAAGGAATAAAGGATATCAGGAGGGTGAGGTTTTATTTCATGTTGAGTGCTCATCGGAAGGTGAATATATTTACGATACATACCTCTCGGACACTATATTTTATTTTGTACCACTTAAAGCAAGGTTGTTACGTCGAGTTAAAGACTACAATTTTGCAAACTTGGTTAAGTTCAATCTTGAATGTTTAGACCATATCTTTGATAAAAGATATTTTGAATGGGAACCAAAAAGTCGAGATATATATTTCTTTTGCAATCGTGTTGTTTCCTACGTTGAAGAATTTAGTTTGAATAATCCAATAAACCCTAGTGGATTTAGAACTTTCTTATGGGAGTATTATCCGGATATTGAAAGCGAAAAAAATAAATTAATGCCAATTGTTAATGATTTATGGAAACACATTGACCACGGAATTATGGCACTAACAAGGTTATTTTATGAAATTACTTGTGGACACGAAGGAGTAATCGACAGATCTTGCATTTCTTATTGTCAAATAGCATCAGCTATGGCTTATCGTGTAGATTTGGAGGACGAGGGATATGTTTTTCCCAGTATTTTCGAGGGAATAGATGATCCTGTCAAGAAACTCATGGCCGATAGAATTTGGTATGCGTGTTTAAAAAGAGAATATGATTGGCAAGCAAATAAGCTTGCAACCATATTAAATATTATGGATTGAATATTTATTTGGTCAAATGTTACAAAATTTTACAGAATAGACGATATTTCTGCCAATTCGAATAAGCAGGTTAATTTAATAATTTCATAGGATCTATGAATATAGTTTAGAGTTTCTGCCGGCTCACCTTTCCAAATGTTAAAGAAAACTTTGGTGCAACGTGGTGCAACCGCTATCGCACCCCATGGAAATAATGGGTGCTGTGGACTAAAATACCCCCTAAATCTGGAACCTGTGGAAACAATAGACCTGTATATAGGGGATGGACACTTGGGGCGTCTGTCTCTGGAACAGAAAGCCCTGGTTCGAATCCAGGTCCCGCGGCCTAGAAAACCACCATTTATGGTGGATTTCGCTTTAATGCACCTCTATATATGGGGTATGCATTAAATGGCATCATAGATCTGGGTGCAAAGTGTATGCAAATAACTCAGGATCCTCACCAAAAAGCAGTCTATCCAGCATCTCGGCCGTCTTCTTATCTTTGGCCGAGGTTGAGTGACTGTAGTGAAGAGTCATCTCCGTGTCGACATGGCCGGCCCCGAAGCCAGATCAGCTTCCTAATCGAAGTGCCGTGTGAGTAGGGGGAGACACTATTCACACAATAATCCTCAATTACCTTTTGACCCTCATCAGGAAAATTTTCGGCAGGTTAGAAATAGCCACCAGCGTCCAGGCGATGATCCCGGCAAACCCAATAATGCGCCAGATCAGCGCCCAGGTTGATTCCCAGATCCACAACCCAACCATGACCGGCAGCAGCAATAACCAGACAATCAGCTCTGGCACTGGGGGAAGCGCCTGCACCCAGTCCCAGAGGATATCCAGCCATGCTGTGTTCACTGCCAGAGCAGCAACGAACCCCAGCCACAGTACTACAAAGATCAGGTTGGCGTAGATGGTCAGCACCCAGGTGACCACAACTTGCCACAATGGTGATTCTTTCATTCCTGCTCCTCGTGATAAAACTCCTCAACTTGCCTGCCATAAAAATTATATAGCAAAAAAGACAGAAAATTCTGATGCTGGGATGTGATGCTTGACATTGCCCCCCAAAATCCGCTATACTGGAGACGAATACCAACCGACCGGTCGGTAGGGACGTTGTATGTCAAAAGAAGCGATACTCGAAGCCGCTGCCCAGATCATCCGAGAGAAAGGGTACCACGCCGCCTCGATGGCAGACATCGCAAATGCCGTGGACCTGAGCAAAGCCACTCTTTATTCCCACATCGACAGCAAACAAGCCATTTTGGTCGCCCTGTTGGACCAAGCCCTCGAAACCCTGATCGAGGATATCCAGCCAGTGCTGACTGCCAATGTCCCTGCCGATGAAAAGTTCCGGCGGGCGATGCATGCCTTCCTCAGCTACATGTCCGAGAACCTCGATCTATCTGCTGTCCTGCTGCTTGAACATCGCTCGCTTGATCCTGAGAAGCGCGGTGAACACATCCCCCGCCGGGACGAATATGAAAGCTATTGGCGGCAAATCATCGAGGAGGGTGTGGCGGAGGGCATCTTCACGGTTGAAGATCCCAGCCTGTCTGCCAAGGTTGCCCTGGGTGTGGCCAGTTGGACGGTGATGTGGTTCAACCCCCAGGGACGCTTATCCGCAGAGCAGATCGCCGATCAGTCTGCCGATATCCTCTTGGAAGGTTTTTACAAGCGATAAACGCGTCAAAAAAAGGAGAAAGATATGTACTCATTTGAACCATCTGATGAACAACAAATGCTCATTGATGTCGCCAGGCGGTTTGCCGAGAATAACCTCCGGCCGGCCGCCCATGAAGCAGAAGAGCACAGGGGTTTCGATCCTGGTCTGATTGAAAAGGGTTGGGAGTTGGGCGTGCTGCAAGCCTCTGTGCCGGATGAATACGGCGGCTTCGGCGAGAGGTCAGCGCTGACCAGCATCCTCGCTGCGGAGGAGCTCGCCTGGGGAGACCTGGCCGGTGCGCTTGCCATCATGGCACCCTCGCTGTTCGTTACCCCCATTCTGGTAGCCGGCAGCGAAGAGCAGAAGTCCCAATATCTCCCTCCCGTGCTGGAGGCTGAGTGGCAGCCCTATACCGCCGCCCTGACTGAATACCGCTACGATTTCGATCCCAACGACCTCAAGACCACTGCCGTCCTGGATGGAGAGCATTATGTACTCACCGGCGAGAAATGCGCGGTGCCCTTTGCCGATAAAACCGAAGCCATGATTGTGTATGCCAGCCTGGATGGGGTTACCCAGGGATTCATCGTTCCTGCCGGACTGGAGGGGGTCGAAATTGGCGAGAAGGATAAGTACATGGGCCTCAACGCCCTGCCGCTTTTCACTGTTAATTTCAACCAGGTCAAAGTCCCGCTGGAGAACCGCCTCGGCGGCGGGGAGGGCCATGATTTTGCCCCGCTGCTGGCCTCGTTCCAGTTGACTATGGCCGCCCTGGCAGTTGGGATGGCCCGGGCTTCACTGGAGTATGCCAAAGACTATGCCAAGGAGCGCTGGGTGCTTGGTTCCTACATCGCCCAGAAGCAGTCGATTGCCTTTATGCTGGCCGAGATGGCTGCTGAGATCGAAGCTACCCGGCTGCTAGCCTGGCAGGCTGCCTGGCAGCTGGATAATGGCGATGAGGAATACCCCACTACGGCTTATCTGGCTTATATGGGGGCTGTTGACATGGTCATGACAGTCACCGACCGGGGCGTGCAAACCCTTGGCGGGCATGGCTATATCCGTGAGCACCCCGTGGAATTGTGGTACCGCAACGCACGGGCCATTTCTGCCCTCACCGGCCTGGCGATTGTGTAGGAAGGAGAGAGAAAAATGATTTCATTCGAAAAATCTAAAGCTGTAGCCCAGTCCCAATATCTCACCAAGACCGTGGCTGAGAACATGATGCGCCCCTATTCCCGTGAATATGACGAGAAAGAGGGTGAGATTCCGTGGGACTATATTGAGTTCATGCACGCCGCGCTCAAGGGAATGGGTTCTGCCAACCTGACCGCCAAGGAAGAAAAGCCCGACGAGCAGAAAGAGAAGAAGCCCCGCCAGGCGTATGTGGTCATGGCTCACCAGATGGAGATGCTTTCCTGGGGCGATGCGGGTTTTTACCTGTGCACGCCGCGCGGCGGTCTCGGCTCGGCAGCTGTTGAAGCTGCTGGCACCCCTGAGCAGAAGGAAAAGTTCCTCAAAATTCTCGATGGGGACAAACCGATCTTCACTGCGATGGCGATCACCGAGGCGGATGCCGGCTCAGATAACTCTGCGATCAAAGCCCGCGCGGTGCTGGATGAGGAGACCAATGAGTGGATCCTCAACGGCGAAAAAATCTTCGTCACCGCCGGGCACAAAGCTATGGTTGATACCGAAGGTTATACTGTTGTCTGGGCGACGCTTGATCCCGAAGCAGGGCGGGCCGGGATTCGCTCATTTGTTGTCCCGGCCAACACACCTGGCGTCAAGGTCACCAAAAAGGAGATTAAACTCGGTATCCGCAGCTCTGATACCGTCACCATTGTGATGGATGATGTGCGCCTGCCCTATGATCACATCCTAGGCAGCCCGGTGATCGAAAGATCAACCACGGGCTTTAAGGGGGCGATGCAGACCTTCAACGTCACCCGTCCATTGATCGCCGCCTCTGCTTTGGGCATCGGCCGGGCCGCGCTGGAGGAGACCCGGCGCATCCTAGAAGAGAATGGGGTGGAACTGCGGATGGGCTTGCCGCGCAACAAGATGACCAATCTTGAACGCGAGATCGTGGATATGGAGCGGATGCTGCGCTCCTGCTGGCTGCTGACTCTCAAAGCTATCTGGATGTCCGATCAGCGTATGCCAAATGCCAAAGAATCCTCGATGAGCAAGTTTTATGCTGGTGATGCAGTCACCAAGATTACCCAGAAGGCAGTTGAGATCCTCGGGCCGCTGGGATATTCCCGCGAGTACCTGCTGGAAAAGTGGATGCGGGATGGCAAGATCAACGATATCTACGAAGGCACCGGGCAGATCAACCGTCTGGTGGCCGCCCGTGCGCTGCTTGGGTACCGGGGCAAGGACCTGCGCTAGCGCGCATAAAGGAGGAATAATGAACTATCGAGTTGAAAATGCTGTAGTGGTCGGCTCAGGTACCATGGGGGCGGCGATTGCCGCCCATCTGGCCAACGCCGGGATACGCGTCACCCTACTGGATATTGTACCCCGCGAGCTGACCGAGCAAGAAGCCGCCCAGGGACTGACCCTTGAGGACAAGGTAGTCCGCAACCGGATCGTTGAATCCGGGCTCCAGGCTGCCCTCAAGTCCCGCCCGGCCAGTTTTTTCTCCCCTGAAGTTGCCAAGATGGTTACCGTCGGCAACCTGGAGGATGATCTGGACGTTATCAAACAGGCCGATTGGGTCATCGAGGCGATCATCGAGAATTTGAAGATCAAACGGCAGTTGTTTACCCGCATCGAAGAAGTCCGCCCAGAGCACACGATCATCAGCACCAATACCTCCGGCATTCCCATCCACTCCATTTGTGAGGGTATGTCTGAGGGTTTCCGCCAGCATTTCCTGGGGACGCACTTCTTCAACCCGCCCCGTTACCTCAAGCTGCTGGAGCTGATCCCCGGGCCGGATACGCTGCCTGAGGTGATCGACTTTATCGCCAAATTGTGCGAAGTTCGTCTTGGCAAGGGCGTTGTCATGTGCAAGGATACCCCCAACTTCATCGGCAACCGGGTCTTCTCGGTGGCTGGAGGTTTTGCCCTGAAATACGTGCTGGAGAACGATTACACCATCTCAGAGGTGGACGCCATAACAGGCCCGGTGATGGGCCGCCCCAAAACGGCCACTTTCCGCCTGCTTGATCTGGTTGGGTTGGATGTGGCTCATTTTGTTGGCGAGAATCTCGCCCCCCTGATCGAACACGACCAGGTGGCACAGGAGGTGCTCAAAGCCGAGAAGCCTGCTGCACTTTCCAAGGCGATGCTGGAGAAGAAATGGCTGGGCAACAAGACCAAGGTGGGCTATTACAAGGTGGTGATGGTCGATGGGAATCGTGAGTTCTGGACCTTGAACCTCAAAACGCTGGAGCATGAGCCGCCTGGAGACAAGGTGAGATTCGATTCGATTGGCAAAGTGAGGGGGATTGAAAAGCCCGGAGCTCGGATTAAGGCTTTGCTGGAAGAGGATGACAAAGCAGCTGACCTGGCCCGCGCCCTCACCTACCAGATGCTGGCTTACTGCAGCCAGGTGATCCCCGAGATTGCCGATCTGCCCTCTTCAATCGATGATGCCCTGCGTTGGGGCTTTATGCATGAGATTGGCCCCTTCGAAATCTGGGATGCGCTGGGTGTCGCCGCTGCAGTTGAAAAAATGCGCGCTGAAGGATTTGACCCCGCCGCCTGGGTTGATGAAATGATCGCATCGGGCTTTGAGACTTTCTACCAATATCAGGGCGAGCTAAAAGTGGGGATCTATAACCCTGCAGTGAAGCAATACCAATCGTTTGAAAAACCGCCGGGGATCATCTCTCTGCCGGCGCTGCGGATGAATGAGAAGGTGGTTTCCAAGAATGACTCCGCCAGCCTGGTCGATCTGGGAGAGGGGATCGTGTGCGTCGAGTTCCATTCCAAGATGAATACCTTCGATACCGACATCGGTGAAATGATCAACAAGGCTATGGATCTGGCTGAAGATCAGTTCGAGGGGATCGTCATTGGCAACCAGGGAGCGCATTTCAGCGCCGGGGCAAACCTTTTCCTGATTGTGATGTATGCCCAGCAAGGACAATGGGATGAACTCAGTGCGGTGATCAAAGGTCTTCAGGATATGAACATGCGCATGCGTTACTCACTGGTGCCTGTGGTATTGGCTCCCTTTGGGTATACCCTTGGCGGCGGCGCAGAAGTGATGATGCATGCCAGCCGGATCGTGGCTTCAGGCTTCCTGGTCACCGGGCTGGTTGAAGTCGGAATGGGACTCCTTCCGGCGGGCGGCGGCACCAAGGAAATGGTCCGCCGGGTGGTCAATCCGGTTATGCGCACGGAGAATGCTGACCCGATGCCTTTCATCCAGCAGCTGTTTATGCAGATCGGCACCGCCAAGGTGGCCACCAGCCCGGTGGAAGCGCGTGAGTTTGGCATGCTCTCAGCATATGACCGGATTGTGATGAACGATGATTACCTGCTGATGGAAGCCAAACGAGAAGCCCGGCACATGGCCGATTCAGGTTATGTGCCCCCATACAAAGAATTGATCTACGCCGCTGGACGGGATGTGTTGTCCTCCCTGACGGTGGGTGTTTGGATGTTTGAGAAGGGTAAATACATCAGCGAATATGATGGTGTGGTTGGCCAGCATGTCGCTGAGGTGCTGACTGGAGGAAACATCAGCCAACCCCAGTGGGTGGAGGAACAATATTTCCTTGATCTGGAACGAGAGAAGTTCCTCTCCCTGTGCGGACAAGAGAAAACCCGAGAGCGCATCTGGCACTTCCTGAATACGGGCAAGCCGCTGCGGAACTAAGGAGAGAAAAATGACAAAATTAGAACGAGACCCACAATTTGATCCGGTAATCGTGGCTGCCAAGCGGACCGCGGTGGGCAAGGCCAAGAAAGGCGCTCTGGCAAGTGTCCGCCCAGAGGATCTGGGGGCGATTGTGATCAAAGCCTTGATGGAGGAGATTCCCCAGGTCCGCCCAGAACAACTCGACGACGTGCTGATCGGCTGTGCTATGCCAGAAGGCCCTCAGGGACTCAACCTGGCCCGGCGGGTAGTGATCCGGGCTGGCCTGCCAGTTGAAATCCCTGCGGTCACGATCAACCGGTTTTGTTCATCTGGCATCGAAACCATTGCCCATGCCGCCCAGGGGATTATGTCAGGGATGATTGGGGTTGCCCTCGCGGGAGGGATTGAATCCATGTCGATGGTGCCGATGACTGGCTTTAAACTCACCCCCAATCCGACATTGTCAGTGGAATACCCCGAGATGTATATCAATATGGGTCTTACCGCTGAGAATGTGGCTGATGAGTTCAACGTCAGCCGTGAAGACCAGGACGAGTTTGCGTATCACAGCCAACGCAAAGCCGCACAAGCCCTGGCGGAGGGCAAATTTACTGATCAGATTGTCCCGGTGGAATTTGAAGTTGTATCACCAGGCAAAGACGGAAAACCTGTGATTGAAAAATTCACCCACCGAGTAGACGAAGGCGTGCGCGCCGATACTACGATCGAAGCGCTTTCCAAACTGCGCCCGGTATTTAAGGAAGGCGGTACTGTTACTGCCGGGAATTCCTCCCAAACCAACGATGGGGCTGCGATGGTGATGATCATGTCGCTGGCCAAGGCAGCAGAATTGGGGCTCAAACCGCTTGCCCGGCTGATCAGCTATGCAGTCGGGGGTGTCCGGCCGGATATCATGGGTGTAGGCCCGATCGCTGCTATCCCCAAGGCATTGGCCCTGGCCGGGATGTCGCTAGATGAGATCGGTTTGATCGAACTCAATGAGGCTTTTGCCTCCCAGTCTGTTGCTGTCATCCGTGAGGTAGGTCTCAATACCGAGATCACCAATGTGAACGGCGGGGCAATTGCCCTCGGCCACCCCCTGGGATGTACCGGCGCCAAGCTGACCACCCAGTTGCTCTACGAGATGCCGCTGCGGGATGTCCAATATGGGATGGTCACGATGTGCATCGGCGGCGGGATGGGTGCGGCAGGTATATTTGAAAATCTACAATAAATAGGAGAAGATAATGGCGATTACAATCGAAGAACTATTTGAGAAACTTCCCGGAGCGTTTTTGCCCGAGAAAGCCGGCGATCTGGATACCGTGATCCAGTTTGTGCTTACCGGTGAGGAAGCCGGAGACTGGGCGATCGTCATCAAGGAAGGAGCCGTAAAAGTGGAAAAGGGCAAGCGCGAAGACGCCGCCATGGTGCTCAGCGCAGACTCCCAGGACTACAAGGATATCGTCACCGGCCGCCTTGCCCCGATGAAGGCATTCATGGAAGGCAAAGTCAAGTTGCAGGGGAACTTGAATATGGCGATGAAATTTGCTGAGATGTTCAAATTGAGCTAGCGGATTTGGATAATAAATACAGCTAGACACAAAATAACGCAGATGACAAAAACCAATCTGTGTAAATCTGGGTAGTTTCTGAGGTTTAAAACAGGGACCGGATTCCGGTCCCTGCTTTTTACTTTCTGCTGGCCACGATCTGGGATTAGAACAATCCCCAATCAGCGCCTGTCCCTTCTTCCATATAGGCCATATCCCACAATTCCATTCCCATCTCAATAGTGGTTTCCACCTTGAGGGTTTCTTCCACTTTGCTGCGGGCTGCCTCCAGAATGGCGGGTGCATACGGGCAAAACGGGGTCGTCATAATCATCTTAACATTGGCGGTACTTTCATCTTCATTTAACTCCACCTCGCGCACCAGGCCAAGTTCAATGATATTTAACCCAATTTCAGGGTCAATTACCTCTCGCAGACTGGTGTCAACCGGTTCAACCAGTTCAGGGTGGGTGGACTCGATCGTCCATACCGGGGTTCTTCGGGGATCTTGGGATTTACCTGGCATTTATTTCTTCCTCCTCTGAGAGTTTAATCTCAGTGATCGGTGGTAGTGGGGTTTGATAAGCGCAGAATTTATCGCCGCTCAGGACGCAGTGGGTCTTTTCTACATGTGTAGAGAGTACTTTTTCAATGATCGCCTGGTCCACCATGCAAATCTCAGGATGCTCTTGGCCCACATGCTTGTACGGGCAGCTAACCCCTTTGATCTCGTAGCCTTTTTCATTGGGGGTGATCTCGATGGTGAATCCTTCACTCTCGAGCAATTTGGTAATCAAATTCAGGCGCTCTTCAAAATCCAGCCGGCTGAGGTTGACCTGGGCGGTGTGGTCATGCACCATGTCAGCGGCGATCTCCCGAAAGAGTTTTGCGACTGTTTTTTCTGGCAAGACACCCTTTAATTGCTCCAGCAGCCGGATCGAGAGAGTCAGATAGCGGGTGGGGAATTCTTCCATCCCTGATTGGGTGAGGAAATATTCCCGCTTGGGCCGCCCTACACGGCCTTTGATCTCCTCAGAGGTGATCTGGCCGAGGGTTTCCAACTTGGAAATGTGGTGCCGAACAGAAATCGGGTGGATGCCGACTTCCTCCGCCAGATCGTTGATCGTGGCTCGATGTTTCACCAGCAAAATATTGAGAATTTGTTCTCTTGTGTTGTTCATATCAGGATTAGAACCATCTGCAACCAGGCTGTTTACCCTTTGTGAAGTAAGGATATTACTCTATTCAGGCTCAATAATGTAACCAATCTGCGTCCGCCGCGGGACAAGCAATTGTCTGGCAGTATACCATTTGGCATAATATGTGTCAATAATTAAGAATATTATCATAAATATTGACGATATGCCTGTGTTTTGCTATAATTCGGTCTGTTTGATAATAACAAGGAAAAGTTATCAAGTATAATCTACCAGTTTGTTAGAAAACCCTGGAACAGTAAGGAGAACGATCTCAATGGCTAAATTGGAAATCAAAAATCTGCATGTCAGTGTAGAGAATACTGAAATATTAAAAGGTGTGGACCTAACCGTTTATCAGGGCGAGGTCCACGCTATTATGGGTCCCAATGGCAGCGGCAAATCAACCCTGGCGTATGCGCTTTCTGGGCATCCTCACTATGAGGTCACCGAAGGCGAAGTGATCCTGGCTGGGGAAGACCTACTCGAAATGGACGCAGCCGAACGCTCCCAGCTGGGGTTGTTCCTGGCCTTCCAGTACCCGGTAGCAATCCCCGGCGTCACCCTGGCGAATTTCCTGCGCACGGCGATCAATTCACGCCGTAAGGCAGATAATCCGGATGATAAGGGTATCCCGATCCCGGAGTTTAGAAAATTACTTAAAGAGAAGCTCGATTTGCTCAAGATGGATCACAGCTTTGCCGGCCGGTATCTAAATGATGGTTTCTCCGGTGGTGAGAAAAAGCGCGCCGAGATCTTGCAGATGGCCACTTTGCAGCCCCGATTTGCCGTCCTCGACGAGACTGACTCAGGCTTGGATATTGATGCCTTACGCACCGTTTCGGAAGGCGTGAACGCCTTGCGCGGGCCCGGACTTGGGGTCGTGGTGATCACTCACTACCAGCGCATTTTGGATTACATTAAACCTGATTTTGTGCATATTATGTTTGAAGGCAAGATTGTAGAATCAGGCGGCCCCGAGATGGCGCTGCTCCTTGAAGAACAGGGCTATGACTGGATCCGTGAAAAGTACGGCGTAAAAGCTTAAATGTTTAGAAATATACCTTTTGGAGGTAACTATGTCTTCAGATGTTGAACTCCTTGATGGGTTAGATGAATACCGCTGGGACTTTCAAGACCCAGATACCTATGTTTTTAGAACGAAGAAAGGACTGAGTGAAGAGGTTGTCCGCCAGATATCTGGCCGTAAGGGAGAACCTGAGTGGATGCTTGAATTCAGATTGAAAGCTCTCAAACATTTTGAGGCGCGTCCCATGCCCACATGGGGACCAGATCTCTCTGAGTTGAATATGGATGAGATCTATTTCTATACCAAACCAGTGGAAGCCGAGGGCCGTTCCTGGGATGATGTCCCCGATACGATCAAGGAAACTTTTAATAAACTCGGTATCCCTGAAGCGGAACAGAAGTTCCTTGCCGGTGTTGGCGCGCAGTATGAATCCGAGATGGTCTACCACAGCATCCAGGAGCACCTTGAGGAACAGGGTGTCATCTTCAAGAGCATTGAGGATGGTTTGCGCGAGCATCCGGAGATGTTCCGGGAATATTTCGGCACGATCATTCCAATCGAAGATAACAAATTTGCGGCGTTGAACAGTGCTGTCTGGTCGGGTGGGTCATTTGTCTACGTGCCGCCCGGGGTAAAGGTAGATATGCCCATGCAGGCTTACTTCCGCATGAACACTGCCGATCAGGGGCAATTCGAGCGCACGCTGATCATCATAGACGAGGGCGCTGAAGCACACTATGTGGAGGGCTGTACCGCCCCTATCTACACCACCGACTCTTTCCACAGCGGTGTGATTGAGATCGTGGTTAAGAAGGGGGGGCGGTTCCGTTACACCACCATCCAGAACTGGTCTAACAATATGTACAACCTGGTCACCCAGCGGTCTATTGTGCATGAGAACGCCACGATGGAGTGGGTGGATGCTAACCTGGGCTCAAAGATCACCATGAAGTACCCCTCCTGTTACCTGGTGGGTGAAGGCGCCCATGGCGAGATTCTCTCGCTGGCTTTTGCCTCTGCCGGGCAAATTCAGGATACCGGTGGAAAGGTGATTCATCTTGCGCCGCATACCAGCAGCAAGATCACCTCAAAATCGATCTCCAAGAGTGATGGCCAGGCTTCCTATCGAGGCCTGTTGAAGGTGCATGCTAAAGCTGAGGATTCTAAATCGAATGTGGTCTGTGATGCGCTGCTTCTAGATGACCGTTCCCGCTCTGATACTTACCCTTACATCGAGATCGATGCCCAGGATGTCAACATAGGGCATGAGGCTTCTGTTTCTAAGGTTGGTGAGGAGCAGCTCTTCTATCTGATGAGCCGCGGGTTGAGTGAGGAGGAAGCTGCCTCAATGGTGGTATCCGGCTTCATTGAGCCCTTGGTGAAAGAACTGCCGATGGAATATGCGATTGAGATGAACCGCCTGATCCAACTCCAGATGGAAGGATCGATTGGCTAAGGGATTGAAGATGACAGATAAAAAACGAGTTGTAACCACCAGCGCCCGTCGGACTGCCCGGAAAACCTCGGCAGAATTTAATTTCAGCGCAGAGATGCTCCCGGTAATCGAAACTGGTTCTGAAACGATTTCCAGCTACCGCCAGACTGCCTGGGAGGCTTTCCAGCGGTTGGAAATGCCGAAGACAACAGAGGAAGCCTGGCGCCGCACCGATATCCGCGGCTTGCGGGCAGATTCGTTTGCGATAGCAAAAGCTGATCCTACGGATGCGTCTGTACCTGCTGAACTGCTTAAACCTCTGGTTGGGGAGGGACACGGCGGGCAGATTACCATGCAGGCCGGTAAAACTGAGATCTATCTTGACCCAGACCTGGCTGCCAAAGGCGTGGTTTTCACTAACTTGAGGACCGCCCTCAGCCAGCATCCAGAGGTGGTGGAGAAGATCCTCGGTCAGATCGTGGCGGTGGATGAAGACATATTCTCCGCTCTGACGGCAGCTTTTGCCGAGGACGGCGTGCTCCTTTATGTGCCGCGCGGCGTGCAGATTGAAGACCCGCTGCACAGCGTGCTCTGGGGGCCTGGCGCTTCCCGGGCGTACTTCTCTCATCTGCTTGTTTATCTGGATGAGCAGTCTTCTGCCACTTATGTACATGAATACGCCTCACCTGATGAGAGCGATCAGTCTCTGCATACCGGTATTGTTGAGATCTTTGTTGGCAAGGCTGCCCGTCTTCAGTTCGTCGAGTTCCAGTCCTGGGGCCGGCATGTGTGGAATTTCACCCACGAGCGCGCCAAAGTTGAACGTGATGCCAATCTGGATTGGATCTTCGGGGCGATTGGCACCCACCTGACCAAGAACTTCAGTGAGATTGACCTGGTTGGGGAAGGTTCGACCGGCCGCATGTCTGGTTTCTACTTTACCGATGGGATCCAGCACCTCGACCACGATACCCAGCAGAACCATCATGCGCCGCATACCACCAGCGATTTGCTCTTCAAGGGCGCTCTCAAGGATCACAGCCGTTCGGTCTGGCAGGGGATGATTTATGTCGCCCCAGGCGCCCAGAAGACGGATGGCTACCAGTCCAATCCCAACCTGATCCTGGATAAAACCGCCCGGGCGGACTCTATCCCCGGGTTGGAGATCATGGCCGATGATGTCCGCTGCACCCACGGCGCGACCGCCGGTAAGATTGACCCCACTGAGGTCTTCTATCTTAACAGCCGTGGCATACCCACCGAAGACGCTGAACGCCTGATTGTGGAAGGTTTTTTTGATCCGGTTATGCAGCGGATCCCATTTGAGGGTGTCCGCCAGAGGCTGCAGCAGGCAATTATTGACAAGCTTGCCTGAGTTTCTATACAATACTATAGTGAGGGCAAGAGGTCTGTGCATGAGGATTCTCGTGGATAGGTTTTAGTCCTGGATTAATGAATATCAGCATCAGCCAGAGGGTTGGGTGCAGACAACAGGAGACAGAATTGACAGAAATCAGCTTTACATCCAAACCTGAAAATCAACATGAGTTTCAGGTCGGTGATCTTGTGGAAGTGAACTGTGATCACGAAAATGAAAACAAAGACCGCGTGCGCGGCTGGTTGACTGGCGTGGTCGTGCAGGTGGACCCCAAGATCGTTGCCGTCCAGTTTGACGAAAATGTTTATCTTACCGACGGCTGGATGGTGCCTGACCATGTCTTATGGTTTCCGCACAATTCGCCGAATATCCGCTTTGCCCGAAAAAAGAAGCGCCGCCAGCGTTCCTCATAGGAAATAACCATGCCAGAGCCTGAAAATGCGGTCCAGATTGATGTCAAAAAAATAATTCAGGATTTTCCGGTCCTCGACCAGGAAGTGCATCCTGGAAAGAAATTAATCTATCTGGATTCCGCAGCCACCAGTCAGAAACCAGTCCAGGTGACCGGGGCGATGACCGATTATTATCATCGGGCGAATGCCAACATCCACCGCGGCATCCACGCCCTTGCTGAGACCGCCACCGATATGTATGAGGGGGCTAGGGAGAAGGTGGCTTTCTTGATTAATGCTGCAACTCCATCAGAGATCATCTATACCCGCAACACCACCGAGTCGATCAACCTGGTAGCATCGTCCTGGGGACGAGCGGGATTAAAACCCGGTGATCTGGTCATCCTGACTGAGATGGAACATCACTCCAACCTGGTGCCCTGGCAGATGCTGGCTGAGACAATTGGCATTCGGCTGGAATTCATCCCTGTCAGCCAGGACGGATTGCTGGACTTACAGGCCTACCAGCTGCTTTTGGAAGAAGACCCGAAATTGGTGGCCTTTATGCATATGTCGAATGTATTGGGCACGATTAACCCAGCCCAAAAAATCATTCAGCTGGCGCACCAGGCAGGCGCCCTCACCCTGGTGGACGGCGCACAGGCAGTTCCACATTTCCCGGTTGATGTGCAAGATCTGGATGCGGATTTTTATGCTTTCTCCAGCCATAAGATGCTCGGTCCCACCGGGATTGGCATCCTTTACGGCAAAAAGCACCTGCTGGAGGCCATGCCTCCCTACATGGGGGGTGGAGATATGATCAAGCGAGTAAAGCTGCGCAGCTTTGCCCCCAACGACCTGCCCCACAAATTTGAAGCCGGCACCCCGGCGATTGCGGAGGCTGTTGGTTTGGGCGCAGCAGTTGATTATCTCAGCGCAGTTGGGATGCACAATGTGGCGGCCTATGAGCACCACTTGACCAAATACGCCCTTGATCGTCTTGCAGAGGTGCCGGGTGTATGGGTTTTTGGTCCTGAGGCGAACCAAAAAGGCGGGGTGGCTTCGTTTACCTTTGAGGGTGTCCACCCGCATGATGTTTCTCAGATACTTGACGCTGAGGGCATCGCCGTTCGAGCCGGACATCACTGTGCCATGCCACTGCACGAGAAATTTAAGATCAACGCGACCTCCAGGGCGAGTTTTTATATTTACAATACTACCGCAGAGATAGACCGGCTGATTGATGGACTGTATTCTGTGAAAAAGATTTTTGGATAGAAGGACAAGATGGACGACCTGTACCGAGAGCAGATTATTGACCGTTATAAAAATCCCCGCCACCGCGGGAGCCTTGCCCCCAACGACATCAGCTATCAGGACGATAACCCGTTGTGCGGCGATCATATCCAGATAGACCTGCGCGTCAATTCTGAGGGGATCATCACCGAGGCCGCTTTTGATGGCCAGGGTTGTTCCATTTCTCAGGCCTCTGCTGATTTGCTGATCGAAACTGTGATTGGAAAATCTCTGGATGAGGCCAAGGACATATCCAAAGATGATATTCTCGATCTGCTGGGAATTGAGCTTGGTCCGGTGCGTTTGAAATGCGCCTTGCTTTCTTTGAAGGTGCTCAAAGCAGGTGTCTATGGTCTTGGCGCTGGCGAGGCCAGCGATGAGTTGGTGGAGTAGGAGGAGATCAGGATGAGTTTGAATTACAACGAACGCAAATCTGAAGAGCTGGAATTTGTCATTGTGGCTGAAGAAGGCAGCCTGTCTAACGGCGACCGTCTGTTTGTCGAGATTGATGAGTTCCGGATTGTGGTTTTCAACATTGCCGGAAAGTACTTTGCTATTGAAGATGTTTGCTCTCATGACGACGGCCCGTTGGGAGACGGCGAATTTGAGGATGAGTTTGAGATCGCCTGCCCCCGTCACGGCGCTCGTTTTGATGTCCGCAACGGTCATGTCCTCAGCCTGCCCGCTGTTGAAGATATTCCTGCTTACCCGGTCAGGGTGGCAGACGGGAATATTGAAATCGGGATCCCGGTGGAGTGATCTGCACCCAAGCAGTTTGAAAAAAGGAGATTATTGCAGTCACCTGCAATAGAAGTAAACCCAATGCCGCTGTCGAGCGGTTAGATGGCTAGCAGATGGATAACGCTTTCTTTTTATCGATCTCACAAAAAACAATCAATTAATGGTTGGGCCAGCTTTTTCAACCACAAGTTTGCCAACAATCTTTTGCAAGAATATAAACACGAGGAGACCTTAATGTCTGACCAGGCAGATTTACAAACCCGCGCAATCAATACAATTCGGTTCTTATCAGCCGATGGCGTGCAGAAAGCCAATTCTGGGCATCCCGGGTTGCCCATGGGTGCGGCTGAGATTGCCTACACGGTGTACACCAAGCACCTTCGCCATAATCCAAAAAACCCCAACTTTTTTAATCGAGACCGTTTTGTGCTTTCAGGCGGGCATGGCTCCATGCTGATCTACAGCCTGCTGCATTTGACTGGTTATGACCTTTCTTTGGAGGAATTAAAAAACTTCCGCCAGTGGGGCAGCCGCACACCGGGGCATCCGGAATATGGCCTCACACCCGGCGTGGAGACCACCACAGGTCCGCTGGGACAGGGGTTTGCCAATGGGGTGGGCATGGCAATCGCAGCCGAACATTTAGCCGCGCGCTTCAATCGCCCCGGCCACCGGCTGATTGACCACTACATTTATGCGATTGTCACGGATGGGGATTTGATGGAAGGGGTTTCCTCTGAGGCGGCTTCACTCGCTGGGCATCTCAAGCTGGGCAGGTTAATCTACCTGTATGATGATAATCAGATATCAATTGACGGCAGCACTGATCTTGCTTTTACCGAGAACCGTAACAAACGCTTCGAGGCCTACGGCTGGCACGTGCAGACTGTTTTGAATGGTAATGATGTCGAAGCACTTGACGATGCGATCCGGGCGGCCAAAGTCGATCAGCGTCCATCGTTAATCTCGGTCAAGACCCAGATCGGCTATGGTTTGCCCACCCGCGCGGGCACTGCCAAGGCGCACGGGGAACCACCCGGGGTGGAGGAGCTTGAGGGTGCTAAAAAAGCCCTCGGCTGGCCGCTTGAGCCGGATTTTTACATCCCCGAGGATGTGGCTGAATTTTACAGAAAAGCCCTGGAAGCGGGCAGTACATTGGAAGCGGAATGGCAGGCTGCATTGGCGGAGTATGCGGCCGCCTACCCAGATTTGGGTGCTGAACTCAAACGTATCCTCACCGGGGACCTGCCTGCTAACTGGCAGGAAGGGCTTCCAACATTCGAAGCAGATGCAAAAGGGCAGGCCACCCGGGCTGCCTCTGGAAAGGTGCTCAATGCCCTGGCCGATGTTCTGCCGGATCTGATCGGTGGCTCCGCTGACCTGGCCCCCTCCAACAAGACCTGGATCGACGGGGGGGAGTCCTTCCAGGATGGGGCTTACGGCAATCGTAACTTCCATTTTGGCGTCAGGGAGCACGGGATGGCGGCGATTCTCAACGGGATGTCTACCTATCACGGGGTGATTCCTTACGGCGGTACTTTCTTGGTATTTTCGGATTACATGCGAGGCGCACTGCGTATAGCCGCCTTATCTCACCTGCACACCATCTGGGTATTCACCCACGACAGCATCGGGCTGGGCGAGGACGGCCCTACCCATCAGCCAGTTGAACATGCCGCCGCCTTGCGGGCGATGCCCAATATGACCGTTATCAGGCCGGCAGATGCCAACGAGGTGGTGGAAGCCTGGCGGGCGGCGATATTGAACCACAGCGGACCCACCGCGCTTTTGCTATCCCGCCAGGGCACGCCCACCCTCAACCGGGAGATATTTTCCCCGGCAGACGGCCTGCACAAAGGTGGATACATCCTCGTTGACCTGGGGGAAGGTGATCCAGAAGTGATTTTGATGGCCACCGGCACTGAAGTCCAGTTGATTGTTGAGGCAGGGCAAAAGCTGGCCGCTGAGGGGGCAAATGTGCGCCTGGTATCCTTCCCCAGCTGGGAGCTCTTCGCCAAACAGGATCAAGCCTACCAGGACTCTGTCCTGCCACCAGATGTCACCGCTCGTATTTCGATTGAAGCCGGCGTTTCAATGGGTTGGGAGCGCTGGGTCGGCCCGGCAGGTAAGATGATTGGCGTGGACCGCTTTGGCGCTTCCGCACCCTATAAAACGATTTATCAAAAATTGGGCATCACTGCTGAGGCGGTGGTTGAGGCTGCAAAGGATCTGTTGGGCTAACATATGACCGGTCAAGCTGCTGGCAGGGTGATTTTTGGCGACAATCTCGGCGTGCTTGAATCCCTCGGGGATGCCAGTGTAGATTTGGTTTACATTGACCCGCCATTTAATACCGGACGGATACAGTCCCGCACCCAGATCTCGGTCGAACGCAGCCAATCGGGAGACCGGGTAGGCTTTAAAGGCCAGCGCTACCAGAGCAGGGTCTTGGGTACCAAAGCCTTCGCTGACCAGTTTGACGATTTTCTCGCCTTTATCGAGCCGAGATTGGTGGAAGCCCACCGCGTTCTTGCCTCTCACGGGACGCTTTACTTCCATATTGACTACCGCGAGGTGCATTACTGCAAGGTGCTGCTTGATCTGATCTTTGGGCGGGAGAACTTTATCAACGAGATCATCTGGGCCTACGATTACGGCGGGAAGCCCAAAAATCGCTGGCCGGCAAAGCATGATAACATTCTCATGTATGCCAAGGACGCTGGTAACTATATCTTCAACCGGGAGGATATTGACCGCATTCCCTATATGGCGCCGGGTCTGGTGGGCAAGAAGAAAGCTGAAAAAGGCAAGCTGCCTACCGATACCTGGTGGCATACCATCGTAAGCCCAACCGGCAAAGAAAAAACCGGCTACCCCACACAGAAGCCGTTGGGGATCCTCAAGCGGATCATCTCAGCATCCTCCAACCCCGGCGATCTGGTGCTGGATTTTTTTGCTGGCGCTGGGACCACCGGGGCAGCGGCACTTGAGCTGGACCGGAATTTCCTGCTGGTGGATAACAATCCTGAAGCAATTGAAGTTATGAAAAAGCGTTTCGCCGGTGCGCCGGTGGAATTCGAAACTTGGAACCAAGGAGCCTGAAACGATGAATAATTCCCAGAAAGTTTACCAACTTGGACAATCCATCTGGTATGACAATATTCAGCGGAAGCTGCTGGAAAATGGTGAGCTGGCCCGGATGATCGCCGAGGGCGAGATCTACGGGGTGACCTCCAATCCGAGCATCTTCAACAATGCGATTGCCAATTCCAATGACTACGATGCCGACCTGCTGCCCCTGCTGGCCGATGGGAGGTCACCCTTCGAAGTTTTTGAAGCCCTGGCTGTTAAGGATATCCAGGCCGCTTGTGATCTATTCGTTGAACTTTACCAAAGCACCAACGGTGGGGACGGCTATGTCAGCCTAGAAGTCGATCCTGAGCTGGCACACGAAACGGAAGCCACTGTAGTGGAAGCTAAAAAGCTGTGGAAGCTGGTTGACCGCCCCAACCTGATGGTCAAAATACCGGCCACTCTGGCCGGCATCCCCGCTGTTGAGCAGGCTATCGCAGCTGGAGTGAATGTCAATGTGACCTTGATCTTTTCCCTTGAGCGTTACCAGATGGTGATGGAAGCCTATCTGGCCGGGCTGGAGCAGCGGATTGCTGCCGGCTTGCCGGTGGACAGGATCGCCTCTGTCGCCTCTTTCTTCGTCTCCCGGATGGATACCAAGGTGGATCAGCTGTTAGCAGAGATTGGTACTGGCGAAGCCAAAGCCCTGATGGGCAGATCGGCGGTTGCCAATGCAAAATTGGCCTACCAGCGCTACCTGACCACCTTTGGGGGGGAGCGCTTTGCGAAGATCAAGGCTGCCGGAGGGAGGGTGCAGCGTCCGCTGTGGGCTTCTACCAGCACCAAAAACCCTGCCTATCCCGAGACGCTTTATGTGGATACCCTGATTGGTGCTGACACGGTCAATACCATCCCCCCCAAGACGCTGGTCGCTTTTCTTAATCACGGAGTGGTGGCTGACACTATCCTAAAGAAGATTCCTGAACAGGAGAAGATCATAGAGGCACTCGAAGCCCTGGGGATATCGGTCAAACAGGTCACCGATGAATTGGAGGCAGAAGGTGTGGCTGCTTTTGCCAGGGCTTTTGCAGATTTGCTGGCGGTGATCGAATCTCGCAAAGAGTAGGGTAAAATATTTGCATTGGTGAGAGGAGTGCACCCATGGCAGAATCCATCACCCAACCGAATTTGATCGTGCTGGAAAACCAGGATACAGATGCCTCGCTGGAATTATTCCCGGCAACCTGGCAGGCAGCTGAGAAGCTGCTTTGCTCGGATGTGAAAACAAGGCATCAGGGCCTGGATGAACTTCTGTCCTCCCAGGCGGCCAGGGTTTCTCCCCTGATCGCCTATCTGGTTGTTACCCGGCTGTTTGACCCTGACAAAGAAATGCGCCTTCGCGTGGTTGAAGCGCTGGCCAATATCCTGCGCCGGGATGAAAACGGCCAGTATGCCCCGGAAGCTGTCCGCGCCCAGATCATCTCAGGGCTTTCTCATTTGGGAGATCAGGGACTTTATTCGCTGTTAGAGGCTGGGATAGAGCATGGTGAAATGCGGGAGCACATAGCCAAGTTGATTAATTTTGCCCCCCACACCGGCCGTTTCCTCAAAGAACTGGCTGGAGACCGCAGCAAGCAGATAGAGATGCGCAGGTTGGCGATCCATTTCCTCGGCCGGATTGGTTATGTGGATGCCTACTCCGAGCTGCTTCGCATTCGCAATCGGATTGAATCGCGCCAGTTGGGCCAGAAAAGGATGCCTTTTGCCCCGCCATCCGCGGAGAGTGAAGAGCTTCTCCTCCCTGATTTGCGCAAGGTGCTGATTGCGCTGGGAAGTTGAACTGCGATTACCCAGCAATCCTGCCAATAGGAGTCTGATTTGATGTTCCCTCAATCTGAAAAACCTTCTGAGCGGATCGGATTTGTCATTTTTGGCGTCACCGGTGATCTTACCCGGAGAAAACTGATCCCCGCACTCTACCAGCTTTCCCTCGCGGAGCAGCTTCCTGATGAACTGGTCATCATCGGGTTTGCCCGCCGTGACTGGAGTGATGAATTCATGCGCGCTGAACTTAAAAAGGGCGTGGAGGAATTTTCCCCTGTCAAACCACTGGATCAGGACAAACTGGACGAGCTGCTTGGGTGCATGTATTACGTCCGCTCATCCTTTGATGACCCAGAGGGCTATCATCGTCTGGCGGAAAAGATGGATCAATTGGAGATTACCAATCGGATTTACTATCTTTCCACGCCTCCATCTGCATACCGCACAATCATCAATGGAATTGGGGAGGCCTGCCTGGCGGAATGCGCTACCGGTTGGGTGCGGGTGGTGATCGAGAAACCGTTCGGTCATGACCTTTCCTCGGCTAGAGAACTGGATAACCATGTCCACCAGGTGTTTGATGAAAGCCAGGTCTACCGTATAGATCACTATCTGGGCAAAGAAACGGTGCAGAATATCCTTGTCTTCCGCTTTGCCAACGGCATCTTTGAGCCGCTCTGGAACCGCAATTACATCGACAATGTGCAGATCACTGTTTCTGAGACGGTGGGGGTTGGTTCTCGCGCCGGTTATTATGACACCGCTGGCGTGATCCGGGATATGTTCCAGAATCATATCCTTCAGTTATTGGCACTGACTGCCATGGAGGCTCCCGTAGCATTCAGCGCGGCGGCTGTCAGGGATGAAAAGGTCAAGGTGCTGCAGGCTGTTCGCCCTCTTCAAGGCGAAGAGGCCCTCAGACACACTTTCAGAGCCCAATATGTAGCTGGAACAATCGCGGGCAAGCGGGTTTTGGGTTATAAGGATGAGCCCAATGTGCCCGATAACTCGGTGACCGAGACTTTGCTGGCTGCCCGCCTGGAGGTGGACAGCTGGCGCTGGGCCGGGGTGCCGTTTTATATCCGCTGCGGCAAGCGTTTGCCCAAACGCGTCACTGAGATCGCCATCCAGTTCAAGCAGGTGCCGCTGCCGCTGTTTGGATGGCAGAACATGGCCGGTGATGCGCCTAACGTGTTGGTTCTCAACATCCAACCTGAAGAAGGGATTACCCTCAGGATCGGCGCTAAAAAACCAGGGCCGATCAATACCATTGAACCGGTGCAGCTTGATTTCTCCTATGCTGAGAGCTTTGGCGCCACCCCGCCTGAGGCTTACGAGCGCCTGCTTCTGGACAGCATGAATGGGGATGCTACCCTATTTACCCGCGCCGATGAGGTTGAAACCGCATGGACGATTACGAGCGATATTATCCAGGCCTGGCAGGATTTCCCAGTGAAAAATTTGCCCGTTTACGAAGCTGGCACCTGGGGCTTTGCTGCCATGGATGAATTTATCCGGCGAGACGGCCGCACCTGGCGCAACCTGACTTAGTTTGGGGGATGGTAGTTAGGAAGTTAAAAACCAATGCAATCTCTGGATTGTAAGTCAGCCTGGGATACAAAAATTCCGCCACAAGGCGGACTGAATTTTTCCATGTTCAATCGTGGTGAATCGGGTGTTGTCAATCTAACAACTGCTTACTTCAACTTGGCCCCACAATTGGTGCATTCTAGATCCGCTTCGGTCATCAAGAAGCCGCATTTCAGACAGGTCACCGGTTGGTTATCACCCTGCGGGGCGCCGCAGGCGATGCAGCGCGGTGTACCGACCGGGTTGGCCGTGCCGCAGAATTCGCATTTGTTGCGGCGCAGTTTCTCCGACAGCCGTTGAGAGGCGTTCATTGTCGAGGCAACCTCATCGATCAGGGTCCACAGCCGGTCGTCCAGGGTCAGGTTTTCGATATCCTGGGCGATGTCATCCAGCCGCCCCAGCAGGCTGAGCGGGTTACGCCGCACAGAAAGGGCTGATATCCCCAGGCTGGCAGCAATCCCTATCCAATCTTGCTTGCCGATCTTGACAGCCACGCCATCCTCAAGCTGCTGCAGCACCACGCCGATGGCGGTTTTCCCGCCTGACTGGGCATGAGCCCGGCTGGCGATCCGCACGATGTATTGATTCTCGCTCTTGGTGTAATTGGCGATCAGATCCTCATCTGAGAAGCGGGTGGAGATCGCTTTTGCCAGCGTTGCTGCGGTTAGTTTTCCGTGATAAATTTTTGTCGTCATCTCGATTTGGATTATAATCCAACCTGCTTGGGTTTGGAGGCTTAATGGTTAAAACTTTCTATGGTATTTTGCTTTCGATCATCCTGATTGTGGTCGGGCTGTTGGTGATGGGAACAGGGGAGGCAGGGGCTCGGCAATTCGCTCAGCAGCCCACCGTTTCTGTTCCCACCGTTACCGGCACGCCGCAGGGAGCCTCCATTCGCGTCAACGCCGATAATGAGCAAATTAACGTGCGCACTGGTCCTGGTACGGACTACGACTCTATCGGGGTGCTGATCGCCGGCCAGGTGGTACCCGCCCTGGGCCGCTCTGCAGGGGGCTCCTGGATTCAGATTAAATACGCCGGGGTGGCCAGCGGTGTTGGCTGGGTTTATTCTCCGCTGGTGACCCTGATCGAGGGCGGTGATTTGCCAGTGGTGGAACCGCCTCCGACTGCCACCCCCCGGGTGACGCCGACGATTGATCCCACACTTGCCTCCCAGTTCATTGTGGAATCACAACCCACCCGCCTGCCTACCTTTACCGCCCCTCCGCCCCTGGTGGTGCCCACCTATGTCCCTGTGGAACCGGCCACCTTTAACTTCGGCATTCCGATTGGTTTGGTGATTGTCATCCTCGGCACGCTGGGTCTGCTTGGCTTGCTTGCTTCTATCATCCGCGGCCGGTAAGGAATATTCTTGGTTAGCAAAAGAGGGCTCCAATTACGGAACCCTCCAGTTATTATTTAGGCAGCCTTACTTAAGAAGTTATTTGCCCGTACAATCTTGTGCTGATTAACACCCGCCGCCGCATCCGCAACCACTGCCCCCGCCATGGCCATCTGAACCGCATCCGCAGCTGTCATAAGCTTGGGCTTCCCCGCTGCCGCAGCCGCAGGATGAGGCAGGCAAAGGATTCGGGTTGTTGATCTGGAACCCGCTGCCGTACTCGTTGGTGATGAAATCCACAGTTGCACCAGCTAAGTATTGGATCGAAACATCATCGATCATCAATTTGACGCCATGCTGTTCCAATACAGTATCATTTTCGATCAGGTCTTTATCCAACGACATGCCGTACTGGTACCCGCTGCACCCACCGCCAGACAGAAATACCCGCAGGCCGTAGCCTGTCAGATCACGGTCTTCTAACAATTCTCGCACAGCCTCAGCGGCGGCTTCAGTCAAAGTGATCAACTTTGTGGTTTCCTGTTTTTCCATGTGTGTTTCCTTTGGGTGGTTATTTATAAAAATTTTACCGATTTTATCAGAATTATCTATTTACGTCAAATTTAGTTTGCGGGGATGTTTGGCAGCGGTTTGAGCCAATATAGCTGTGTGAATTGCCTGAAAATTGGATGGTTTCAGCTCCCTGAAGTCTTACCTCTGTTTAACCGCATTGCTGCTATTATAGAAGTGATTTTTTTGAACCAAACATGGTAACGAGGGGGTGTATTATGCGGTTTGGAGGAGATGCCTGAGATCCAAATTAGAAATTACCCAGAGCCAGATCACCAGCCTTAACCATCTCTTTCACAACCTCAATCTCAGGGTACCACCAAGCATCTCCTGGCTGGTAGGGGACTTGATCGCGGATGCGCTGATAAGCTTCGGCCACACCGATGCCCATCTTGTAAGCTGGTTCATCCCGCATGCGTATATCCAGCGCGCGCACCGCACTATACAGTTCCACCGCCAAAATATGGGCCGCGTTCTCGGCAATCATCAGGGCATGGCGGGCTGCAGTGAGTGAGTTGGCGTTGTGGTCTTCCTTGCCTCCTGATGTTGGCAGTGAGTTGATTGAGTCGGGGGTGGAGAGGTGCTGGTTTTCCAGGGTTAACGAGGCAGCCGTGTATTGCGGCATCATCATCCCGGAGTTCAATCCCGCTGCTTCTGGATGATCCACCAGCATGGAGGGCAGCCCGGCATTCATTTTTACATCGGTCAGTTGGAAGGTGCGTCGTTCAGAGATTGCCCCCAGCTCAGCCAGAGCAATTTTAAGATAGTCCATCATCATCCCAACCACCTCACCATGGAAGTTGCCGCCCGAAATCGCTTCACCTGCGCCAAAGATAAGCGGGTTATCGGTGGCGGCGTTGATCTCGCGGGTTACAATCTGTTTTACAAACTCCAGCGTATCCCTAGCTGGACCCTGTACCTGCGGCGCACAGCGCAGCGAATAGGCATCCTGAACCCGCCCGGCAGCATTCAGCAATGTGCTCTCCGT
Source organism: Anaerolineales bacterium (assembly GCA_016932165.1). GTDB lineage: Bacteria > Chloroflexota > Anaerolineae > Anaerolineales > UBA11579 > UBA11579. The sequence goes on from JAFGDK010000080.1 coordinate 27,752, forward strand.
AGTCAGGGAGCGGATCCGCCTGGCCACCTCAATTTGACCAATCTGGTTGCGGCTTTGATGCAGGCGCGGGTCAAAAGCGGCTGAAGCCCCCAGGAGCGCTTCCAGGCTGGCAGCGGCGGCCACCTCTGCCGTCAGGATCAAAGTCTCTGCCAGGTCACAGACCAGCACCGCGATGGCAGCCGAGAAAGTGGCCCCGTTGTTTAAGGCCAGGCCTTCTTTTGCTTTCAGGGGCAGGCGCTCGATCTGGCTGGCTGCCATTGCTGCCTTTCCGCTCATTCGTTGGCCTTGATAGATTGCAAACCCAGAATCTTCTTCTCTGTCATCCTCATCTGTAGTCAGCACCAGCGCCAGGTGGGATAAGGGGGCCAGGTCTCCGGAAGACCCCAGTGAGCCTTGCGATGGAATGCAAGGGGTCACATTTTTGTTCAGCATTTGCAGCAAGTTTTCAATCAATACGGTGCGTATGCCGGAATGTCCAGCTGCCAGGGTATTCGCGCGGATCAGGATCGCCGCCCGGGTGATCTCAGGGAGGAAGTCTGGGCCAGTGCCGACGGCATGGCTCAGGATCAGGTTGCGGTTCAGCGCTGCTATTTTGGTATGGTTAATCGGTCGATCGGAGAAGATCCCGAACCCGGTGTTGATCCCATATACTGCTTTCTCACCCTGGCTGATCTCGCACACCCAGGCATGCGCCCGGTCAATTGCCGGGATTGCTTCCGGGGCCAGCACTACCTTTACATTGTTTTGGGCGGCTCGCACAACCTGGTCGATCGTCAAGTTTTTTCCATCAATTGCGATCATTTTCCCGGATCCTTTCGCTTTGCTTTGAAGGTTATGTTTTCTTTAGAAGAGCAAATGCCCCAAAATCAGCGCAGTCAGCGTCACGGTGATATTATCAATTTCCCGGATGGGCAGTGATTCAACCAAGGTCGCCGCCAGGCAGATGATCGTGACAGGAAAGAGCATCTCGGCCAATGTGGATGTCAGCAAGCCGGTTGACGACAGGACTGCCATTACGAAGATTGCTAGCAGCCAGCTCCCGGCAAACATGCCAAAGGTCCCCATCCAACTCTTGGAGGCTGACCAGGGCAATTTACCTTTGCCAAACCTTCGACCCAGCACATCAGCCAGCCCGTCGCCTCCGCACAGTGCCATCAGCGCTGTGATTCCGATTGGAGAATCATGCCAATAAAAGATCGTGATCAACACGAATATGATGCCGTAATACAGCGGGCCTTTCAGAATTTCCCGCCGGTCTCCGGTGCGTGAAAGGGCTGCGACGGCGGCTTCGTCTTTCATTAATCCCGTGCCAACCAGCACAAATTGCCCGGTGATCGCCAGCGGCACCAGCGCAGCCAAATAACGGGCGCTGGGCACCGGGGGGTAAAGCATCCAGCAGAGTACGAAAATCGGCCCGGTGCCGATGTGGATGACCTTCCGGCTTAATTTGGTCTCCAGCCAGCCGCGGTGGGCAAGGAAATCGATGATCCGCAGCCAGGTCAGAGTGAGCAGGAAGATGACAATTGTTGCCAGGATTGGATTTTTGATCATTTCTTTACCAGTGGATGCCAGGAGCGGTATTGATATCGGCTCTTTTATTTAATATCTTATACATGGTGATATTGGGGAAGGGTTCTCCCAAGACCCCGTCGTGGATTGCCCAGGAGCGATGGAAGATGCTGGTCTGGGCTGCTGGATCCCGAAATGGGCTCCCGTCCAGTTTTTTGATGACTGACTCATCTTCCTGGAAGCGGCGGTTGATCTCCGCCATGCGACGTTTGCCAGACTGGTAGTTAAACCCGTAGCGCTCAAAAATGATCGCATTGTGATAATACAGCGGTTCGTTGAAATACAGGTTATGGCCCAGGAAGGCCATAAATTTCTCAAACGAAGCCACCGCATCTGAGAGGATATTCAACCCTCTCCTAATCTGTCCGGGGAGCAGACCGGCTTCCATTGCAGCCAGTTCGGCCTCCAGATTGCGTTGTTCGGTGGCGAACATCGTCCGGCTGCCGTCGGGCATTACATCGACATCATAACGGGGCGAATCCGGGTCATTCATGATATAGAGCAACACATGGATTTGGCCGTTGAGGGTGTCGATCAGGTGGCTGTAGAGGATCGGGTCTGGGAAACCAGCTTGATGGTGCAGATACAGCTCCAGGCTACCTTCGCCCGGTTTTCCTTTGATTGTCAGTAAATTATTGCCGTGTTTGTCTATCAGGTTCTCAGGGAGCTGAAAGCGGGTGAAAATCTCGTCTGGGATCAGGCGGACGAAGATTTCTCTTTTTTCATCGTACGGAAGCCGGTTAATTCCGGCGATTGAATAGGCATCCATAGGGTTTATCTGTTTCTCAGCGCCCGGTCGATCTCTCGTTGTGAATCTTGCTTTTTGATCGACTGGCGCTTGTCGTAATTCCTTTTACCCCTGGCAACGGCGATCTCCACCTTGGCGCGCCCTTGAGAGAGATACAGCCGGGTAGGGATGATCGTGGTGCCTTTTTGCCTGATCTCGTCGTACAGTTGTTGGATTTCTTTTTTGTGAAGCAGGAGCTTCTTGGTACGCAGCGGATCGTGGTTCTGGGTGCTGGCAGGGTCATAGGGGGCGATATGGGCGTTCACCAGCCAGGCTTCTTCCCCGTCGGTGCGCACATAAGCCTCTTTGATGCTGACCTTCCCCGCCCGGATGGATTTGATCTCGCTTCCCTGCAAAGCCAGACCGGCTTCAAAGGTCTCCAGCAGGAAGTAATCGTGCTTGGCTTTTCGATTCGTGGCAACTACTTTCACGTTCTCCATTGGGGTGATTCTAGCACAAATCGGGGAGAGTTGGCAGTGAACAGAAGGCAGCAGGTAGTAAATGAAAATCTGGTGAAGGAAACATGGGTTAGATCAGTCCGGTTCCTTGGGGGCCAAATTCATTGAGATCAGCTGCACCCCCAGGTCACGCAGTTTCCTCATCAGACCGTACAGCCCGGCTCGTCCTAATACCGGGCAGGCTGCTTCTATGTATTGTCTTCCTCAAAAACAGGTATTTTGGGTTATGCAGCCCCCCGGTTTGTATGCTAAGATTCTGTTGTGTTGCAAACCAAATCTAATTCCTGGATCAATCTGGTTCTGCTGGGGGTCTTGTTTGCCGCCTCTTCCCTGTTGGCCTCCCGGTCTGTTCGCGCATCTGTTGCTCTCCAGGATACCTGCCCCCAGCTCGATTGGCGGGAAAAAACCACAGGTTCTTTCGTCATCCTCTATACCATTAACCATATCCAGCTGGCGGAGGAGATTCAGAAAAATACCCTCCCTGTGATTGAAGATGAATTGACCCGTCTCCAGCAGGCTCTTGGCCAATCGCTGGTTACTCCCATCACCATCCGGATTTACCCCTCTGAAGCCGAATATTACTGCCTGAATGCGTTTGCACCAGCCATCAGCAGTGAGGATTTTCATTCGCATATTGGCAGCCGTGAGATTGCTCTGCTCGCTGAGGTGATTAATCTCCAAAAAATGTATTGGGAGACCTATGCCGTGAATGCCTTCCGTCACCAGGTGGCTGTCCTTTACGGGGAATTGATCTCGGATGGCGCTGCGCCTCCCGGACTGCTGCAGGGGTTTGGCGGCTATTTGGAAGACCCTGCCCAGACTTTCAACCCCCGCTATCAAGCTGCTGGAGAGATGACGGCCCCAGACCGGAGCTGGCAGCGTCTGTTGGAGGAAGATATTCCCGCATCTGATGCTGTCACAATGTTCCAGCAGACCTCATTGGTTGCTTTTCTCATCGATCTGTATGGCTGGGACGATTTTATGGCCTTTCTGACCCGCATCCCTGAGGTGCAGGGTTACCGCCAGGCGATTTTGGATGTTTACGGTGTAAATTTACAGGATTTGCAGGATTATTGGGTGCAATATTTCCCGGTCTATGTCCAGCACCGCTGGCAGGCCAATGTGATCCATAATTATGACCTCACGCAGTACGATCAATTGATTGCCGGAGGCGCATACAGCGATGCTCAAGCCCAGATCAAGGCTGCGCTGCCGCTGATCGAGCTTTTTGGCAACCAGGAAAAAGTTGAACGGGCAAACCATCTGCTTGAGAAGGCCGGCGTCGGTGTGGAGGCAAGTGCCCTGGCCCTGGCAGCCCGGCAGTCGATCCTGGATGGAGATTTCCAGACCGGACTGGGTTATGCTGATCGTTCACTGCAGCTTTACCAGCAGTTGGGGGATACCCGCCGGGAAACCGAGATCGAGCTGTATCGCCAAATCTGCACCGAGGTGCTTGCCCTGCGGGCTGAGGTGGAAAAAATAAGCGGCAATGCCGCTCCCCTGGACCCTGTCCGTACTGAGCAGCTCATCCTCATCGGGCAGCGCCTGGCTGAGTTGGGTGACCGCGAGGGCACCCAACAGGTGCGGCTGGCCCTCCTGCTGCTGGGCATCGGCCAGCAGAATATTATCCGCTGGGTGACTGTCATCGGGGTCTTGCTCTCCGCCTTTCTGATCTGGCGGCGTTTTTGGGCCGCCCTCCGCCAGGATTACGGTCTGGGAGATCTGCTGTGAACCCTTCTCACTTTCTCCTCGAGATCCGCAAGTTGTTCCGGATTGCTCTCGTCCAGAAAGCGGTTATCGTCCTGCTGCGGGCCGCCTGGGTTGGCGGGGGAGTGTATATCCTCTGCTGGGGCACAAACCGGTTATGGAGCTGGTTCCCCCAGCAGGATGGCTGGACTGTGTATGCGGCTTTGGTGGCAATTGCGATCCTTGTTTCTCTTTTGCGGTATCTCAGACCAAACCGGGCCTTTGTCTGGCGGCTGGACCGTACCTTTGAACTGGGTGAACAGGTTTTTACCGCCTATGAAAGAATACATGCGTTGGGCGAAGGCTCCAGACAGGATCCCGGCACGCAAATGCTGCTGGAAAGTGAGGCAGTCGCCAATCTGCCAAAGATCAGACGCCGGGTGATCGGGCACAGCTGGCAGTTCCAGCGGGAGATCGAGTCCACCATCGTGGTGCTGTTGATGCTGGTGGTGATCTACCTGGCCGGGATTGGCAGCCTAGACCTGATTTCTGCTGGCAGTGAGTCTGGTTTGCTGCCACCAGTCCCTAAAGAGCCCCAGGCCAGGGATATCTTTCGCAGAGGCATCCCCGGGGAGGAAATTGTGACAGTCCCTGAGGGAGATTCTTCTTCGCCACCAGAATTTGCCGGCAGCAACTCGCCAGATGCATTTTGTGATCCCAACCAGCTCCTCGACCAGCAAGCCTGGCAGCAGACCCAGCAAGTGCTGAACCAATTGGGAGAGCGGTTGTGCTGTGGATCGGCTGCGCTGCAGCTCAGCCAGGCGCTTAAATTCCAGGATTATCAGACCGCCAGTGACCAGTTCAGCGTGATGGCCGAGAAGATCGTGGACTACTCGGACGAAACCCGCCAGCTCCTTGCTGACCAATTCCTGGAGAGTTCTGTCCAGTTCCAGCAGCTCAGCCAGCCAGATGTTTACCAGGTGTTCTCGGAGGCCACAGCGGCCTTGCTGGGTGATTCGTTTGCTGAGATGGCCGAAGGTTTGGACGGGCTTGCCCTCCTGATGCAGCAATTTGAACGCCAGCAGCGTTGTATCTCCATCGCCGATTGGCAGCCTGGCAGCCAATGGGTACCTGCCGATCAAGGAACGATCTCCTCTGGCATATTGGAGATCAGTTCTCCGTCTGATTTTTACTCACTGGAGGTGCCTTCCTTCACAGGTGTAAATTCAGAAATGCTGTTCTACGAAATTCCGTTGGAAGATGCAGATGTGGTATCGTCGTATTTTTCGCCTGAGTAAGCAGGTGATTCAGGCTGTCCCCAAGCTGTTTATCCGCCCCAGTAAAGGGAATGGAGAGGGACACCGGCTTAACCTGGAAGCTCTGCGCCAACTGGAGCGTCTGCAGATCCGCGGCAGCCGGGCTTTGCGCGGGGACCGTACCGGCGGACGGATTTCTCACCGGCGAAAGCCGGCTTCTGAATTCATCGAGCACCGCATGTATGTTCCTGGAGACGATATCCGCTTTGTGGACTGGCAAGCCACGGCCCGGCACGAGCAGGTTTTTATCCGCCAGGGCGAGATGCCCAAGGATGTGCTTGTTTATTTGTTGGTGGATACCTCAGGTTCCATGCTGTGGGGCAAGCCGCCCAAACGTGATACTCAACTGGCTGTGGCCACTGCGCTGGGGGTTTCCGCTCTTCAGAACGGAGACCGGCTCTATGTGGTTCCGTATGGTGAAAACCCTAATCCTGAATTCGGACCTGCCAGCGGGAAAGGGCATCTCACCGGCTTTACCCGCCATCTCAACCAGCTTTCATATGGCGGTGAATCACATCTGGAAGCCGCGGTCCAGTCGCTGACACACAAGGTTGCCCGCGGCGGGGTGGTCTTTATCCTCTCCGATCTGCTCGAACGCGGTGATCTTGGACGGGTTCTCTCCTCTCTCCCGGCACCCAAATGGTGGGTCAATGTACTTCATCTGCTCCATCCCGCCGAGGTTGCACCAGAAATTCGCGGCTCCTGGGTATTGGAGGATAGTGAAACCGGACTCGCCATCAATTACGATCTCTCCAATGAGGCCATCCGCAGATACCAGCAGCGGGTGGTAGACTGGTGCGAACAGCTGGAGATGACCGCGGTTGCCCATCATGCCTTTTATCTGATGATCGATACCGATGCACTGCTGGATAAAGAAATTCTGCCTCTGCTGCGAGAAAGGCAGGTACTGCTTCCCTTATGAATTTCCTGAATCCTTGGGCATTCCTTGGTCTCCTCAGCCTCCCGGCGATCATCGCCCTCCACTGGCATTTTCAACGCAACAGCCGGGTGGTGGTCTCCAGTATGTTCCTCTGGCGCTTCCTGGATGAAAAGTTTCAGGGCAACAAAATGAATTTTCTCCACATATCCTGGCTGCTGATCCTCGATTTGCTGGTCGCCCTGGTGCTAACCCTCGCCCTGACCCGCCCGGTGTTGGAACTCCCATCGTTTGGGGCTGGCATCCGCCAGCAGGTGATCCTGCTCGATGATTCCGCCAGTATGCTTGCCCTGGAGGGTTCTTCTAATCGCTTTGCTGAGGCTATTGAAGTGGCTGCTGGGATCATCGAGGACAGCGGCGACAAGGGTGAGGTTGTCTTAATCACTTTTGGCGGTAAGGCGGAGTTGGTTGCCCAGGGAGTGGACGAAGATTTTTCCGCCTTCGCTTCCCGTGTGCGTCAACTCCAGGCCTCCGGTACGGGAGAAGACCTGCGCGCCGCGCTGGCGATTGCGCAGCGGTTGGAAAACCCGCGCTTACCGCAAAGTGTTACCATCATCACCGATGGGGCTTACCCTGTGCCTTCCCTGGATGGTTTTCCGCAAGAGATTGAATGGAGCTTTGTCGGTGATGGGGATAACAACCAGGCGGTGCTGGATTTGTCGGTGGAGGGCAGCCGGCAGGCCCAGGTCGATCTTTTCTTTCGCCTGGCAAACTACAGCAGACAGCCTGTCACCCGGGAAGTTGAAGTCAGCGTGGACGGCAGTCAGATCACCAGCCTGGCGCTTGAACTGCCCCCCAACAGCCTCACGCCCCAAACGGTAGCCGTGACCGGCGGGGGAGAATCCGTCTCGGTGCAGCTGCTGGGTACCGATCAGATGCCTGCGGATGATGTGGCAGTTGTTGGAACAGCCAGGGACCGAGAGGTGAAGGTTGCCATTGTCGCTAATACTCCTTATCCCCTGGACCGCGCGATCGAAACGATTCCTGAAGCCAGTTTGGATGTGTTCACCCCGGCTGGTTTCCTAAATAATGAGACCTATGACCTGGTGATCTTCCGTGATTTTGTTCCCCCAGTCTGGCCCAGTGGGATAACCCTCATCTTTGACCCCCCGCCGATAAGCTCTGTGATCTCGGTTGGAGACCTTATTGCGGTGCAATCGCAGGCAGAGGTGTTGCCGGGATCCATTCTGATTGGCGCCGGGATGGAAAGCGTCCGTTGGGAATTTGGCTATGACCTCTCGGATGTTCAGAATTTCGAGCCGTTGGCTGAGGCTGACAATATTCCCCTGGTTCTTCACCAGAAAACCGGTCAGAGTGATATCTATCTCTTCGCACTGCTGCTGGAGGCCGGTAACTTCACCAAGCATCCTGCTTTCCCCATCCTGCTCTCCCGGTTTGTCTCCCAGGCCAGGGATTTTGCCCCGCAGCCGGGTTACCTGGCAGGAGATGTGCTCATCTTGCCGGATGGTGAGACAAGCATCCAAACGCCTTCCGGGGAGTTGATTTCCGGGGAAGAAACCGGCAAGATCAACCTTGTGGAACCCGGGCTCTACCGCTATTTGGCTGCTGATAATTTTGGGGGCATCCATGAAGTGCTCTTTGGGGTCAATCTGGGCGAGGCGGATGAAAGCGACATCACCCCGCAGGACTGGCGCGCCGGGGTTGCGGTTTTTACCCCTGAGGATGGGGGGTGGCAGCGGGTAGAGGTTCATCTCGGCCCTTGGCTGCTAGCGATTGCTATCATATTGCTGATGGTGGAAGCCTGGAGGGCCTGGCGGTGAGTGGCGGATTATTGGTTGCCCTGGCCTTGTTTGCTACCGCTGGTTTTGCCTGGCTGGCTTATCGGTTGTCCCTGCGCTGGTGGCCCAGCCTGCTGATTCGCCTGGCGGTGCTGGGATTGGTGCTGGCTGCCCTCAGCGCCGGCTGGCTGGGCTCTACGGAATCCCAACCCGACCACCAAATCTTGCTTGTGGATCTCTCCGACAGCGTTTCTGAGAGAGGAAAGCAAACCGCCCGGTCTTTCTCTGAAGACTGGCTGCAGGACGGGGAGAACCGAGAGGTGATCGTCTTTGGCGCGGATGCAGATTTTCTCCTGTCTGGGGAATGGCCCCAGGTGGAAACTGGCGGCACAGACCTGGCTGGTGCCCTGCTCCTGGCACAGTCCCGCCTGGTTGGTGATCCAGGCAGGATCCTGATCGCCACCGATGGGCAGGTATCTGACCAACAGCAGGTCGACACTGCCCTGGATGAGATCACCGCCGCGGGTAACACGATCCAATTCATCCCCCTTGAGTCTATCGACCAGCCCGGGGATGTGTACCTTGCCAGGGTGCGGGGGCCAGACCAGATCTGGCCAGGGACCGAGTTCCAGCTTGAGGTCACTACCTTCAGCCGTGTGGGCGGGGATGCTGTCCTTGAGGTCTCGGCTGGAGAAAATGTGGAGAAAATTCAACTCTCGCTGGAAGCTGGCGAAAATCGTAAAATCATTCCACTCATAGCTGGAGAAACCGGGGTACTGCCGCTCAGCTTCCGGGTGGTGAAAGAAGATGATCCCTTCCCGGCAAACAATACGTTCTACAAATCCGTCCGGGTGCTCCCCCAGCCGCAGGTCTTATTTGTCACCCAGGCGGCGGCTTCAGCGCAGAAGTTGATCCGCAGTCTTGAGAGGGAGGGCTTCCCGGTGACAGTGATCTCGCCGGCTGAGTTCCCCCGTTCTGTCTATGACCTGCAGCCGTACCCGGCAGTCTTTATCCATGACATACTTGCACAGGACCTCGATCTGGAACAAATGCAAGCCCTGGAGTTGAATGTTGTTCAGTTTGGCAAGTCTGCGATCTTCATTGGTGGCCGCAACAGCTTTACCCTTGGCGGTTACCAGAATACTCCTCTTGAGCGGCTCCTCCCGGTGATTCTGATCCCGCCAACCCGCGTCCAGCGGGTTCCATTGACCTTTTTGATGGTGCTCGACCGGTCAGGAAGTATGGCTGGTGACCGGGATTCTGAATTCCCCCCGATTGAACTGACCCGCGAAGCAGCCATGCGCGCCATAGAAACGCTCAGGCCGGATGATTATATCGGCGTGTTGACTTTTGCCAGTACTCTCAATTGGGATGTGCCGCTTGCCCCGGTGGGGGACGGTCTGGTGCTGCGGACTGTCCAGGACAAGGTCAGCCAGATCGAGGCGGTCGGCGGCACTAATATGTATCTTGGCCTGGAAGAGGCTGTTGATGAACTGATCCATTCCCTCACTACCGATTATCTACACATCCTGCTGATGTCCGACGGGGTCAGCGGAGACGGCTCCCGCCAGGAATTTGAAACCCTGGTTGGAGAAGCCCGGCAGCGCGGAGTGACGATCTCAACGATTGCCCTCGGGCGCGAGAGCGATCCTGAAACGCTTTCTGCTATTGCCGGCGCCGGGGGAGGGCGCTTCTATTATGTGCTTGAACCTGTTGACCTCTCCACCGTGATGGTCGATGAAACCCGAGCTGTGCAGACCGAGAATGTCCAGGAGGGGCGCACCAATCTGATCCTGGGGATCGACAACCACCCGATTCTCTCAAAAATTATCCTAGATTCCCGCGCCCTTGCAATGGAAGGTTATCTTGCTGTGCAAAGCAAATCCACTCTCGGCGCTGAGGATGTGCTCCTCTCCGGTAATTTCGGAGACCCGATCCTTTCCGTCTGGCAGGTTGGGCTGGGGCACACGGCTGCCTGGATGGGGGATGTGGGGGAGTCCTGGCTGCCGAACCTGGATACCTGGCCTGAGTTGGGCAAGTTCTGGAGACAGGTGATCTGGTATTCTCTCCCCGATCCATCGGTTACCGAACCAGAGGCGGCAGTCCGCGTGGAAGGTGATCAGGTGCTGGTGAAGATCCAGCTCACCCAGGCAGACAGGCAAGCTTTGGATGCCGGGTCGCTGCGTTTCCTGCTGCCTGGCATGGATGGGCAGATTGATGAAGCACTCGTGGAGCAGGTGGGTGTCTCTACCTTCCAGGCAGTCTTCCCGCGGCCGGCGGATGGGGCTTATGGCGGGGTGATCCAGTTCACAGCTGGCGGGGTGGAATCGCAAATTTTAGTGCCGTTTGCGGTGAACTACCCGGAGGAGTGGCAGTTTGCTGACCCTCAGATAGGGGAAGAGCAGATTGAGGTCTGGACGCAAAACCCCGCAGCCGGAAAAATTGAGCTGGAAGCCGGCTCAGCGCCTGAATCTGCACGACTAGAAACCAGCCGCGCTTTTGAAATTCTGATAGGATTGTTATTGGTCTCCTGGCCGCTGGAGGTCGCCATCCGCCGCTGGCGGATGCCGTGGCGTCGTCCATGACAGCCAAAACTTTTTATAGGAGAAAAACATGGAAAACGGAGAAAACAGAACTCTGACCGTTGAGCAGTACCGCCAGATTGCGGTGGCGATTGATAAACAACTCTCCCGCTATATCGTCGGGCAGCGTGAGCTTGTCCATGATCTGTTGGTGACTCTGTTGGCGGGGGGCAATGCGCTGCTTGAGGGCGTCCCCGGATTGGGCAAGACTCTGCTGATTCAGACTCTCTCCGAAACGCTGGCCTGCTCCTATGCCCGCATCCAGTTTACCCCCGACCTGATGCCCGCCGACATCCTCGGAACGATGATCCTCACCACCCAGGAAGACGGGCAGCGCGGCTTCAAATTTGAGAAGGGACCAATCTTCGCCAACCTGGTGCTTGCCGACGAGATCAACCGGGCGGCCCCGCGCACCCAATCGGCCCTGCTGGAGGCGATGCAGGAGGGGCAGGTGACCATCTCCGGCCAGACCTATGATCTGCCCAAACCCTTCTTCGTCCTTGCCACCCAGAACCCGATCGAAATGGAGGGCACCTACCCGCTCCCTGAGGCGCAGATTGACCGCTTCCTCTACAAGCTATATGTTCCCTATCCCAATGAGAATGACCTGGTGGAGATTGCCCGGCGCACCACTGGCGCATCTCTGCCGGTGGTGGAACGCGTTTCATCTGGCAAGGTGCTGGAGGCGATGCAGAAGCTCACCCGCACCGTGCCAGTCGCTGAGCCGGTCTTCCGTTACGCAGCCCGCCTGGTGGGTGCCACCCAGCCTGACCAGCCTGAGGCGCTGCCCTCGGTCAAGCGCAATCTGCGTGTAGGGGCCAGCCCGCGCGGCCTGCAGGCCCTGATCTGGGGCGCCAAAGCCGAAGCCTTGCTGGATAACCGTAAAGCTGTCTCGATAGAGGATGTCCGCAAGGTGATCTATCCCGCCCTGCGCCACCGCCTGATCCTTAACTTTGAAGCCCAGGCCGAAGGAGTCAACCCTGATACAATCCTTAGAGAGATCCTCAAGAATGTGAAACTGCCGGTGGTCAAGGATTAGGGAATAGTCACTTAGGCACAGAGGGAAGAGGAAACCGCAGCAAATTTTCCGAGACGCACATCCACCCCAGGATGGGTTGGATATCCAATTCGTGACGATCTGACTGACTGACTATATAACTAAAACCAATCAAACTTCAGTTTTGTACTACTCAAGGCTATTAAAATAGTTAACCGCCAGTTCCAGCACCTGCTCATAACTGAGCTCTCCCTCGCCAGCGCCGATGTCGGGGATTAGCTTAAACGGTTCCCCTGCTGAGCCACCCGGCAGCCACCACACTGCTGAGGTCACATGGATGCTGGACTCGTCATCCAGGGTGAAGACCAGCTGCACGGTGTTCTTGCCGAAGGAGGGCATCCCGATCAATGGGGCGCGGCCGTGCACCTGCAAAGCCCCGGCGATGATCTCCGATGCACTGGCCGAGTTCTGGTCGATCAGCACTGCAATTGGCAGCTCTGCCAGTGCGCCTTTCTCTTTCACCTTGTATACTTTAGGGTCCTGCCCTTTGAACTGCTGGGAAATGATCTCGCCGTCTTCCAGGAACAGCCGGGCGATCTCGATCCCACCATCCAGCAGGCCTCCGCCGTTGCCCTGCAGGTCGAGGATGAAATATTCCACTCCCTGCCCTTGCAGTTCTTCGACTGCCTGGATGATCTCATCCGTGGTGGAGGCTGCGATCAGGTTAATATCGATCAGCCCGACGTGTGGATACTGGTCCAACGGGCGGGAGGAGACCGAAGGGAGGTCGATCCTGGCTCTTTTGATCTCAAAACTGTATTCTTCCATCTCCGGCGGGCGCTGGATGGTGATCTGTACTTTTTCCCCCTCTGGGCCGCGGATTAAGGCAACTGCCTCGTGGATGTCCATCTCGATCGTGATCAGGGCATCATCCACACCTACCAGGATATCGCCGTCTATCAGGCCGGCTTCGCGTGCCGGGCTGTCTGCATTCGGATACAGCACGATCAGCCCTTCCTCGTTGTAGGACAATTGGCTGCCGATCCCACCAAAATGACCCGCAAAATTATCCGAGGAAAGTTCGTGCTGCACCGGCTCGCTGAAGGAGGCGTACGGATCATCCAGCGCGCCTACCATCCCCTGGATCATCCCGTGTTCCAGGGCTGGATCCTCTGGGATTGGATAATAGGAGTGGTTGAGGATGATCTGCTTGGCCTGGGAAAGCACGGGCAGGTCCAACTCGGGTGGGGAGATCATCTGGTGGGTGTACCAGCCTGCTGCAAAGGCGATCCCCAGGCTGACCAGGGTGATAATCGCTGTTATGATCGTTTCTCGTCTCATAGGTTCCTGCCTGAAAAATTTGATAAGATAGTTTAACACAGGGACTAGAATTGAATAGGCTCAACTTCAGAATCAAACAAAAGTTTGATATCTTATGACCGAAATAATCCAAAGGAGGAACTCCATGAAAATCGGCATCATCAGCGACACCCACGATAACCTCTGGCGCCTGGCGGAAGCGATCCCCCACTTGCAGACGACCGAGGCGGTGATCCACTGCGGGGATCTGATCTCTCCGTTCATGATCCACCGCTTAGGGCAGGGGTTATCTGGGAAACCGGTGCATCTGGTGTGGGGCAACAACGACGGCGATAGGCGCACCGTTTCGAAGGCAGCTGAGGGTTACACAGGCTTTCAGATCCACGGGGAATACGCAGAAATTGAACTGGGAAATTTTCGCATAGCCGTAAACCATTATCCTGAAATCGGGCGCGTTCTGGCAGCCTCAGATAAATTCGATCTGGTCTGTTATGGTCACGACCACACCGCCCACGATGAGATTATCGGCAGCACTCTCCTGCTCAACCCTGGCGAGATCATGGGATTGAACGGCAGTTCATCCATTGTCATCCTGGAGACAGAAACGCTGGAATTTGAACGGATTACAATCTGGACTGAATAGGAAATTTTGGGAGATAACAAACCAAAGTCCCTGTCCCGCTTGATGCGGGGGAGGGGTTGGGTCGTGGATGAAATAAAAAAAACACTATTTGCTGGTTGCCAGTTCTCGGGCAGGCGAGACTCCAGCCATCAGATTTTTTCTAAGTAATTTACTTGATCCTTACCTTGAGACCGCCAGTTTGGTCATTATCCCTTCACTGTTCAGGGTGATACGGGCGTGATGGGTGGATTTATCCCTAACGATCTGTTTGCTGAAGGAGACAATTTCCCTCTGAGTTTAATTGATTCGACCTGACTTTGCTGCTAAGTTTGAGGGAATTAAGGATTTGCTCCAATATAAGATAAATTATACCCAAATTATAAGATATAATTATATAGATTACCTCATAAGTGATCCTTTAAACTTCACCCATCTCGTAAATCCCCATCGAGTGATCTGATCAGACCTGACATCGATTTAGCTTTCCCTGGGGACCAACCGACTTTTCGGCCATTTATTTCTTAAGAGGCAAAAGATGAAAACCCAAAGAGAAAACGGAAACCCATTATCCTCTGCTGAACCCTGGAATCTTGTAGCAGATGGATATACTACAGAATTGAAGTATTGGTCAGAATTAATTGCCGGCAAAGCTTTGGAATTGGCAAATCTCCCCTCCTCACCGCATATTGTGGATATAGCGGCAGGTCCAGGCTCGCTGTCACTTCTGGCGGCCAAGGCAGGCGCAGTCGTCAGTGCCATCGATTTTTCAGAGAATATGGTTACCAATCTATTAAGGAGTTCTAAGGAAATGGGCTTAACCCTCGCAGATGTGAGAGTTGGGGATGGTCAGAATTTGCCTTACGATGATTGTCAGTTCGACGGAGCATTTTCGATGGTTGGACTTATTTTTTTCCCAGATCGAGGTGCTGGCTTCAGAGAAATGTGCCGGGTTTTACGTCCGGGTTGCAGGGCAGTTGTCAGCAGCATTGCATCCATCGAGGGACCTTTTGTGCAGGTCCTTGAGGTTATGAGTGAGATTGTACCAGCTATGCCTAACACCTCAAACAATAAACCCCCTTTAAGCAATTCAAACGATTTTTCTCAGGAAATGTCAGACGGGGGATTTCGTGATGTCACCATTCATACCGTTACCGAAGTTTTCACCACTCCGACACTGGCGGATTTCTGGTGGAAAACGCAGCGCTCTGCCGCCCCGGTCGCCCTGATCAAAAGCAGCCTGGGGGAGGAACAATGGGATGAAGTCTCTACCGAGGTGATTCGTCACCTTCAAGAGACGTTTAGCAAAGGATCTGTCGAAGAGGTTTTTACCATGCATTTGGGGGTGGGGGTTAGATGATAGATTCTAATGAGGATTATATGTCAGCGCCGATTGTCTTTATCACAACGTTTGTGATCGAAGAGGGTGCTCTTGAGAAGTTCAAAGAAGCTGCTCAACGTTCAACCAATTTCCTTAAGGATAATGGTCTGCAGCTTTTGGCTGAGGTTTGCATCGATGAAAAAGACATGCGCGCACACGGCATTCAGGTACATAGGGACTCGGAATCAATATTAGATCATTGGCTGCTCTCCGATCCTTATATGAGCAATGTGATGCAGTATATTAGAACCACACATGTTGAGATATATGGTCAGCCAAATGAGGCTGTGTTGGAAGGCATGCGCAGACTCACCTCTCAGGGTGCAGTAATCACAGTAACTCCCCATCTTACCGGTTTCAGCCGGCTTGTGGCCCCAGATTAGATTTGTTCTCTCCGAAAATAGGACATTGGAGTTCAGTGGATTTAAACAGAAGCTATCTGAGCAGCTTTTCATTGGTTTAACCTTGGAACTGCAGCCCCTTATCAAACAGTCATCCATAAAATAAAAAATCCGTTGGTCACCCCAACGGATTTTAATAGTCCTTTATTTCGAAGTATTTATCTTGAGACTGCCAGTTTGGTCATTTTTCCTTCACCGTTCAGGGTGATACGGGCGTGATAGTTGTGGGTGGTTTCATCCTTGACGATCTGCTTGCTGAGCGTTATTACCTTGCGGGTGGGGGTTGATTTGGCAACCTTCGGGTCCGTTGCCTGGCCTTCAGCAAAAGAGAACTTTGCCCCTTGCATACCGGGCAGGTAATCCTCCACAATCCCTTTCACTTGACGGATGACTTCTTCCGGCACCTGAGAATTGTCTACCAGGTTGGCTTTATCGCTCACCATTTTGATCCTTTCCGGGTTGAAGTTAGGCTGCAGGGCAAGTTTGGCATTCGCTGAAATTTGCCCGCCAAAGGCACTCGCCAATGGGTCTCCGTAGAGGACGAAAGAGATCAAGGTCTTCTGGTCTTCGCCGTCCAGGTAACCCTGGCGTTTGTCCATCTCTTTCGCCAGATGGATCTTTGCCCGCCGCAGGGCTTCGCCTGCCGGATAGCCGTCCTGGGTCAGGCTCCAGAAGGTCTTGCCCAGCAGGTCAGCGGCGATCAGCGGGGTGGTGATTGAACCGTATGAGGTGCAGGTTGAGCCGATCAGCGCCTGGGTGCCAGAATCGAGGAACTTCAGGCAGATTGCCTCTTCCACGCGCTTGTCGATGATGTTGGCCCCAAAGCAGGCCTCTGAGAATACGATCTTTGGCGCCGCGCCGCTGTTGCGGATATCTGCTGGGCGCAAGGCAATCGGGTAATCCGGTCCCAGTTGTCCCTCCACCGGGTCTCTCTGACCGTACCATTCGGCGGCATCCTCAAGCCCGTGGAGGTTAAAGTATGCCAGATGGCTTGGGCTACTGGTGACCTGGCCGATGCGCTTTGCCGTGACAGGGGGTGAGATTTTTAAGTGGTGCGGTTTGCCGATCGGCCGGTAGACGGCATGGGAGGCCCGCCGCCAGACTTCAGCCGAATAGCCAAAGTTTGGTTTTAGCCTTCTGGATCCTCTGAGAGGGAAGAGCCAGCGCAACCACCAGTTCAAGCCGGAGGGCATTGGTTTGATTGCTTGCTCTTCACGTGCTTTGATAATTTTCTGAAGCTGGTTCAGCAGGGCTGCGGGGTCTCCATCCGAACTGCCGGGCAGCCTTCCCAGCGGCCATTTGGGGATAAAGTAGTTCTCATCCTCGCAGGCATACGGGTTGTCGCTGGGAACGTGCACATCGAAATCGTCCAATGGGTTGGGCAGCAGGTGAAAGGGAACAACTTCATTGCCCCCGACGATCAAAATCGCGCCGATCCTTTCTCCATTTGTCGCCAGCGATTTATCCAGGTCTTGAATGAAATTCTTGATCGACCAGGGGTCATCAGGCAGTGACGGGGGCAGGCCGAACGCGTCTGCACACATCGGGTCGTCTATGTAGATGGTATATGCATTCCATCCCTTGATCTGTTTGGTGGTTCTCTCCACCAGGGTGATTGCATCGCAGATTTTGGTTAGATTCTCGCTCCCATATTGGGATTCAAGTTTATTCTTTGCAGTTAGGATCACATAAGCCGGGTAACGTGCATCCACTACCCCCAGGTCTGGATTGTGGATCTGGACGGCCAGCTCTTCCAATTCTCGCCTGGCTTTGCTGACTGCCTTGCGAGATTCGGCGATTTCGTGCCTGGATTTGCCTAAATAACGGTTTCGGGCTTTTTCAGGCGGTTTGATGCCAATTGCTGCTGGTCTGCCAGCTGGGAGTTGATTCCAGCCTACCGCCGTGGCCACATCAGCGGGGATAGGCAAATCCAGCTCGATCCGCGGAGATTCCGGCCACAGGTTGATGTAACCATGCCCGGCACCCCAGATACGTAATGCCACCTGACCGCCGATATCCAGCGAAACCGCGTGGTGCAGCAGGTTGATCCCCTCTTCTTCCTGACCGGATTTGATTAGCGCATCGGCGTAGATCAGGATGCAGGCCAGTGTGTCCGGCCAGCGTTTGGCATACCTTTCTGCAGTGGAAAGGATCACAGCCTGATCCATATTATCCAGCATGAATTTGAGGTGCAGCACATGGGCCAGCGGGGAATCTGGCTGCTGGGCAAGTGTATGCTGATAGGCCAGCTCTGCCTGTTGCCGGCTTCCCTCTTTCTGGTATCTAAGTGCCTGGATCAACGGATCGCTCCATCCAGGCAGCGATTTTGATTCTGGAATCCGGCCGCCCAGCGAGCGGATACATTCCTGGGCAGTCTGCACCGATTGGTATTCCATCAGACTGGTGGAATAGGCCAGCAGGCGCTGGGCTGGGAGGTATTCCGGGTCGGTGTAAACAATCTTTTTGATCAATGGTACAGCTTCATCGATCCGGTTTTCTTTCAGGCAGGCTTGAGCATAGAGATGTTCGATTACGAGATCACCACTGTAAATATCCAACCAGGCCTGTGCCAGGCGGCGGGCAAACCGGAACGATTCCACCTGGATCGCATTGGTCAGCAGTGAAATGACCGTACTGCGGTCGAAATTGTGCGTGTTCTCTGTGTTTATTTTCATCGGAATCCCTTAGATTTAATCACGTTGATGGATAATCGCCATGGCAATCACAGAGGCGAGATGACGTTTTATGTTGGTGTCTTCTGGAGCCAGGGCAGCAGCCTGCTTCAACATTGTTTCGGCTTGCTGATAGTTCTTGCCCTCTTTATGCATTAAGCCGGCTTCCAGGTATGGCCGCGGGTCTTCTGGAGCAATCCGGATGGCATTTTCCAAATATTGGAGCGCCTTATTGTAGGATCGTTGGCTCTTGAGCGTTTTGGCGATCTCCAAATACGCCTCAAGGAATTGCGGCATACGGTTAATCGCTTTACTCAAGTGGCTGATCGCCTGATCCAGCTGACCGGTCCGGTGGAATAATGCCCCTACCTGGTAATGCAGCCGGGTTACCTGCTTTGGAGAGAGCTGGGTACCGGCGTTCTTGATTGCATATTGCCCGGCCTTGATCGCATCCACCAGATTTTCCGTTTGGAGATATGCTGCGCTCAATCTGGCGAGGATTAAAGGGTTCTTGGGGTCTTGTTTGGCCAGATTTACCAGCAGTTTGATTTCCTCATTAATTCCGGCTGTTTCTCTGATGATGGCAGCTTTTTGAAGCTGCAGGGGAGTGGCATCCACGGCATGGGAGATGACCTCATCTAAAACGTTGAGTGCTTTCTCACGGTCATTCTTCCGGATCAGCAGCCTGGTGAGGTGGATAATATCTTCAGTTTCTCTCGGGTTCAGTTCAATCGCCTGCCGGATGAATTTATCCCGCTTTAAGAGGGAACCATGATCAGCGGCGATATCGGCAGCCATGAGCAAGAATTTGGGCAGTTTTGGTGCGAGTTTGACCGCTTTTTCAATGCTGGCTGTAGCTGCGCCATATTCCCCGGCTGCATGGTGTGCCTGAGCCAGTCTGGCCCAGTAATCGGCATTGAGAGGCTCCTGGTTGACCGCCCGTTCCAGCACACGGATGGCATTTCCAGGCAATCCCCCTTTCATATAAGCCAGTCCTAATTTGAATAGGGTGACAGGGTTCTCTGGGTCCAGGTTGGAAGCCTGCTCCATGTGATCAATGGCGCGTTCATATTCCCTGATTTGCAGAGAGAGGTCGCCTGCCAGGAGCTGCCAGTCTGGTTCATCTTGCCAAAGTTCCAACGCTTTTCGAATGAAATCAAGCGCAGGCGCATTCCGATTAGCGCGGTGGCAAAGGTGGGCAAAATGTGCCTGGTAAATTGGGTTTTTTGTATAGTTTGCAGCCAGGTCTTCTGCAATCTCTAAAGCAATCCCCAAATCGGAGAGGCTGTATGTCAGAGAGAGCTGGAATTTGACTGCCTTGTCGTTCAACCACTCGTCCGGGATGCTGTTCAGATCCAGGGGTTGATCTACACGACGGGAGGCGGCAAGCAGGGCGGCCAAATCTTCTTTAGTCACCAAGGTGGGGGAGGGGTAGGGGGCCTGGTTTTTGATCGCGTAGCTGCCGCGCTGTTCCCAGCGGAGAATTTGGACGGCTGCGTCTGATTCTGGGGTGAGTTGGTAAAGATTCTCAATGGCCTGCTCGAATTGCGCCCGACTTTCTTCGCTGAAGGCAGCTTTTCCCGGGCCATTGGACCGGGCTTTTACTGCTGAACAGGCTAGCTGGTGTTCTGCCTGGCGGGTTAATGTCCTCGCAATGTAGAGATGAGCCCGTGGTTCTTTGAGCCCTTCTTGGGGCAGTTTTTTGATGATGTTCAATGCTTCAGGCCATTTGTTCAGGGCTGCTGCGGCTTCACCCAAAGTGAGGAGGAGATTGGTTCGATCAAATGGATCCAGTCTGTTGTTTTCAATTGTGTTGATTGAACTCCAGGCATGCTCAAAGCAAGCGGCTGCCTCATCGCTATTCCCCAGTCCCGACTGGATGCGGGTTTGGACTGCAAGTGCACGCAGATCATTGGGTTTGATCTTTAAGGCCAGGTTGAGCGCTTCGTCTGCCAGATAGTGGTTTTCCAGGCTATCTTCACCGATGATTAACTCAGCCATCATGATTTGCCATTCGAATGCTGCCGGCTGAGTTGTCACCTGGCGGAGAACCCGCTGGGCTTCTCCAAATTTCAGGCATGCCCGGAAGATTTCCGCTGCCTGAAGTGCCGCATCAGGTGATTGCGGCGCCAGTTGGCTGGCCTTGGTGACATGGGTCAGGCAGGAGGGCAGGTCATGTTCTGCGCGCAGTAACTTTGCTGCTTGCAGGTGCAATTCTGCCGAGCCTGGGGCCAGCCGCAGGGCTTCCTCAATCGAGGAGGCAGCCGCCTTTGGCCGCCCAAGCTGTTCCAGAATCCTGGATTTAGTGATCCATAAAGAAGCATTCTTTCCCTCGATCTGAAGATGTTTATTCAGCGTTTCCAGGGCTGCCAGGTACTGCTCAGATTCGATTTGCAGCCTGGTTAATTCAGCCAGTAAATCTTTGGATTGGTAATCACAAAGCTCCAAAGCCTGTTCGATGAAGGGGATGCTTGTATGTGGATCGTTCATCCCGATCAGGGCGTGGGCAGCCATCTTTAGATCGGTAATATCCACATTTTCCACTTCAAACAACTGTCCAAAGGTCTCTTTGGCCTGGGCTTCCTGACCATTCTCAAGTTGGATATATCCCAGCCGGACAATGATCTCAGTATTGTGGGGAGCAATCTGGCTGGCAAGGTTTAGATTATCAGTGGCCAATGCCAGTGCATCTAACGCGACTGCCTGGTCGGCTATCCACAGGTAATTCTGGAGTGTGGGGGCAGCCAGTTCCTGGATCTCGGCCAGAATGCTGAGCGCTTCGGGTTTGAGATTAGCGTGGATATAGGCCTGGCACAGGGTTTTCTTCAGGGGCAGGTTGTCAGGTATCTGGTTTAATCCTTCCCTTAAAAAAGTAATTGCCACATGCGGTTGTTCGGTCTTAAATGCAGATTCAGCGACCCCGATTGTCAGAGCAGTGAAATACTCCGGCTGGCGGGAGAGCTCTGTCTGCATGGCTTCCTGGTACAACTCCAGGGCTGCGCAGTGATCATCTGAGGCCGCGGTGGCCTTTGCCAGCAGTATCCGGCCCCGTTCATGCTGAGGATCGAGTTCCAGGACGGTGTTGATGTGGGTCAGGGCTTCTTCTGGGCTTTTTTCCAGCTTTAGGATCAAATCTGCATAGTCCAGCCGGGTTTCAATGCTAGGCTCCTGGGACTGGACTACCAGAGTGAGAACAGGGAATGCAGTGCTGAAGTCTCCGGTATTTACCAACGCCTGGGCATACCAGGTTGCCAGTTCGACATCGGTGGGGGATTGCTGATAAGCTTTTCCGAATGCTGTGACCGCTTCTTCAATATAGCCTCCTTGATATAATGCCTTACCCAGTTGCAGCCCGATCTCTTTCCGTGTCTTGATGTCGGTATCTGGTTGGATAAATCGAGCTGCCTGGTTGAAGGCTGCCAGCGCTTTTAAAGGTTCGCCTTGGGTCTGGTAGGCAAGCCCAATCTGCAAGTTAATTCGGGCATTGTTGGGATTGACGTTGTCTGCTGAGATCAGCTTTTCCAGGGCTTTCTCAGGTTCGTTGTATTTGCTGTGCAGGTCCGCCAGTTCCAGCCAGGAATCAATTCTTTCAGGATTATAGATAATCGCCTTGCTCAGACTTCGCTCTGCAGAACGGATATCGTGAGTCGATTGATAAACCCGCGCCAGCATGTGCAGCAGTTCCCAGTTTTCAGGATCGACAGCCAAGCCTTTCTCGCAGGCAGCAATTGCATCAGATGCCTGTCCGGTTTGCAGATATGCCTCGGCCAACAAGACAAAATCTCCTGCCACAAATATCTCTGATGAAGTGATTAATTTCTCGGCTTCCTTGCGGGCTTCTATCCAGTCCCTATTTTGCATCAGAATATCGATCAATTCGCGGTGGATAGCAGGCAAGTCTCCTGCAAGGGCCCGGGCAATATAGGTGTATTCCAAAGCTTCGCTCAGCTTGCCAAATTGTTTCAGGGCTCGAGCATACAGGCTTATCAGGGTGGCATTGTTTGGTGTGATTTTTTGGGCCAAGGCGCCAATCTGGACAGCTTCTTCTACCAGATTGACCGCCAATAATAATTCGATCAAGGTGTGTATAAATTCTGGAGCCAGGTGTATGCTGCCTTTTAGTAATCCTTTTTTTGTCTCAGTGAATGCCTGCTGGGCCAGCCGTTGGGCTTGTTCTGGTTCCTGGTTCTGGATTGCCATACGAGCAGAGGCCAGTAAAGCAGCATGGTTATTTTTTGTTTCACCACTTTTACGGAGTACGATCTCAGCCGTATCTTCAAGCGTCCCGGTGTGGATCTGAGCCAGGGTAATGTTCTGGTTACCGGTGATGATCTCCTCCTCCAGGGCTGAAACCTTGCTGATCGCCTCCAGAGCGGTCTTTTGATCATTGCCGCGTGCGGCAGCCTGGGCCAGTTGAGCGGTCAGGTCAGCCTGCAGGCTGGTGGTCATCTCCCGAATCTGATCCAGGGCGGGAAGCACGGCTTGATAACTGCCCTGCATTTTCAGCAGTTCTGTGCGTTCCATAAAGGTGATCAAGGTTTGCATCGGTTTGCCCTGGTCAGGTTCTGCCTCAGGGAGGGTTTCGAGCAGATCGTGTGCCAGATGGCGGGTGAGGGCTGGATCGTGGCTTTCAAAACTTTGGAGAATAGATAAGCGCTGTAGGGAGGGGATATTTAACAATGCAGGCAGCAACGCGGCTGTTTGGTTTTTCATCTCCTGCGGTTGGGATGTGACCAGTTGTAAAGACAGCAGATGGTGGTTCTCATCGGGTGACTGTAACAGCGCCTCAAGCAGCTTTCCTGCGTGAGGAAGCAACCCGTAAAGAATGCTGAGGATGGTCTGCCATAATAGTGGGTTGGAAGAAACCTGGTCGAGGAATGCCGTTTCAACAGTATCCAGCATTAACCAGCGTTCCCGGATGGCAATTGCCGCCAGGGCGGCCGTGGTCAGGTCATTTTCCGTATCTGGGCTGCCAGCAGGGGAAAGCAGAGCTTCCAGTGTGTTGGCTGCCCGAAACTTTGTCTCTTGGTCCAGATTATTGGGCAGCGCTGAGAGCATTTTCGGGCCGCTGTGGGGGAACAGCCAGATGAGGGCGATATTTGCCGGCATCCAGGGCTTAAGCCCAGTCAGTTGTGCAGTCCTGATCCGGTTGAGGAACTCGGTGTCCTGTAATGCGGACCAGATGATTGTATCCTGGCGCAGGGCGCGCACCACGATATTAAACTCTGCGTCATTGAATTGTTGCTTGAGTGTGTGGATGATCATGACGGCTGGCCAGGCTAAACCAGAATGTATTCAACCAGCAGCAACAGTGACCCGGCAATAAAAATACCCCCAAAAAGGATCAGGAATGCCCCGATCCCTCCAGCGGTTTTGACCATCTCCTGGAGCGCGTTCATCAAGACCGAGGCGTTCCCCACCAGCCCAGAGATATCATCAGCGATGCCTTTCTGAGCCAGCTTCGCAGTGGTGGCTGCCAGGTTTTGGACCTCTGTCCCGAATCCTTTTTTCACTAGGATGCCGAGGCCGATCAATACCATGACCGCCCCAAGACAGAAAATGGCGGCATCCATCACCAGCAAGATAAATTGATAGTCCATCTCCATGAGTTCAATCATCGTTCCCTCCCGGAATATGTTGTGAACTTCAGCGTACCAATCAAATTGCAACTTCTATGCCAGAGAATTGATTCCAATGGAGGAAATTTTGAATTATTTCATTGGGGATTGGCAAAACGGCAGATTTTCTTAATTCGACTTTGACCAGAAGGAAGTGAGTAATTTTATAAAATATCGAATGTGGCAAAATCGGCTGTCGATAAAATTTTTATCTCAGTGCAAATGTCATCCTGTATCAGGGACAATTGTCCTAACTATAATGAGATTAGTGTAACTATAATATATTCAGGATTATGAATATAAAAATTACGTCTGTTGAAAAACGAATGGCCAATATTCTGAAAGTGCTCGGGTCTCCTTTCCGGGTGAGATTGCTGTTCACGATTGGACATAGCGAAGCCTGTGTTTGCCATCTTGAGGCTGTTTTGAAAAAACGGCAGGCTTATATCTCCCAGCACCTGATGGTCTTACGGGATGCGGATATTTTGAAAACTAGGCGTGATGGTAAATATATCTTCTACAGGATTGCGGACGACTCCATTTTCGAGTTGTTAGAGATTGCAGCCGCTATCCAAAAGATCTCACCAGAGATGCTGCCAAAAATAAATGAACCCGGCACTCAGGCCAACTGTGCCTGCCCGAAATGTGAACCTGAAAATTCTCTAGAAAAAATCGAATAACTCTTGGAGGAACATTTATGTTAAAAATTAAAATTCTTGGTTCTGGTTGTCCAAATTGCAAACGCCTCGAACAAGAAACTAAAAAAGCAGTCGGCAACCTGGCGGTCGAGGCTGAATTCGAGAAGGTGACTGATTATCAAAAGATTTTGGAGTACGATGTTCTCAGCACACCAGGGCTGGTAATCAATGAGAAGGTTGTTTCAACCGGGAGAATCCCTTCCCAATCTGAACTTGTCTCCCTCCTTGCTACTGCTTTGGATGAGAACTAACCTCCTGTATTTTTACCCTGCAATGCAGGTTTTTTTAGGCCTGAACATATTCAATAACGCGAATACAAATCAATGTGACCTTTATGAACATAACATTCGAATTCATCGTCCGCTTGTTCAATGGCGGGATTGGCAACCTGGCAGCGTATTTGGCCGCTCACGTGCTGCTGTGCCTGCTGCCGGCTTTTCTGATCGCTGGTGCTATGTCTGCCATGATCCCGAAAGAGGTGGTCACCCGCTATCTGGGACGAAACACCCCTAAATATATCTCTTATCCTGCCGCTGCGGCAGCGGGTTTCCTGCTGGCAGTTTGTTCCTGCACCGTGATCCCCTTATTTGCTGGGATTTATAAGAAGGGTGCAGGGTTAGGTCCGGCGATCACTTTCCTGTTTGTTGCGCCGGCTGTTAACATCCTCGCCCTAACCTACACTGGAACCGTGATTGGAATGGATTTGGCGATTGCTCGTTTAGTACTTTCAATCGCCTTCGGGATCGGTGTGGGAATCATTATGGCGTTGATCTTCCGCAAGGAAGATGCTGCCCATGATAAAGCCACCGATGCTATGTTCGCCGGGCAAGCCGCTATGCGAAGGACCTCGATGATCTTCCTGCTCATACTGGTGGTTTTATTGATTTTTGGTACTTTACAAATTGATCTGCTCAAAACCACCTACTTCCAGGTGGATTTGTCAGTAGGCTGGGTTAACAACCTTCAGGAATATCTGTTCAACCTGGTGCCGTTTGATCCGGCCAAGGGCGAAGAAGGGGTTACTGCTCAGGGTGCGATCTTAATTGGGATGTTGGTTCTGATTGGCCTGACTGCCTGGAGAGGACTAGAAAAAATCCATGATGGATTCAACGCCTGGACCTGGGTATCAACTGGCTTGGTGGGGCTGACCTTGCTGATCGCGGCACTTGGCGTCAGCCCTTACCCTGGAGGTGTGGCATTTCAATTTACGGGAAAATTCATCGGCGTACTGCTGAGCATCTTCCTCTTAGGTTGGATGCTGCCTACACAATTGACCCAGGATGAGACTCGGGATTTTCTGTGGGAAACCTGGCGCTTCATCAAGCAAATTTTCCCGCTGCTGATCGTAGGCGTGTTCGCTGTAGGCATGATCCGTGAACTGATCAAGCCTGAATGGATCCAGGCGATTGCCGGGGAAAATACATTGCTTGGCAACTTTTTTGGGGTTGTGTTCGGTGTGTTCATGTACTTCCCCACACTGGTAGAAGTGCCCATCGCCCAGATGTTTTTGCAATTGGGGATGCACCGCGGCCCGCTGCTGGCTTACCTAATCTCCGACCCGGAGCTCAGCCTGCAAAGTATTTTGATCACTGCTTCGATCATCGGCCGCAAAAAAGCTTGGGTGTATGTCGGCTGGGTGGCGGTTTTCAGCACAGCGGCTGGCTGGCTGTACGGCTTGTGGGTCAATGGTGCGGGTTTGGAGGTGGTTTCTATTTATCTGGTCTTATTCTTTTCCTTGCTCGCTGGTTTATTTTGGTTGATCGATAAGCGGATATTTAATAACAGGAATGATGCTAAGACTAACCAGTAGCTCTACCATTGGTAGGTTAACTTAACCTTTACAAATGGATTATTCGCATTGGGTAAAATCTTAACAAATAAGTCAAATTCCAAGAGGAGTTACCCATGGATAAAGATAGGAAAATCAAAGTAATATTTCTTTGCACCGGCAACTCTGCCCGCAGCCAGATGGCAGAAGCGTTTTTACGGAGGTATGCGGGTGACCAGTTTGAGGCCCACAGCGCAGGTCTGGAACCAAAAGAAATTCACCCCTACACGATTATCGTCATGGGAGAATTGGGATACAGCTTGGAAGGGCAGCAATCAAAAAGTGTAAGAGAGAATTTGGGAAAGGTCCACTTTACATATTTATTCACTGTCTGCAGTCAAGCTGAGAAAAACTGCCCGAGAACATTCCTCTCCTCAGGCATTCATACCCATTGGGATTTTGAAGACCCGGCTGCCTTTGAAGGCACGGAGGAAGAAAAACTGGCAAAGTTCCGGGAGATCCGCGATCAGATTGATGAACGTATCCGTCAATGGTTGCAGGAGCAAATAATATGAAAAAAGTTTTGATCCTATGCACCGGCAACTCGTGCCGTTCACAAATGGGCGAAGCGCTGATCAATGCCAAAATGTCAGATGCCTGGCAAGCATACAGCGCCGGGACCGAGCCATCCGGCTACGTCCACCCAAAAGCGCTTCAGGCGCTGGAGGAGATCGGTATCCAGCATGAGGGCGAATCCAAACACATCGACGACCTGCCGACCAAGGAATTTGACGCCGTGATTACTGTGTGCGACGATGCAGCCGAGAACTGCCCGGTCTGGCTGGGTCAAGGGGTGCGCAAGCACATCGGCTTCCCGGACCCGGCTAAGGCAGAAGGCACCGAGGAGGAGATCATGGCTGTCTTCCGAAATGTTCGAGACTGTATTGATCAACAAGTATTGTATTATTTGAAAGCGCTTTGAAAGCAATACAATTACAAGGAGAAAGGTATGAGTAACGAAGAAAAGAAAGGACTGCCATTCTTAGACCGCTACCTGACGCTGTGGATCTTCCTGGCGATGGCGGTGGGGGTGGGGATCGGTTTTCTCTTCCCCGCCGCGGTGAAGGATTTCAACACGGCTGTCTCGATCGGGACGACCAATACCCCCATCGCCATCGGGTTAATCCTGATGATGTACCCGCCGCTGGCAAAGGTGCATTATGAGGACTTGGGCAGGGTGTTCCGCAACTGGAAAATCTTGGGGCTCTCACTGATCCAGAACTGGATTGTGGGGCCAATTCTAATGTTCCTGCTGGCGATCATCTTCCTGCGCGGCTATCCGGAATATATGGTCGGGTTGATCATGATCGGGCTGGCGCGCTGTATTGCGATGGTGATCGTGTGGAACGAACTCGCCAAAGGCGACAATGAATATGCCGCCGGGCTGGTGGCTTTTAACAGCATTTTCCAGGTCCTGTTCTACAGCGTGTATGCCTATGTCTTTATCACTGTGTTGCCCACCTGGTTCGGGATGGAAGGCAGTCTGGTGGAGATCACGATTGGAGAGATCGCCAAGAGTGTCTTCATATACCTGGGAATCCCGTTCATCGCCGGGTTTCTGACCCGCTTTGTGCTGATCCGCGTCAAAAGCAAAGAGTGGTACCACAACGAGTTCATTCCCAAGATCAGCCCGCTGACCTTGATCGCCTTGCTGTTCACCATTGTGGTCATGTTCAGCCTCAAGGGCGACCTGATCGTCCAGATCCCGATGGATGTTGTCCGGATTGCGATCCCGCTGCTGATCTACTTCGTGCTGATGTTCCTGGTTTCCTTCTGGATGGGTCACCGCATCGGAGCGGACTATTCTAAAACAACCACGCTGGCTTTCACGGCGGCCAGCAACAACTTTGAACTGGCCATCGCCGTGGCAGTGGCCGTGTTTGGGATCAACAGTGGAGCAGCCTTCGCCGCGGTGATCGGGCCATTGATCGAGGTGCCGGTGATGATCGGGTTGGTAAATGTGGCCTTCAGGTTCCAGAAAAGGTTTGATGTGGCATAAAAAGCATTGGGTAAGATTTTCTGCCGGCAAGGATTTTGGGCGGACTTTTTTGTGTTGGATTATCGGTTTTTGCTTGTATTATCCCCATCTGGATGTTATAATCTCACGGCTCTGGAAACCAGAGACTAATTACACACGTTCCTGGACTTACGCGTGCGGGCAGTTGAAACAACAGCCGCGTGTAAGGATGAAGGGGGCGGAGGCCAAAACGCAAAGGAGTAAATTCGCATGGCTAAAGTATCTATGAAAGCGCTGCTGGAAAGCGGCGTCCACTTCGGGCACCGGACCCACCGGTGGCATCCTCAGATGAGGCCCTACATTTTCACTGAGCGCAACGGTATCCATATCATTGACCTTCAGCAGACTGTTAAGGCGATGGAAGAAGTGGGCAACGTGGTCAGCCAAACTGTGGCCAATGGCGGCTCTGTGCTATTTGTCGGCACCAAGCGCCAGGCAGTTGAAACCATCGAAGAAGAAGCCAAGCGCTGCGGGATGCCCTATGTGACTTTCCGCTGGCTGGGCGGGATGTTGACTAACTGGTTCACGATGCGCCAGCGCATCAACGAACTGGACCGGCTGGAACGAATGCGCGAAAAGGGCGAATTCGACCTGCTGACCAAGAAAGAAGGCTTGATGCTCAGCCGCAAGATCGAGAAGCTGCTGGCACGTTTTGGTGGTATCCGCAAGATGCACAGGCTGCCCGATTTGATCTTCATCGTCGATGTGCGCCGGGAAGAAACCGCCGTCCGTGAAGCCAATTCTTTGGGCATTCCGATCGTGGCGCTGGTGGACACCAATTGTGATCCCCGGATGATTGATTACGTGATCCCCTCCAACGATGATGCCATCCGCACGATTAAGTTGATGGTTGGCTTCATTGCCGATGCTGTGGAAGAAGGCAGGGCAATGCGCAAGGATGAAGACGTTGAGGACATTGTGGTCACCGCCCCGGCTGCTGCCGACCTAGAAGAAGAACTCAGCGATGAGGAACTTCTGGGTGCCTCTACCCTGGCAAAGATGGAAGCCGAGGCAGCCGCCGAAGCTGAAGCCGCTGAAGCTGAAGAAATTGAAGAGGTTGTGACTGAAGCAGACGAGGTTGAGGAAGCTGAAACTGAGCTTGGAGACGAGACTGCAGAAGAAAACCAGGCAGAGGCTGATGCTGAAGAAACGGATGAAGAGTAAAGGATCGATAGAAAATGGCAATAACTGTAAAACAGATTAAAGAACTTAGAGACGCGACTGGTGCAGGCATGATGGATTGCAAGGAAGCCCTGACCAATGCGGGTGGAGATTTTGACAAGGCGGTTGACTTCCTCCGGGAAAAAGGCCTTTCCAAAGCTGCCAAGCGCGCTGGGCGCGAGGCTTCTGATGGGATTGTTGAAGTTTACTCCCATGGGGGCGGGCGCATCGGTGTAATGGTAGAAGTCAACTGTGAGACCGATTTTGTTGCCAGCAGCGATGCTTTCAAGAAATTTGCCCACGAGATTGCCCTCCAGGTGGCGGCCACATCCCCAGAGTGTGTGGATGAATCCCAACTGACCGATGAGATGATCGAGCGTGAGGCCAATGTGGCCCGCAACCGTGCTCTTGAAGAGGGAAAGCCTGAGCAGATTCTGGATAAGATCGTGGCTGGCCGGGTAGAGAAGTATAAGGATGAAGTCGTTCTGCTGCGCCAGGAATACATCCGGGACAGTTCGATGACCATTCAAGACTTGCTGAACGAGAATGTTGCCTCAATTGGAGAAAATATCGTCATCCGGCGATTTGTCCGCTACGAGCTTGGTGAGCACTCTCAAGAGGATGCTGACCAAGCTGAAGAATAGTCTTCCAGAGAGACCAACCGGATGGTTGGTCTCTTTTACAATTCGGCTTACATCAGGTAAGATTGTGACAACCTTCAAACAGGAGCACTAAATGACCGACCTGAAATATAAACGTGTACTGCTAAAACTAAGTGGGGAAGCATTGGCTGGCGAATCTGGGCACGGAATTGACCCGCTGCGGGCAGAAGAGATCGCCCGCAGGCTGTTGCCGATCCATGAGATGGGGGTTGATCTGGCAATCGTGATTGGTGCCGGGAACCTCTGGCGGGGTATTTTAGGCCTGGAGCGGGGAATGGACCGGGCTACTGCGGATTATATGGGGATGCTGGCCACAGTGATGAACGCCATGGCATTGATGGATGCCCTCGAACGGGCCGGACTGGTGACCCGGGTGCAGACTGCCATTCAGATGGCTGCGGTGGCAGAGCCTTATATCCGCCGCCGGGCGATCAGGCACCTTGAGAAGGAGCGGGTGGTCATTTTTGGTGGGGGGACTGGAAACCCGTTTTTCTCCACGGATACAGCAGCCGCACTGAGGGCGGTTGAAATCGGCGCAGATGTGCTGATCAAAGCCACAAAAGTGGATGGTGTGTACGATTCTGACCCAGTCAAGAACCCGGATGCAAAGAAATTTGCCCACCTGACCTATATTGAAACCCTCAACCGCCGTCTGACCGTGATGGACAGCACCGCAGTCACCCTTTGTATGGAAAATGATATGCCGATCATGGTGCTGAATTTCTGGGAAGAGGACGACCTGATCAATGCCCTCGGGGGTAAAGCAGTTGGCACCCTGGTATCCAAAGGCGAGGAACGCTAACGGATGCAATTGAATCCCAGACTGTTCAGAGCCAGGTGGTGGCTGCTGGCTGTGATTGTATTTCTCCAATTGATTGTGCTGGTGTTTTCTCCCTCTGAGAAAACTCTGGGTACGGGGATAAAGCCCGTTTACCTGCATGTCTCCTTCACCTGGACTGGGATGCTGCTGCTGACTGGGACCGCTTTACTGGGATTAGTCGTGTTGTTTTCGGGCAACCTAATGGTCTCAGACAGGCAGCGGCTGCTGTACCAGTCTGCACTGGTTTTCTACCTGGTTGGTTTTTTGGTCAGTATGTATGCCTCCTGGCTTAATTGGGGCGGAATCCCCTGGCAGGAACCAAAGATACAGTCGGCGATAAATGTGATCGTGGCTGCCAGCGGCGCTTGGTATCTGCGGGAATTTATCAAACCAGTGCGGTTGAAGGGTCTGGCAGGGATGATTCCTTTTATGTTTATCTCGATGAGCCGCAGCAGCCCGCGGATGGTGCTCCACCCGGATAACCCGGTAAACTCTTCCCCGCTGGGGATTAGGACTACATTTTTGGTGATGTTTGTACTGGCGATCTCGCTGGCGGTTTGGTTTTTGTGGGTGCGTCTTGGAAAAGAACTAGAAAAGTGATCCCAGAATTGTTTCGAATTTTGGAATTGAATTCTTCCCTATTCCAAAACAAGCCTTATGATAAAATTGAAACGTCAACTGCCCTGAAACAGGGCATCCTTCCAAATTGGACGAAATGATTGAGGAGGAACCTGTGATAAAAGAAGCACTAAAAGAAGCTGAGAGTAGAATGAAAATTTCTTTGCAAGCCCTGGAGGACGATCTGGCAGGTATCCGGACGGGGAGAGCGACACCAGCGCTGGTGGAACGCCTGTCTGTGGAATATTACGGGGTGCCCACCCAGTTGCAACAGCTGGCAACTTTCTCGATCCCTGAGCCGCGCCAGATTCTGATCAAGCCTTTCGATGCTTCTTCGATCCGGGATATTGAACGGGCGATTCAGTCCTCTGACTTAGGTTTGACTCCCAGCAATGACGGAAAATCAATCCGCCTTACCCTGCCTCCGCTGACACAGGAACGCCGCCTGGAATTGGTTAAAGTAGTCAGTCATCGGGTGGAAGAAGGCCGGGTTGCTGTCCGCAACATCCGCCGGGATACAATAAAAGACCTGCGCGAGTTCGAAGAAGAGAAGCTGATCTCTGAGGATGATCTCAAGCGCGGAGAAGAGGATGCCCAGAAACTGACCGATAATTATGTGGAAGAAATGAACAAGGTTGGTGAGAAGAAAGAAGAAGAAATTCTGGAAGTATGATCCTGGTGGAGTTCTAGATCGTGGCAAAAACGTTAGAAGGCATTCCTCCTGAAAAGATTCCCACGCACATTGCCATCATCATGGATGGGAATGGACGCTGGGCGAAAAAACGTGGCCTGCCGCGCTTGGCCGGGCACAGGGCGGGAACCGAGAATTTACGCCAGATTATTGAAGCCTGCGCTGAGTTCGGGGTGAAATACCTGACTATTTATGCATTTTCCACCGAAAACTGGGGCCGGCCGGCAGATGAGGTGGAAGGCTTAATGAACATCTTTGACGATGTTTTCAATCGTGAATTGGATGAATTGCACCGCCAGGGCGTTCAACTGAGGCATGTCGGACGTTTGGAGGGTGTGCGCAGTTCTTTCATCAAGAAGATCAAGTATGGTGAAGAATTAACCAAGGATAACCGCCGCCTGGTGCTGAATGTGGCATTCAATTATGGTGGGCGGGATGAACTGATCCACGTGATTAAAAAGATCGTGGAGGAAGGTTTGTCTCCCGACGAGATCGATATGGAGGCGGTTGAGAAAAATCTCTTTACTGCTGGTTCGCCAGACCCAGACCTGGTGATTAGAACCTCGGGTGAACAACGGATTAGCAATTTTCTGCTGTGGCAGTCTGCGTATTCTGAGTGGTTTTTTCCGGAGGTCTTTTGGCCAGATTTTAACCGGGAAGAGCTTCTTAACGCAATTTTAGAATATAGTCAGAGAGATCGAAGATTTGGCTTGGTTCAATCCTGATTAGGTTATGTGGCTGCAAAGGATCCTTGTCGCACTAGTTGGGCTGCCAATTGGTTTGTTGGCAATCTTCGCTGGCGAGACTTACTTTGCCATCATGATGGTGGTCTTTTTGCTGATTGCGTCATATGAATATATAGGCATCATTCGGATCGGCGGATATCACCCAGCCGATTTTTCTTTGTATGCTGCTGTGCTCTGCCTTGGATTTGGGCGGACCTATTTCCCTCAAATCGACCCGATGCTGTTTCTGGTATTCTTTGTGCTGGTAGCCGGGCTTTCTCATCTGATCCAGTACGAGCGCGGGCGCACGCATGCTGCCACAGATTTAGCTTTCTCTTACACCGGGATCGTGTATATCGGCGTTTTAGGCAGTCATTTTATGGCCATTCGGGGATTGCCCGGAGGTGAGTGGTGGCTGCTGGTGGTGCTGACTGCTGTCTGGGCGGCGGATACGGGGGCTTACGCCATCGGGAAATGGTTCGGGAAAGACCGTTTAGCTCCTAGGCTTAGTCCCAAAAAAACCTGGCAGGGATATTTGGGTGGGGTGGTGCTGGCAACCGTGATGGCGCCGTTGCTGCTGCTGCTCTATCACCATGTTAATTTTCCGGTGGCAGAGACGATTACTTATCCGAGGGTGACGATCATTGGGGTGGTGATGGGGATTTTCACCGTGGCCGGTGACTTGATTATCTCAATGTTTAAACGCACGTATAACCTCAAGGATACAGGCGGTATCCTGCCGGGTCACGGCGGTATTTTAGACCGTTTGGATTCATGGCTTTGGGCAGTCTCGATTGGTTATTATCTCTTATCGGTAGTCTTTAAGATTTGAAAGATACTTCAATATCAAAATCAAGGAGGAAAACGTAATGGGTGCTAGCAGCAAACCGAGCAGAAATTTGGCATTGGAACTGGTGCGGGTGACCGAGGCAGCCGCATTGATGGCTGCACATTTCATGGGACGGGATGACAAAGAAGCCGCGGATCAGGCGGCGGTGGATGCGATGCGTTACCTGCTCAATTCAGTAGAAATGGAAGCGACTGTGATTATTGGAGAGGGCGAAAAAGATGAAGCCCCGATGCTGTTCAATGGCGAAGTGCTGGGGAAGGGAGGAGGGCTGCAACTTGATCTTGCGGTAGATCCGATCGACGGCACCCGGCCTCTAGCTCAGGGGCGCCCCAATTCGATCGCTACGGTGGCGGCCGCACCGGCGGGGACGATGTACGACCCTGGTCCATTTGTGTATATGGATAAGATTGCCGTAGGTCCAGGGGCTAAAGGAGCGATCAATATTGAGTGGCCGGTGGAAGCAAATCTAAACGCGATTGCCCGGGCTTTGGGAAAACGGATGCGAGATCTCACCGTCATAATCCTCGACCGACCGCGGCACGCTGACTTGGTGGCCAGAATTAGAAAAGCTGGGCCGCGCATTCGTTTCATTGATGATGGCGATGTGGCTGCTGCTCTGATGACCTCCTGGCCTGATTCCGGTATTGATGTGCTCCTTGGCGTTGGCGGCACCCCGGAAGGGGTGATTGCGGCCTGCGCTTTAAGTGCGATGGGGGGTGAGATCCAGGGTAAGCTGTTTGCCAGAAATGAAGGTGAAAAGCAAAAAGGCATTGAAATGGGATATGACTTTGATAAAGTGATAACCATGGATGACCTGGTTTCATCAGATGATGTTTTCTTCGCGGCAACCGGGATCACTGATGGAGAACTGATGGATGGCGTTCGCTATCACAGCAATGGGGCTACTACCGAAAGCATTGTGGTGCGCGGTGAGACAGGCACTGTGCGTTTTATCGAATCCCGGCACAGCTTTGAGAAGCTGGAGACAATCAGCGATTTGCCCTATTAACACTTCTTAATCCAACAGCGGCTGGTCTGGATAGACTGGTAAACGGTATATATGAACACTCAGAAAATGCGCTATGCCTGGACCCTACTAGCAGCCTTGTTGTTGTTCAGTTTGCTTACCCAGGCCGGGTGCGACCTGGCTGACCGATCTCAGGAAACCCGGGTTGAACAGGTCAGCCGCACCCTACCGTCCAGCAGTGCCGTACAGTCCAGCCGATTGGCGACGGCCACTGTGGGCATCCCGCCAACCCTCACCCTTACTCAAGCCCCCGACACCTTGGATGCCAGCGTGTTATCCCAAGCTCAGAAGGACCGGCTGTACCGCGCTTCTCTGGATTATCTCGCCGATACAGAAGCGGAGGCAGTACGGGTGGCGCGTGGAATGCAGTTCGTGGAAAATGAAGGGCACCCGGCTAACTTTTGCGGTCCACTTTCGATCGCCATTCTACGGGATGCCGGTTTGGTAGACCGTTACACTGATCTGCACAGCTTCTGGCTGCTTAATCCAAGAGATGACTACACTGAGGCTTATATTCTTGAAAAGACCTTCCCGCGGGAAAAATATTTTTGGTACCGCACCAATACCCCGATCAATGAATTTAATTTTGTGGAGTTTCCACTGTATTCCGGTGATTTTATTTACCTTTATGCCGGCGGTCGGGGGACATTCGAGCACATGATGACTGTCTCCCGAGTGGATCGTGAGGGCAGGGTTTATGCCATCACCGCAGAGACCTCGAATGGGAGCTATCTGATCAGCGAGCTGATGCTTTACGATCCGCAAAATCCTGGATTTGGTTACTTCTACGACATCACCAACAAAGAGTACAGCCAGACTCTGGGAACCACCGGATTCGGCGGGTTTCAGTTGTGGCGGCCGATTACGCCAATTCCCGATCCATCTCCAGAGGAGGCGGCATTTCGCAACCGGATGGACAGGATATTTGAGGATTATGGGGGAGAATGGCATGTGATGGTGAAGGAAATGGATGGGACGGTACTATTTGCGCTTGAGGCCAATGAATCGATACACCCAGCTTCGGTGGTCAAGGTGCCGCTGGCGATGCTCTTCCTGGAATCACTGCACGAGCGTGAGATTGATGATCTGCGCCTGTTTTTGGTGGAACGGGGGATAGACGGCCGCACCTACCAGCAGCTATTATATGGGATGCTGGTGGATTCAGAAGAGGAGGCGGCTGCCAGTTTGCTGGATTATACAGATGACTACTTAAACCCGGTGGCGAAGTTGCAGGAGTGGGGTTTTCAGTACACCACAATTACCCCCCGGCGGACGACAGCCAGCGAAATTACCCGGTTGTTTGAAGATTTGTGGAGTGGGAGAATTATATCTGCTGAGGAGAGCAAGATCATCCTCGAACAATTGGCTGTTTACACCAGTGGAGACGAGACCCGGCTTGGTGTGATCCGCGGCAGAATGCCTGAGGGTGGGCACTTTTTTAGCAAGCGCGGATCACTGGTGAACGGCGGGATCATTGTGGGGGAGGTGGCGATCCTGGAATTGGGCAGCAAGGTGTATGTGGTCAGCATCTTTGGGTATCCCGGTGATGGGGATGATCCACCAACCTATGATGAACTAGAGCAGGCGATCGAAGACGCCGCCTGGGTGATTTGGGGATATATTCAATAACCAGTCAACGAGGGATTGGGTGCCGAGGGGTAAGGAATTGCTCATGGGGGTTTCTTCCTCATCGCTGATTGGCTATCCACTCGGTGCCTAATCTTCTAAATCGATTTCAATCTCTTCGCTCTCGTCCCAATCTTCAGTAGGAACGATGCGGATATCGTCGAAGGTGCCATCTTGTACCGCTTTAATTTGGAAGCGGCGAACAAGCTCCAGCAGGGCAAGGAAGGTGACAACCACCTCAACCCTGGTGTAGTCATCTCCCAGCAGGCTGGAGAAGGTGGCGGAACCTTCGGTACTGAGCTTCCGGCGGATGTTGGTGATTATGTCCTGCATGGTGACCCGCGGCTTACGGATGACGGTATCGACAGATTGTTTTTCTTCCAGGATACGTAGAGCCGTCCGGGCAGCACGCATCAGGTCTTCAAGGTCAAAATGACCATCCTCTAGTTTGGCCTCGATCTTAGGCGGGGGCGCCATGCGGAGGTAGGTGCGCAGACCTTTGTTATTTCTTTCCGCCAGGAGTCTGGCGATCTCTTTGAACTTTTTATAGGTGATTAATTGGTTGATCAATTCGGTGCTGGGGTCTTCTTCTCCGGGTTCACGATCAGGGGGGCGCGGTAGGAGAGCTTCAGACTTAATTTGCATCAACCGGGCGGCAATCACCAGGAAGCTGGAAACCTCTTCGGCCTTTTCTGCCTGAATCTGGCGGACGTATTCCAGGAACGGACCGGTGACCTCGACCAGCGCCAGCCTGGTGATATCCAGTTCGGCCTGCTCAATCAACTGAAGAAGCAGGTCCAGCGGTCCCTCGAACATGGTGGTAGTGATCGTGAAGCGGGTGCGTTTAGCGGTGCCTTTCTCGGCGAAGTCCTCAACGTTCTTGAACATGCAGGGGATTATACCTGAAATTAGACTCCTGACCGCCGGATGCGAAGCAACCGGGAAGGGAATATCTGTGAAAAAAACGGGTGGGGACAGGTAGATTCTACCTGTCCTGATGAGCGAGAAATAAAAGGGAAATGACCTGCTTGACTTGGGATCAGATATTGGCTATACTGTATATGGAATATGTTGGTATATGTTAGAATAAGTTAGGAAAACATGAACCAGCTTTTGAACAGCAACCAGGCCAAACCACTGTACCAGATCGTTGCCGATACGATCCTGGCTCAGATAGAAGGCGGTGATTACTCGCCCGGTGAAAGGCTCCCCTCGGAGAGTGAGCTAGTGAATAGCTTTGGTGTTGGCCGTAATACTGTCCGACATGCGCTCAGTGAGTTAGCCGACCAAGGCGTTATTCGTACTGTGCAGGGTGTCGGCTCATTTGTAGAAACAACCCGGTACTCGAAAACCGCTAATTTCTTGCTGGGTTTTTCTCAGGAGATGGAACGAACTGGAAAGGCAACCAAAAATCAGGTGCTGGATGCTCGTATCATCTCCGCAGACCCGTTCCTCGCCCGCCGGCTGCAGACCCAGTTGGGCGCCGAGGTTGTCTTCCTTCACCGGCTGCGTATGTTGGATGGCGAGCCTGTGGCCAACGAAAGGGCATACCTGCCGCACAGGCTCTGCCCCGGCATCCTGGAGTATGATTTTACCACCGCTTCTTTATATCAGATCTTGTCATCCCAATATAATATGAAACCGGAGTCTGCTGAACAGGAGATTATCGCTGAGCTGGCGACAGATGAAATTGCCCGGCTGCTGGGTCTGACCCAGCCGGCGGTAGTGCTGGTTTTCCACCGTGAAACCTCCACCGCCGATGGACGGGTCATCGAATATGTGGATTCAGAGTTCCGAGGAGACCGCTTCCAGTTCTATACGCATCTGAAAGCGGATACCTCACAGCAGCCGTTTGTTTTCCAGCGGTCGCTGATCGACCGGAACTGGCAGGAGGAGTGAGCTATGACTGAGATCAAAGATGCTGACCTTCAAAAGATCGTCGATCAGGTGGTCTCCGGGCTGGTCAATACCCCAGCCACTTCCCCGGTAGTTGAGTCCGGGCTGCCCTCCAATCAGAATGTGATTGCCATCGGAGCAGATCATGGCGGCTTTGACTTGAAAGCGGTGCTAATCGACTTCCTGGCTGAGAAAGGCTACCGAGTAGATGATTGCGGCACTTTTAGTAAAGAGTCTGTGGATTATCCAGACTTTGCTGAAACGGTAGCCAGAAAGGTGGCCTCTGGAAAAGCCTGGCGCGGGATCATGATCGACGGTGCAGGCATTGGCTCTAACATGGCAGCCAATAAGGTAACGGGCGTTCGTTCGGCCATGTGCTACGATCATGCCACCGCTTCCAATGCCAGGGAGCATAACAATGCCAATTTGCTCTGTTTGGGGGCTGGGCTGCTGGGCGTGAGTCTGGTCAAACAGATCGTGACCACCTTTTTGGATACTGGATTTGGCGGCGGGCGGCATGCCCAGCGTGTGGATAAGATTATGGAGATCGAGAAAAGAAGATGACATTTCCAATTGACGAAGACAAAGTAAAAAATCTGGTAGAGATCATTACCCGGGAAGTGCTGATCGCCTTACAGGAGCAGGAGCAGTTTAAATCGGCAGCGCCAGGTGACTACTGCCACGAAGAATGTGCAGACGGCATCTGCATCAAGACCTGCTTTGACGGCGCTGGTCATGTGGTCGATGCGGGTGCTTCCCGGCTGACCTCGACCCTTGGCGGTATCCCGGAAGACCCGAATGTGGCCAGCCTGATCGATCACACTTTGCTCAAGCCAGATGCCACCGCAGACCAGATCGCCCAATTGTGTTACGAAGCGCGAAAATATTCCTTTGCCTCGGTTTGCGTCAACCCCACCCATGTGGAACTGTGCGCAAGCCTGCTGCAGGGCACCAAAGTGAAGGTGTGTACGGTGATCGGTTTCCCCCTTGGCGCGACTGCCCCGGAGGTGAAAGCTTTTGAAGCCCAACAAGCGATCAATGACGGTGCCACCGAAATTGATATGGTTATCAATATTGGCGCATTGAAAGCCGATGATTATACTCAGGTTGCCCAGGATATACGCGGGGTCGTTCAGGTAGGCCATGCCGCTGGCGCATTGGTGAAGGTGATTATTGAAACATCCTTGCTAACGGACGAAGAAAAGGTCAAGGCCTGCTTGCTCTCCAAGGAGGCTGGCGCTGACTTTGTAAAGACCTCCACCGGTTTTTCGGGCGGTGGCGCAACGGTAGAAGATATTGCCTTGATGCGCCGGGTGGTAGGTCCTGAGATGGGTGTGAAAGCCTCCGGCGGGGTGCGCAATTTTGAGGATGCCCAGAATCTGGTCAAGGCCGGGGCAACCCGGCTGGGCGCCAGCGCCGGGGTGAAGATCGTCAAAGGCGCCCGCGGGGAGGATGATGCAGTCGAAACCCCTCCCACAGCTGAAAGGGCTTATTAGAGGTTGCCATGAAAATTGCCCGTGTGATTGGCTCATCGATCTCCACGATCAAGGACCCCAAGGTGAAGAATACCAAGCTTTTAATCTGCCAGGAGACCGACCCTTCGGGTGAGAATTATATCGGCAAGCCTTACGTGGCAACCGATCTGGTGGATGCCGGTACCGGTGATCTGGTATTGACTTGTCATGGTTCCGCTGCCCGCCAGACTCACCTGACCAAAGACACACCTGTGGATGCTGTGATCATGGCGGTGATCGACCATCTGGAACTGGACAAGCAGATCGTTTTCAGGAAGTAAGCAGCAGGAGAAATGTATGCTGATAGCCAAAGTGATAGGAACGACCATCTCCACGATCAAGGACCCGACTCTGACGGGCAGAAAGTTATTAATTCTGCGTCAGGCGGATATTGATGGGGTCCCCTTCGGGAAGCCGTATGTGGCGGTGGATACGCTGGATGCCGGTGTGGGTGACCTAGTGCTCACCGCCCACGGTTCAAGCGGCCGGCAAACTGAGATCACCAAGAACCGCCCGGTTGATGCCGTGATCATGGCGGTGATCGACCATCTGGAAATCAGCAACCGAGTGACATACCGGAAAGAATGAATTATCAGGATAAACGATGCCAGATTATGACAAGGACCTGAAATCGATACAACAAGCCCGAGCCATGGTCGCCGCGGCCTGGGAAGCTCAAAAGATTTGGGCGAATGCCACCCAGGAGCAGGTCGACCGGGTCTGTGCGGCGATGGCAGAGGTTGCCTTTGGCGCGTCTGAACGACTGGGCAGGCTGGCGGCTGAAGAAACTGGGTTTGGTGTTCCCGAGCATAAAAAGATCAAAAATGAGTTCGCCTCCAGAGTGGTTTGGGAGAGTATTAAAGATGTTAAGACGGTTGGCTTAATTCGCGTAGACGAGGCTGAGCAGGTCTATCAGATTGCCTGGCCGCTGGGGGTGGTCGCCGCCCTGACGCCCAGCACCAACCCTACCTCCACCACGATGAACAAGATTTTGATCTCAGTCAAAGCCCGCAACGGGATCGTGGTCGCCCCGCACCCATCGGCGGTCGGTTGCTGCAGCCAGACGACCCAGCTGATGGCTGAGGCGGCGTATGCCGCCGGTGCGCCGAGGGGTCTGATCCAATGCATGGACCAGGTCAGCCTGCCGGGTACCAATGAACTTCTCAGCCACCGCGATACCGCCCTGATCCTGGCGACAGGCGGTTCGGAGATGGTGCGGGTGGCTCATTCAAAAGGTAAACCAGCCTATGGTGTCGGTCCGGGGAATGTGCCCGTTTACGTGGACCGCAGCGCTGATCTGGAGCTGGCGGCCAAATATATCGTGGGCAGCAAGGCTTTCGATTATTCTGTGATCTGCGCTACGGAGCAGTCTGTGGTTGCTGACCGGCCGGTTGCTGCCCGATTGAAAGAACTGATGCGGGGGGAAGGCGCATATTGGTGCTCATCACAGCAGGCGGAGGCGTTGCGCGGGGCGTTGTTTTATCCGGATGGCAGGATCAATGCCCAGTCGGTCGGTAAATCGCCGCAGTATCTAGCCGCGATGGCCGGCATCGAGGTGCCTGGTTGGGCCCGGATCCTGGTGGTGGATCTGGACAGGGTGGGGAAAGAAGAACCCCTCTCGCGGGAAAAACTGACCACCGTACTAGGTTTCTATATTGCCGATGGCTGGGAAGACGGCTGCGAACGGTGTATTGAATTGATCAATTTTGGCGGGCGAGGACACAGCCTGATCATCCATACCAGCGACAAACAGATTGCGATGAAATTTGGGTTGGAAAAGCCGGTCTTCCGCATCGGGGTCAATACGATGGGCACACTCGGCATGATCGGCCTGACCACCGGTATCCAACCCTCGATGACCCTGGGTTCTGGCGGGGTAGGCGGTTCGATCACCGGCGATAATATCACTGTCCACCATCTCTTCAATGTTAAGCGGCTGGTCTTTGAAACTTCTTCACCCCCAGCGGATTCCTTTCTTCCCGGCAGGGTGGGCACAGAACCGGTAAACAGCCCTGCTTATGCCGAGTTGGAAGAGCTGGTTGAGCAGGCAGTGAAAGAGATTTTGGGCAAAATGTAAGAGGAGACTTCAGATTGAAAATCATCGGGGATTTCTCTCGATAATTTTACTGAACGAAAATCTAGTTGATTTAGGAGCAAACAATGGCAAAACAAAATCCAAACTTTATCGCACTCGGGATGGTTGAAACTCGAGGACTTGTCGGCGCGATCGAAGCGGCTGATGCAATGGTCAAGGCGGCCAATGTGGTGCTGATCGGCTCGGAGTATGTCGGCGGCGGCTTTGTGACCGTGATGGTGCGCGGGGATGTTGGCGCTGTCAAAGCAGCCACCGATGCCGGCGGCGCAGCCGCCAAGCGTGTGGGAGAGCTGGTCTCGATCCACGTTATCCCGCGCCCGCATGAAAATGTGGAGATGATCCTGCCTGAGAATACCAAGGGCGCCATCGGCGGACGCGCTGCTGGTTAGCGGCGTTGAACAGCCTTGGATCGTTCAGCGCTGAATGAAAC
The DNA here is from genome assembly GCA_016932165.1 of Anaerolineales bacterium. GTDB lineage: Bacteria > Chloroflexota > Anaerolineae > Anaerolineales > UBA11579 > UBA11579. The sequence continues at coordinate 70,492 of JAFGDK010000080.1, forward strand.
GCTTGACCGCGCCAACGAGCTGATCCACCGCCTGGAAGACCCCGCGCCCGGTCCGCTTCCGGTTCCGGAGGGCAAACTCTATACCGGCGTCGACCTGGGTACCGCCTACCTCACGGTGGTTGTCCTGGACAAGGACCATGAGGTTCTGGCTGGGGAATATACCTTTGCTGAGGTTGCGAGGGATGGGTTGGTGGTGGATTATATCGGGGCGGTGGACCTGGTCAGGGAGATGAAGGCACGGCTAGAGACCCGTCTGGGCCGGGAACTGACCCAGGCTGCCTCTGGTTATCCGCCTGGTGTGCCTCCGGCAGAAGTGCGGGCGACTGCCAATGTGGTTGAGGCTGGCGGATTTGTGTGCACAAATCTGGTAGACGAACCGACGGCAGCAAACTCGCTGGTCTGTCTGGAAAACGGGGTGATCGTGGATGTGGGCGGCGGGACGACTGGCATTGCGGTGGTTGAAGGCGGCAAAGTGGTCTACAGCGCGGATGAAGCCACTGGCGGCACGCATTTCTCGCTGGTGATCGCCGGCGCAAGGGATATTCCCTATGCTGAGGCTGAGCGCTTGAAACTCGATCCGCTGGCGCAGCCGGGCTTGTTTCCCACAGTGCGGCCGGTGATGGAGAAAATCTCCAGCATTGTCTCCCGCCACATTGATGGACGGGACACTCCAGAGATCGTGCTAGTCGGCGGGACGTCCAAGTTCCACCGAACAGCCGAGGTGGTAGAGGATTTTACCGGCATATCAGCCTGGGTGCCAGCCCATCCAGAATGGGTCACGCCAATCGGCATGGCGATGAATTGTAAACCTTAGGTCAGGAGAATGGATGAGTTCTACAAATTTCCAATTGCGAGTTTATTGTTATCTGGACCGGATGCAGTCCGAGCTGGCTGCGTTTGTGGGTACGATCACCCAGGGTGACTTGCTTGTGGAGGGCATGGCTTCCTTGTATGTTGAAATGGCGCCCGGCAACGAGGTCTTCCGCACGGTGGATATTGCCGTCAAGGCCACTGAAGCCAAACCAGGCGCCCAGGTGGTTGAGCGCGAATTCGGGATGTTCGAGGTGCACTCTCACAACCAGGCCGCAGTACTTGAATCCGGCCGGATTGTGCTGGACAGGTTGGACTTGAGGAAGGAAGACCGCATCAGGCCGAAAATTTTTTCCTCAAATCTGATCACCCGAGTGGACCCTTACCAGGCACAGCTGCTAAACCGCTGGCGGCGAGGCTCGATGCTGGTTCCCAGCGAAACCCTGTTCGTGCTCGAGGTGGCCCCGGCAGCTTATATCATGTACGCGGCCAATGAGGCAGAGAAGAAAGCCAACATCAAGCTGATCCACGTGACTTCGGTGGGGCGCTTCGGAAGGATGTGGATGTCTGGGACAGAATCTGAGATGGTCACTGCCCGCGATGCTGCCGCACAGGCCCTTGATACAATAGAGGGCATTGAGGGATAAAAACTGGGGACTAGTTATAGGAGAATTCCTATGCCAAAAATCTTTTATACCGAACGAGATATTCAGGATTTATTCAACAGCGGGGTCAGCTCGCTGGTGGTCAATGATGATGTTGTGGTCACAGACCTGGGGCGGGAAAAAGCGATCAAACTGGGGTTTGAGCTGGTCAGGGAGTTCGACCAGCCGCCAAGCGCTCCGGTACGTCCCTACATCACCGAGAAGAGGTCTCCCTCAGCCGCGCCGCCAGCTGCAGGGATTGCACCCAAAGCAGCCCAGATCATGAATCCTGAATCTGCCAAACCAGCGCCTGCCCAATCCGACTTTGAAGAGCGTGTATTTAACGCCGTCAAGGCTAAAGTGGGCACGGAGGTGGACTCCCAACTGCTCAAGGTGATCATCCACCGCGTGGTCCAGAATATCGGAGCCAAGTGAGATGATTTTCGGCCGAGTACGCGGTACCGCGGTTTGCACGGTCAAATATCCTGACCTGGAGGGCATGAAGCTGCTGTTGGTCGAACCCCTTGACCGCCATCTCAACCCGGCCGGGCCTTTCCAGGTAGCGGTGGATGTCGTCCAGGCCGGCCCGGGTGATCTGTGTATGATGGTCAGATCGCGCGAGGCGGCCCTGGCGATGGAAATCCATAAGTTTGTGCCAGTGGACCTTGCCCTGGTGGGGATTATTGATGAACTCACCGTCCATCCGGATGGGAATTTTGATTACACCCTGAAAAAAGGGAACCAGAGATATACCTGAGATGATCCTAGGAAAAGTTGTAGGGACGGTGGTGACCACAATCAGCCACCCACATTATGATAACTACCGGCTGCTTGTCGTTCAGCCGCTGACCTTGGCTGAAGAGGAGCCGGCAGGCGATTTTATTGCGATTGATAACACCCAGGCAGGGGTGGGAGACACCGTGCTGGTCAACCGGGAAGGGAATGGGGCCCGCGGGGTGCTAAACAACCCTGACGGCTGCATGATTTCGGTGATTGTGGGGATTGTGGATTCACTGAATATCGATTCTTTCGATTGAAAAGGCAGGCAGGATGCGAACAGCACTGATTGCCGGGAACTGGAAGATGCACCTGACGGAGAAGCAGGCTGTTACCCTGACGCGCAAGCTGCTCTGGGTGCAGAACCAAATGCCAGTTCGCGGGGTGGAGGTGTTGCTTTGCCCGCCTTTCACGGCGCTCTCCCAACTGCATAAATTGCTGGTCGGCTCAACGATCAAACTCGGGGCCCAAAACATGTCCGCCGAGGTTGAGGGGGCTTTCACTGGCGAGATCTCGCCTCTGATGCTGGCGGAATTTTGCTCGTATGTCATTGTGGGTCACTCCGAACGGCGCGCCATCTTTGGCGAGACAGATGCTTTGATCAACCGCAAGGTGAAGAATGCGATTACCCATTCGCTAATACCAATTTTGTGCGTGGGAGAAACGCTGGCGGAAAAGGAATCTGGCAAAGCCCATCAGGTGGTTTATGCCCAGATGATCGAGGGCTTGAAAGAGGTGCCAATCTTCTCCGCGAACCAGCTGGTGGTGGCATATGAGCCGGTCTGGGCGATCGGCACCGGCTGGACAGCCACACCGCAAGAGTCCAATGCCCTGATCGCTGCCACGATCCGCCCAGCGCTGGTGCGCCTGTTTGGCGAGCAGGTGGCAAACGGCGTGAGCGTGCTCTACGGCGGCTCGGTCAAGCCAGATAACGCCAGGGGATTCTTCCAGCAACCTGAGATCGACGGCGCACTGGTCGGCGGGGCCAGCCTGGATGCAGATTCGTTCCGGGGAATTATCGAAGCCGCCCGCAACTGTTCTTAATGTAAATGCAGGCATGAGACACCCCAAACTTAATGATGGGGGAAATCAAACGCACTGAGGTGATTTCCAGTGCGTTTTTTTGTATATACAGCTTGATCAGCAGGTGCTAAATGCCCTGATAAAAATGTCAAGGTACGAAAAGGTGACAAAAGGTTACAAAAGGTTACACTTTTTTATTTGTTCTTGAAAGTTTCAAGCGGGTAGACAAACAGCAGGAATTGTTGGCGATGAGAATCATCCCCCCAACCCTGAGGTTCAACCGCGGGTACGGAAGGCCTGCGATGTGGTGTGATTGAAGAAATATGAGATCATCTGGTACCCACGGTGCTGAGTTGGGATTGATAATGGGTGTAGAGAAAGATGAGACATCAACCAGAGAGCAACTTGGGGAAATCATGGGTCTCTCCCTGTCTGGGATTAAATTCGGGGGGTGTCATGCCTACTTCGCAGCTAGATTCAATTACCCTTTTGCTTTCTCCAGCACCTCAGCCAGCAGCGCATCTCGCACCTCAGGCAGTTCGTTGGCCAGGTTGTTGATCTCCTCCGGGTCATCCTCGATGGCGTAAAGCTCCACGAGCGGGCCAGCACCTTTCATCCGCTCCCAGCCGGTGTAATAATGGAGCTTATAGCCGCCTTTGACGATCATCAGGGAGGCAGGGAAGATTTTGCCATACTGCTGGCTGTCCTTGGCTTCGACAGCGTAAACCGCCTGATCCGGGTTTGGAGGGGCGCCGCTGAAAGTGGGTAAAACCCGGCCTTCGATCCAGTCTGGGATGGCCTGGCCGCCTAGATGCAGCAGGGTGGGCAGCAAATCCACGGCGCTGGTGAGGGTGTGCACATCCTGGCGGGTGGTCTGACCAGGCGTGAAGACCAGCAGGGGCACCTGGATCACCGGCTGGTGGAGTGTTTCATGGTAATGTTTCTCGATGCCGCGCTCGAACATTTCGCCGTGATCGGAGGTGAAGACCACGACAGAGTTCTCAAGGATGCGGTTGGTTTCCAGGCTTTCAAAGATGCGCCCAAACTCGTGGTCGGCCAGCAGGCAATACTCGTCATACATACGGCGGGTGAATGCCAGTTCATGATAGGTGCGCCCGCGAGAGAAGATATGATCCGGTTTTTTGAGGGGCTCAAAACCGTCATCCTGGAATTTGTCGGCAAAGTCCGCCCTGGTCAGGTAGGGATCGTGGGGCGGCAGGTAGTGGAAATAGCCCAATACAGGCTGATCTTGCTGGGTCAGGGAGAGGATCTCTTCAAGGGTCCAATCGGTGGCATCTTCGGGGAGGAAGAAGTTGTCATCCCTGATGTTGGGCAGCCCGCGGGGGTATATGTCGGCGTAACGGGCCAGGAGGCGCTGCTTGTAGGCCCGGTAGAAGTGCGAAAAGAACAGGGAATAAGTGCCCTTGCGTCCCTTTTTGACGATAGACTGCCACCAGCTTGTGGTGGCGGTATCCTCATCGTTGGCAAACAGCAGATCGGAGGCAAAATCCCGGTCCAGATAAAGGTCCTGGCGCGGTTTGAGCCGGTCCATACTGTCCTGCATCTGTTTGAGCAAGTTGAAAGCTACCGCGTTATGCGTATAGCTAAGGCGGTAGTATTGATTAAAAAGCTGGAAAATGTTCTGTGTCTCGAAAGCGGGATCGATCCCGTTATCAGGTTTGAAGCCGCGGTGCGTCCAGGGATAGGTGCCGGTCAGCAGAGAACTGGTGCCGGGGAAGGTGTAATTGCCCCCGGCGTAGTGCTGGTGGAAGACGGTGGCGCGGGCAGCCAGCCGGTTGAGGTTGGGGGTGGTATTTCGGGGGTATCCATACAGGGAGGTGTGCATTGCTGAAAGGGCATCGTAAACAAAGATGAGGATATTGGGCATATCCGGACTGGCCGCGTGGGATGGGGGCATTCGGAGAGCGGGCAGGGAGGCAGCGGCTGCGGTGGTGCCGGCCAGTTTGAGGAAATCACGTCGTGAAAGTTGATTACGCATCGGCTACTCCCAGCCTGTGACGTTGCGGATGATAATGACCACAATCCCAGCGGCATCCAGGAACAGATACAGCCCCGAAAGGGTGGTTAGACGGTTTAGGAAGGCGTTGAGATTATCCTGCAATTTGGTATTCTTGCGCAGGAGGAGGATTGGTACTGCCATGGAGAGGGCAATCAGGGCAACGAAGAGGCTTCCCCAGACCCAATCATTGGCCAGCCAGGGGTTGGCGATGCCAAACTTACGCAGCCGCCCGTAGAACACGATCAGGATCAGCTGCTCGAGGATTGACCAACCTGATAAGACAAATGCGGTCAGGCTCAGCACCAGCATACGCAGGGTTTTATTCCACCCCTGCGGGAGCAGCAGGCTGAGCAGGACGATAAACCCAGTCAGGAGGATCGATTCCAGCAAGGTGTAGAACAGGGCATAACCGCTGAAGCCGATCGCGTCCCACATCGTGGTGCGCTCTGCTACCCAGTTGACATCCCGGAAGAGCATCAGCAGGGTCCACAGGTGGAGGGGGAAAGCGCAGATCAGGAAGAGCTTGAACCAATCTGCGCGGGTAAATTTTTGCTTGGTGTCGGTCATCACTTGTTTCCTGTAAAGAGGTCTGGGCATTGCCCTCATTATTATAAATGACAAAGGCGATTCCCTCATCTTTGATCAGATAAATGTTTTATATTGAATTTACATCCCGATTATGATTCCCCTCTATACTATTCTGGTAAACTATAAGCAAAAGGAAAGTACCTGATGATCCCGCTAAGAGATTCAACTCCATCCAGGTCGGTGCCGGTGATTACCTGGCTGATTGTGGCAGCCAACACGGCGGTGTTCCTATTCCAGTTGATGATGGATAACGCCCAATTGGAGTGGTTCATTAACAACTTTGCCTTCATCCCGGCCAGCTGGCAGAGCTACCCGTTCTGGTTTGTCATCACCCTGTTTACCAGCATGTTTATGCACGGCGGGTGGCTGCATTTCATCAGCAATATGTGGATCCTGATCATCTTCGGCGACAATGTGGAAGACCGTATGGGTCCGGTGAAATACCTGGTGTTTTACCTGCTGGGCGGCCTGGCAGCCGGACTGATGCAGTTTGCGGTTGCCCCAATGAGTACGATCCCGACCCTGGGGGCCAGCGGGGCGATTGCCGGGGTGATGGGGGCTTATATCGTTCTCTTCCCGCAGGCACGGGTAGATACGCTGGTGCCGCTGATCTTTTTCTTCAGGCATGTGAACGTGCCTGCCTGGATTTATCTGGGATTCTGGTTCGTCACCCAGCTGTTCTCAGGGGTGATGGCCTTGGGGCAGGTGGCGGTTGGCGGGGTGGCCTGGTGGGCGCATATCGGCGGGTTTGCCTTTGGCGCTTTGGGGTATAGATTCTTCACTAAGCCACGCCCAAAGCCTGAGTACGAGTACCCGGTCTATTACCAGTAATCGCGCCTGTGATTGCCAATGCTGCAGGTGTAAAGCAATCCCCCGACAACATCCCAGAAGGATGTGAAACAAGAAACAAGTGCACTTGGAGTGCTTTTCTCTTTGGGTTTGATAATCAGAGAAAGGTGGGAGACACAACGACTTGCATGGTCAACCGATTTTTGGAGACCAGGCTTTTATGCATGTTTTACACTGCCTGTGCTTTGAATTCTTTCCCATCCTCGGTGCAGATAAGCTGAATGGCGTTCTTTCCGGAGGCGGCGGCGATTGTCACAGTACCGCCTGGTTCCACCCACTGCCCGGCCATGTAAAAATCCTCCAGTCCCGGAAGGGTTTTGGGCACGCCGAAGATCATCATCGGGGTGGTCTCTTTGGTCAGCAGCCAGCCGGTGGTGGCTCCCATCCAGTTGCCGGTGTACCGTTCATAGCTCAATGGGGTGGCTTCATCGACAAACTCGATGTCCTCCCGGATGCCGGGATAGATCTTCTCCAACTGGTCGATGATGATCTCGGAGACCTGGCGCTGCTCGCGGTCGTAGATCCTTCGTCCGTAGATCCGTTGCCAATAGGCGTAATTGGTGCGCACGATCAGCTCGATCACCGATTTTCCGTCTGGGGCCAGCGAGGGATCGAAGCAGTAATGCTTCACGCCGATCTCAAAGCGTTCTTCCCCGGCCAGCAGGATCGGCTCATCCAGCAGATGGGTGACCCAATGGGGCTGGTCGGATAGATCCCGGTTGACACCCAGCGAGATCTGGCACATCTGGTGGGTGGGCAGGTGCCCGTCGTACATACGGCAGATTTTTCGGCTGGTGTACCTGCCTTCGAGCATGTCGAAGATCGTGCCGCGCCCATCAGCTGCGGAGATGATCTTGTCGCTGGTATGGACCTCGTCGTTGTACAGCCGCACCCCAGCGGCCCGGCCATCCTGTGTCAGGATTTTCTCCACCTGGGCGTTGTAGTGGATCTTCCCACCCAGATCGAGGTAGCGTTTTTCAATGGCGCGGGCAAATGCAAGCGATGCCCCAACCGGGAAACCGGCGTTGCCCGTATGCATGAATGCCAGCAGCATCATGCCCATCATCACCGGCGCTTCTTCCCAGGAAAACATCTGGGCTACGGCTTTTTTCATGAAGGGATCGTGGAATTTATCTGCAAATTGGCGGGTGGATTGGGTTGCCCATTTGGCCAGTTGGGGCACGAAGGGCAGCATTTTGCGTCCCAGAGTTGCCCAGTCCCGAGCGCTCATCATCGGCTTGGGCACCTCGTACATTGCCGACAACTCGAAATCTGTAAATTTCCGCACCCCATCGCAAAAAGAGCTGATTAATTTTGCGTCCAACGGGCTGAGTTCGGTCATGTGAGCTTGTAATCGGTCGGGGTTGGCATACACGATCAGCTTATTTTCACCGTCAGTGACTTGCTGGTATTCGGTGTGGTTGATGAATTCTCTGCCCTGGACTGCGCCCAACTCCTGCCACAGGTCGTGGAACGGCTGGCCCTCTCCGGAACCAAACAAGTAGTGGATGCAGCCGTCGAAAACATAGCCGCGGCGCTCCCAGGCGGTGCATAACCCCCCCGGCAGGGTGTGAAGTTCGAAGACCTGGCTGCTGTAACCGTTCATCTGGGCATAGCAGCCTGCTGACAGTCCGGCAATCCCCGCTCCGATGATGATAATTGATTTGTCCTCCGTCATCCTGCCAAATCCTCCAATGAACTGGTTGCCAAAACTGTGCTGAACGGACTCAGAACACAATCTTTTCCATTATACATAAATTGAGGATATTAAAGGGATTCATTCGCTATCTGGGTGGAATCAAATATTGAAGAAATTGGCTTATGGCAAAGAAGTTTTAGCCCCCTCTGACGATAAGCCAACCCCGTAGAGCCTGGTTTGGAATTGAGGAAAACAAGGGTGGTATTTGGATGGAGAAGATCCATCCTCGAGTGTGACCGGATTCTTCCGAACTTAATCGCCCTCTGCTGTCGATAGATCAATCGCAGTTGAAAAATAAAAAAGCGGAAGGCAAGCGCCTTCCGCCTCTCTCGATCTCAGAATGGTGGGGTACGTTTACGGATAGAGGGCTGCCTCCACCGCCAGCAGATCCTCGATCAGCTGGTTGCAGTCTTCGATAGCAGTCTCAATGTCCCAGTCCAGGTTGGTGCGGATGAGTTCCAGACGCTGAGGCAGGGTGTCAGCCAGGCCCTCGTCAAAGCTGCGAATGTCTGCCAGCACAAGGTTGAGTGTTGTTTCAGTCCCAGATAGGGCAGATTTGGCAGCAACGATGTTCTCCTCGCCCAGGGCGTAGCGGGCATCGTAGGCATCCACCATCACCCTCAGCAGGGCGGTGTGCTTTTGCGCTTCTTCCAGGTCAGCTGTATCAGCTTCCAGCTTCGTTTTAGCGGCTTCAAGGGTCTCAATCTCAGCTTCCAG
>JAFGDK010000081.1 GCA_016932165.1 Anaerolineales bacterium
ACACTGGGATTTCATTAGAGTGATATCGGTTTGGAGAGCAGGGCTGCCAGCAGTTTGACTGAATTGGTTAAGTCAGACACATCCACCATCTCTGAGGGCGAATGTATATACCGGCAAGGGATCGCGATTCCACCGGCAGGAACCCCGGCACGGCTGGTTTGAATTGTATAGGTGTCGGTATAACCTCGGGTCAGGATCGAGGTCTGGATTGGAATTCTGGCACGTTGTGCGCCTTTTTTGATCCAGCCAGTCACCCGCGGATCTGCGAGTGTCCCGAGATCCTTGATGTGCACTGCCGGGCCTTTGCCGAGGAAGACCTGGGTTTCCTTGTTCTGAGGCGTGTCTCCGCAAAGGGTGACGTCAACTACCAGGGCAAGATCCGGTTCAAGGCCGAAGGCAGCCCGGCCCGCACCTCTAGCACCGACTTCTTCCTGGACGGTGAAAACTGCATAGACATTATTGGGCGATTTCTTTAACTGCCTGAAAGCCTCGATCAGCACAGCAATCCCGGCGCGGTCGTCCATGGCTTTGGAGACCAGACGGTCTCCTAGGTCTTCGAAGGTTCGCTCAAATACGGCCACATCGCCTATCTCAACTGGGGATTGTTTGGCTGAAGAGACTCCGGTGTCGATAAACATTTTGTCCAATGCGGGGACGCTGCTGGTGTTGGAATGCGGTTCTATACCGATCACCCCAGCCGCGCCGTTGAGGAAGCGGACACGCGCCCCAGCAGTATAACGCGGAAAGACACCGCCAATGTTGGTAAACCGTGCAAATCCGTTTTCATCCACATGGGTGACCATTAACCCGATTTCATCCATGTGGGCTGCAAGCATGATGGTGGGTGCCCCGGGTTGTTCAGGACCTTTGCGAACGATCATGTTGCCCAATCCATCCACGCGGATCTGATCTGTGCTGCCCTTTAGTTCTTCCTCGATCACCGACCTGAGATTGGTTTCATAACCCGAGGGGGCGGTGGTTTGGGTCAGCTTTTTGACTAATTCTTTCATCGTATTCTCCTGGTTTTGCCCATTGGGACTAACGCGGTGATTTTAAGAGTTCCAATGTGATGCGGGTCAGGGCTGCGTGGATCAGGGCGACACTGTTTTGCCAATCCTTCAACCGGATCAATGAGGCCGGGGTGTGCAAGTAGCGCCCTGGAACTGAGACCGATACTGCCGGTATTCCTGCCCGGCTGAGGTGTATGGCGCCAGCGTCCGTACCGCCCAGGCCCGGTTGGCGCAGCTGGTAGGGAATATTCTCCTCATCGCCGGTTTTACGGAGCAGACTGATCAGGCGGGGGTCGCTTAAGGTGCTGCCATCGCCAACGTAGATCGCCGGTCCCAATCCGATTTTGCTGCGGTAAAGCACGTTCTCTCTGCCATCCCAGGCAGGCATATCCAGCGAAGGCGTGCAGTCCAGCGCAATTCCCATATCCGGGTTGAAAGTATGGGCTGCCACTTTGGCACCTCTCAGTCCGACCTCTTCCTGCACAGTGAAGGCGGCCATCAGGTCGATATTCTCTGGAGCGTGCTGGAGCAGGGCGATCAAGCTGGCGACTCCGACGCGGTCATCCAAAGCTTTGCCGCGCAGACTGGGGCCCAGGCGGCTGAATCTTGTGGCAAAAGCGGCTCTTGTGCCGATTTTAAACTTACCGGTGTTCCCTGGACCGATATCAATGCGTAAATTGTTGAGTGGAACGCCATTTTTTTTATCGCTTGCCGATGTGAGGTGTATCGGAGACGTACCGATCAATCCGGGGGCCTCCTCCGGACCGACCAAAACCTGTTTGCCAGCCAGGTTGCGCGTATCTATCCCGCCGGCGATGTTGAAGCGGTATAACCCGCCGCCTTCGTCGTGGATGAGGATAAATCCGACTTCGTCCATGTGGGCCGCCAGCATCACCTTGGGGCGGTTTCGACCTCTGCCGTGTTTGATTGCCAGCACGTTGCCCAGGGCATCTGTGTTGATCTGATCTGCGTAGTATTTAATCTGTTCAAGGACGATCTTGCGGACTGCGCCTTCATCACCAGAGACTGCACAGGCATTGGAAAGCCGCTCAAGGAGTTTGATCTGGGCTGCCAGGATTTTTGGTTTCTCTTGGGTTGAATTCATCTTGCACCCCCTGTTTCCTCTTCCCATTTGAGCGATTCTAGGAAATCGTCATCCAGCTGTTCGATAAATCCGGCAATCAGGCGGGCAGTACGCTGAATATCCCGGACCTGCACCAGTTCCACGGGGGTGTGCATGTACCGAATCGGGATGCTGATAATCATGGTGATCACCCCTTCCGCCGAGATTTGCAGTTTGTCCGCATCGGTGCCAGAGCTGCGGGGATATGCATAGCGCTGAAATGGGATTTCTTGTTTCGCTGCAAATCGGATGAAGGCTTCATACAGCTTCGGATGGGTGCTGGGACCAATGTCAAAAGAAGGGCCTTTGTCCATGTCAAGGGTTTCATATCCCGCCGCACCAGGTCCGCTGCCAAAGGTGACGTCAATCACGACAGCCAGGCTGGGGCGCAAGTCAAAGCCGGTGGTTTGGGCGCCGTAAAGACCGACCTCTTCCTGAACGGTGGCAGCTGCCCATACATCCCAGCGGTGCTTGCGGGTCTGAAGGATTTTCAGGGCTTCGGTAAGGGCGGCTACACTTGCCCGGTTATCGATTGCCGGTGCGGTGAGATACCCGTCGCCAAGATCCATCGCTTCCAGAGAAAAAGTGACCAAATCTCCGATCTGGATTTTGCTGCTTACCTCCCTGGGGAGCAAACCGGTATCCACAAAAAGGTACTTAAGATCCACCGTACTGGTTTTTTGGTCTTCAGGCAGGGTGTGGGCCGGTGGGAGTACCACCAGGCCGGGGAGGTCACCCGATTGGGAATGGATGGTGACCGTTAGCCCGGGCAGAACGCGGTTGTCGATCCCGCCAATATTGGTCACCCGCAGCAAGCCATCTTCGATGCCCGATACCATCAGCCCGATGGCATCCATGTGGGTGGCGATCAGGATGCTGGGGCGTGGAACTGGGCTGGAACCTTTCTTCAACCCGTGCAGGCTGCCGATCGGGCTGGTATGGAGTTCATCGGTCAGCGGCTCCCAGAGATCGGTAAGCTGCTTCCGGATCAGGCTTTCGTGCCCGGATAGACCTGGAACAGCTGTCAGAGCTGTGAGTAAGGTTTTGGTGTCTTCCATAGATTGTCCATTTAGGGATTGTATCAGGTGCCGGTCGGAGAGGGCAGCGGGGTATCGGTCGGCGTTTCCGTCGGTGTTGGGGTTGGCGTCTCTGATGGTGCCTGGGTAGGTGTGCTGGTAGGGGTTTCGGTGGGTGTGGCGGTCACAGTCGGCGTGAAGGTGGTGGTTGGCGTGAAGGTCTCAGTAGGGGTGGGTGTGATCGAGGGCGTGACAGTCAATGTGAGGGTTGGCGTGTTGGTGGCCGTGCTGGTTGGAGGGGGCGTATCTGAGGGGCGCGGCGTGGCGGTGTAGGTGGCAGTAAAAGTGGGGGTGATGGTGGGGGTTGGCTGGTTTTGAATTGTCTGGACGGCAAAATACCCGGCGCAGTAGCACGGCAGGGTGGCTAATATTGCAATGAACAAGAAGGCTCTGATCCGCTGCCTTTGTTCGGGATCTTTTTGTGTGAAGAACATGGTCTGCGTAATTATAGCGGATAGGGGGGAAGTTGTCAGTAGCGAGAAGTTGGTTTGCAGCAAGCATTGAGCTGTAAGCAGTGTTGTATAATCTGGCTGGGATGAGAGAACTTTTTCTGCTTGACCCGGAGATCACGTTTCTCAACCACGGCTCGTTTGGGGCGACCCCGAAACCGGTCTGGGATGTTTATCTGGCCTGGCAAGCCAGGTTGGAAAGGCAGCCAGTGAAGTTCATGGCACGTGAGCTTTCAGGTGAGTTGAAGAAGGCGCGCCGGGTTTTGGGACAATATCTGAATGCAGATGCGGATGATCTGGTCTTTATCCCGAATGCCACTTTTGGGGTCAATCTGGTTGCCCGTTCTCTTGATCTAAAGCCTGATGATGAAATTCTGATGACCGATCATGAATACGGCGCCTGCGAGAATGTGTGGGAATTTCTGAGCACAAAAAAGGGTTTCAAGGCGATCAGGCAGCCAATCCGATTACCTTTGAGGTCTCCTCAACAGGTTGCCGAACAATTCTGGCAGGGTGTGACCTCCAGGACGAGGGCAATCTTCATCAGCCATATCACTTCCCCAACCGCAATCAGGCTGCCGGTGGAATTGATTTGCAGGTATGCACGGGCTGCCGGGATTATGACGATCATTGATGGCGCTCATGCGCCGGGTCAGATAGCGGTAGACCTGGAGGCTATTGATCCTGATTTTTACCTGGGAAATTGCCATAAATGGATGATGAGTCCTAAAGGGGCGGGATTCCTTTATACGCGTAAGGCGGCGCAGCCCCAGGTTGAGCCTCTGGTGGTCAGTTGGGGGTGGGGAGAGAACGCCTCTTACTCAACCGGGTCTAGGTATATTGATCGCCTGGAGTGGTGTGGGACCAAGGATCCATCAGCGTATCTATCTGTTCCGGCGGCAATTAGTTTCCAGGCGGAACATGCCTGGCCAAAAGTGCAAAGCTGCTGCCAGGAAATCCTTTCCGAAGCCATTGACCGGCTCAACTTTCTTACCGGGCTGGAAACAATTTACCTGCCGGAGTGTGAACCCTTTGTGCAGATGGCGGTTGCCCGTTTGCCCGGGGCTGTGGATCTGGTCGAACTGAAGCAGGCTTTGGATCAGCAATACCGGGTGGAGGTGCCATGCATCCAGTGGGGGGAGGAAAAATTTATCCGGGTCTCGGTTCAGGGATATAACACCCCCAGTGATATTGATCTCCTGGTAACCGCGTTGGAATCTCTCCTTCAAAATTATCTTCGATAGATCTTCGACAAAGTTTGAGAAAAAACTTTCGGCTTTAAGATTCTCACACACTGCTGACTGCTGTATAATCATGGCTGTGAAAACGATTATCGTTTCTCCCCATTTTGATGACGCTGCCCTATCCTGCGGCGGGTGGATCTATGACTCGCTGCAGCGCGGTGAGGAGATGGAGGTATGGACGATCTGCGCCGGTCACCCGGCAGATGACGATTTTTCCGCGCTGGCGGTGGAATTCCATGCCAATTGGGCGTTGACCGCCGGGGAGGTGATCGAAACCCGCCGGGGAGAGGATAGGACTGCCATGCAGGTGCTGGGAGTCCCTTACCGGCATTTTTCATTCGCCGATGCAATTTACCGCAAGCATCCACGCAGCGGGGAACACTTATATCCCGACGTGGAGAGTTTATTTGGGGGTCTGCATCCGGGGGATCAGGACATCATGCAGCTGGTGGCTGTGAAGATCGCGGAGTCGTTACCGGAAGGTGAGGTCAGGCTGGTCTCGCCGCTGACGGTTGGCAACCATGCCGATCACCTGCTGGTGCGAGGGGCTGTTGAGATGCTGGCTGCTCCGGTATGGTATTACCCAGATTATCCCTATACGCGCGCATATCCACATGTGGCAGCATTGCTCGCACCCAGTGGGTTTTCTCCCCATGCCTTTAAAATCTCACCAAGGGGGCTGGCCATATGGCAATCAAGCGTGGCTGCGTACGCCTCACAAATCAGTTCATTCTGGGCTTCTGAGGAGGATATGCGGCAGGGACTTGTCAGCCATATGGAAGCCTTCAATGGGATCACGATCTGGCGTCGGGACACAGCTAACCGGAGATAAAACCGCCTAACAGAATTCATAATTCACTATCCTTGCAAAAGACTAATTTTTGTGCTATTATTTGCGCCCAGTAACAGTAAGTGCAAAAAATGTGCTTGCTGTCTCGTTTTATATCATCATGATGCACATTTTCCCCCAGGACACTGTTGCTTCGTCCCCCACTCTGGGCGGGAAATCAAGGAGAATGTATGTCATCCCAGTTTTTAACCAAAGAAGGTTTCAAAAAACTTGAAGCCGAGCTTGAATACCTGCGTACAGAGAAACGTAAGGAAGTAGCCCAGCGTCTACACGAGGCCGCCGAGAGCAGCCTGGGCGAGTTTGTGGAAGATCCTGAATTTGAAGCAGCCAAGAATGAGCAGTCGTTTGTTGAGGGACGGATCCGCGAGCTGGAAATTTTGCTGGCAAACGCCAAGTTGATCAGCGACCAGCGCAGTAAGAACGGTGAGGTTCAAATCGGCTCAACCGTGGTGATAAAAGAAGGACGAGCCAAACCGGAAGAGTACCAGATCGTGGGCGCGGCAGAAGCCAATCCCCGTGAAGGAAAAGTTTCGCATGCGTCTCCACTCGGGCAGGCATTACTCGGAAAGAAGGAAGGTGACAAGGTTGAGGTGAAAGCCCCCTCTGGCTCATTCACTGTGAAGGTGGTTGAAGTCAAATAACCACCTGCCAGAATCAGAACTCAGGTCCCGCATAGTGAAGCTTGTGCGGGGCTTTTTTATTGGATTGTCAAGTATAATGAACAAGATTTTAAAGAAAATGACAGGTGCAGCGATGAGTGAACAGAAATACACTAAATTGGAACAGAACCGTCTGGAGAAAATAGCGCGCCTTCGAGAGATGGGGATCGAACCCTACCCCCATCGAGTGGAGCGGACTCATACCAGCCAGGAGGCAATTGCTGCCCTGGAGGGATGGGAACGGCAGGAAGAGGCAACCCCAGTAGCTGCCACACTTGTCGGCCGGATCCGATCGATGCGCCCAATGGGAAAGCTGGTGTTTGCCCATATCGAGGACGGCGAGGGCAGGATCCAACTATTCATCCGCATGAACGAGGTGGGCGAGGAAGCCCTGGGATTGCTGAAAGAGAATTTTGATCTTGGTGATTTCATCCAGGCCAGCGGTGAATTAATCCGCACACGCGCCGGGGAGCCCTCATTGAAGGTGACGGAATTCCGGATGATTGCCAAGGCGGTTACCCCGCTGCCGGCAGCCAAAGACGAGGAGGTAGAGGGGGAGATCATCCGGCATGCGGCCCTGACTGATCCGGAGACGCGTTACCGCCAACGCTATGCTGATCTGGCAGTTAACCCCCATGTCCGTCAGATTTTTGAAGCCAGGGCTGCCACCAATAAAGCTCTGCGCCAGTTCTTTGACGATCGCGGCTTTATCGAGGTGGAAACTCCGATCCTTCAACCGATCTACGGTGGTGCGGCAGCCCGCCCATTTGTTACCCATCACAACCAGTTGAAGCAGGACCTTTACCTGCGGATTTCGTTTGAGCTGTATCTCAAACGCCTGTTGGTGGGCGGGTTTGAAGGGGTGTACGAGATCGGGCGCGACTTCCGCAATGAGGGCGTGGACCGCACGCATAACCCGGAGTTTACCCAGCTTGAATTCTACTGGGCATATGCGGATTACCAGAAGGTGATGGATCTGACTGAGGAAATGGTGCGGTATGTGGCTCAGGAGGTCACAGGCGGCACGACAATCACCTACCAGGGGATGAATGTGGATTTAGCCAAACCCTGGCGCCGGATGGAACTCAGCGATGGTGTGGCCGAATTGGCCGGGATTGATTTGGAAGATTTCCCGGACGCAGGCAGCCTGGCAGCGGTGATGAAGGAAAAGGGGATTGAGTCCGCGCCCGGAACACCGCGGGGAAAACTGATTGATACCCTGGTGGGTGAATTTTTAGAACCGACATTCGTCCAGCCGACATTCTTGTACAACTACCCGCGGGATATTTCCCCGTTGGCGAAAAATGTTGCCGGCAACCCGGAGATTGTCGAGCGCTTTGAGGGCTTTATGGCTGGAATGGAATTATGCAACGCCTTCACCGAATTGAACGACCCGCTGGAGCAGGAAAAACGTTTTATTGAAATGGGGCGGGCGTATGATTCGGATGCGGATGACGACTACCATCCGATGGATGAGGACTATCTGCGGGCGATGCGCTACGGGATGCCGCCCAACGGCGGATTCGGAATTGGGGTTGACCGCCTGGTGATGCTGCTCACTGACCAGCCCAATATCAGAGAGGTGATCCTCTTCCCCCACCTGCGCAGCCGGGATGAAGAAAAGGATGTGGAATAGTGGGGGATGAGGTACGCAAAGCTTTCTGGCGATTGGCAGCTCTGGTTAATGGACTGACTGCGGAAGAACAGAGCGAATTAAAATTTGCTCTGGGAGAGTATACCCATGACCTGAAGCATACACTTGGTCTGGTGACTGGGGCGAATGCCCTGATCTCACGAACGGCCGCTGGCCAGGCAAAAATCGATGAAATGACTAGGATGATCGAGGGTGCAGCTCGCCAATTGGATCAACTCACCGACCTAATGGTGGAGGAGTTGAATAATCGGATTGGGGTAGACGATTGACCGGACTGCGGGTTTGGTATAGATAAAATAAGGCATCCGAACCAGGATGCCTTATTTTTATGGCTTGTGCAGTTATGCAGGAAGCGCTTGTCTTCTTCCCCGGGCGTCTTTGATCACCCAGGGTAGGTAAAGGAGGAAGAAAAGAGTGAACCCAATCGCTTCCATTGCCAGGATGTACCACGGCCAGGGACCAAGTACATCCAACAGGCTGGCTGAAGGCGGCTTTTGCATGATGAAGAGGTAATTGCTGCCGAGTGCTCTGTTAATGAAGAATACAATCACCATATAGATGTTCATGCCAATAGCTACTCGAAGGAATGATCTCCAGGTGGGGCGGAAGCCCTCTTTAAGAGTGAGATAGATCGGTGTGACGATCAGGGTGCCGTGGACGATGAGAGTCTGCATGGCGCGGAAGTGCCAGAGACCATATTTGCCAGCCTCTGGTGTCAGAAAGGCTTGCATTGCCCCAGCAATCCCCATGAAGTAGACAAATTCATAGATTCGATAATTCCTGGTCAGCAGCATGAAAATGCTTGACCAGACCATGACACTACAGACGTGCAGCGGGAGATGTTCTTGAAGTGTCCAGGTGCCGGCCCAGATGTTCCATCCATGCCAAGCGCCTTCCCAGAAGAGCAAAATGGCAATCAGGATCACCCGGAACCGTTTTTTTGCTTGTTCAGTGGGGTTCTTCCAGCCGAGGAACAACCACAGGATCACCAAGGCAAAGAAAGCAACGACAATGATGTGTTTTGGACCGAATAACTGAAAGGGTTCACCAGAATAATTGGGGTCTATCCAGCCATACATTTACTCTCTCCTTGTTCTTAAGTGTCTCAAAAGGCGCTGTTTTGAAATGGTCTGGGCAGAAAGAAAGCTGATCAGTCTGACCGCTTCCATTATGATAACCGAAAAATGGTGGAAAAGTTGCATGGGAGATGCTCTGGAAAGAAGAGGATGCGTTGCTTGACACATCATTGATCTCTTTTGTATAATCTTGCCATGTTAATAAAAATAACAGCGTGAAGATGAGTAACGGTGTTAGTTGATTGCAGAGACCTGCCGGAAGCTGCGAGGCAGGACAACTACCCGGGAAATCCACTTCATTGGCGGTAAGAATTGTGGATAATTATTACTGCCAGCTGCCCTCGAAACCAAATGGTGTAAGAGAGCCGGGTCCGCCCGTTAGCGCGGCATCAAGGCTGGCGAGATTGACCCGGGCCAGCAAATGCAGGTGGCACCACGAGCGCTCCCCTCGTCCTGCGCGAAGGGGAGCGCAAATTTTATAGGCTGGCGGCCAGGGATGCCCCTGAAAATATCATCCGCTAGTCCCAAGGAGGTGCAGCATGTTAGATATCAATTTAATCCGTGAAAACCCTGAAGCAGCCCGGGCAGGGATGCGAAAGCGGGGGATGGATCCCTCTCCGGTGGATGAAGCTGTTAGGTTGGATTCCCGCTGGCGGGAGGTCTTGCTGGAGGCAGAAGCGCTCAAGGCTGAGCGCAACAAGGTCTCCAAAGAGATCGGTAAGATGAAGGACAAAGAAGCCCGCGAAGCCAAGATCGCGGCGATGCGGGAGGTGGGGGATAAGATCAAGGCGCTGGATGAGGAGATTGCCAAACTGGAGGAAGACCTGCATGCGGTGATGTCGATTATCCCGAATATCCCCGACGAACGCGTCCCGGATGGGTTCACCGAGGAAGATAATGTGGAGGTCCGGCGCTGGGGAGAGCATCCTGAGGGTGATTTTTATAAACCGCACTGGGAACTTGGTCCGGAACTGGGGATCCTCGACTTCGAGCGCGGGGTGAAACTGGCCGGATCAAGGTTCTACGTGCTTAGTGGGGCGGGGGCACGCCTGCAGCGGGCATTAATTCATTTCATGCTGGATTTGCACACTAGACAGGGATACACCGAGATGTACGGCCCCTTCATTGTGCGCGGTGAGATCCTCTATGGTGCCGGGCAGCTCCCGAAATTCGCCGAGAACCTGTATAAGGATCACGAAGAAGACCTGTATCTGCTGCCAACCTCGGAGGTCTCGATCACTGGAATGCATATGGACGAGATCATCGAGGAAGCGGACCTGCCCCGGTTTTACACCGCTTATTCGCCGTGCTTCCGGCGGGAGAAAATGAGCGCTGGGCGGGATGTGCGCGGGATCAAGCGCGGCCACCAGTTTGATAAGGTAGAGATGTATAAGTTCTGCAAACCGGAGAATTCAGCGGACGAACTTGAAAAGATGGTCGCTGACGCCGAAGAAACCTGCCGGCTCCTGGGAATCCCCTACCGGTTGATCTTGAAATGCGCCGGTGACACCAGCGAGACAGCGCATATCTCGTACGATCTGGAAGCCTGGTCGGCGGGGTGCCAGGAATGGCTGGAAATCTCCTCGATCTCGAATGTGGGGGCTTTTCAGGCCCGCCGGGCAAAGATCCGATACCGCCCAGAAAATGGCGGCTCAGTGCAGCCCGTGCACACTCTGAACGGTTCGGGCCTGGGCTTGCCGCGCACGATGATCGCCATCCTTGAAAACAACCAGCAGCCGGATGGGACGGTGATCGTGCCGGAAGCTTTGCGCCCATGGATGGGTGGGATTGAAGTGCTGGAGAAGGCTTAACCGATGTTTGAGGGATTTGCCCACGCGCTAGGTCTGGCTTTCCCCTGGTTCCTGCTGGTGATCATGGGGTTGGGCTTATTCGGCCTGATCGTGCCGGTATTCCCGGGGAATACGGTCATCTGGGCTGGAGCGCTGGCATACGGCCTGGTAGATGGCTTTAACGGTAGGGCATGGTGGTTTTTTATCCCGATCACCTTGCTGACCGTGGTGGCGCTGGCAGCCGATAATGTTCTGATGGGCGCCAAGGCCAAGCAGGCCGGAGCTTCCTGGCTGAGTATCGGGATCACTCTGGTGGCGGCGTTTGCTGCCTCGATCATCCTGACGCCTTTTGCCGGGCTGGCGGCCGCCCCCTTGACACTGTTTATTGCTGAGTTTTTCCAACAGGACCGGGATTCCAAGAAAGCCTGGGAAACAACCCGCGGCCTGATGCTGGGTTGCGGGTGGGCATTTGTCGCCCGTTTCAGCCTGGGGCTGGTGACGATTGGATTGTATCTTTGGTGGGTATTGGGGGGTGGATAGGGGGCCAAGATTTTTGATAACCTCTAATAACAATGGCGGGTTCTTGATTGTCTTGCAATCAGAACCCGCCATTAGATTATTAGGTAAGCAACCAGTTTTCTGCTCAGATGCTGGTAGTGCTGAATCCGGTAGGCGCTAATCTTGCTTACTTGTGTTCGAAATTTTCTGGATCTACTTCCCGGATGCTGGGCATGAACCAGAAGACCTCATTGGTGTCAGATCCAGATTTGGCTTCCATATCCAGGGTGAAGATCACATCTTTCCCAGCCAGGCTGCTGAGGTCAATTTCAATGAGTGTGGTCTTGCCATCATACTTCTCGATCCATTCACCAAGAATGCCCTGGGTGGAAGTGCCTTTGATGCGGTAGTGAAGGACCATCTTGACTTTGCAGTCCTTGGCTACATCGGTGCATCCGATCTCACTCACAAAGCGGTCTCCTGAGGCTACTGTGTAAGCGGGGAAGATTCCCCGCAGCCGTTGACCGGTTTCTACATTGGCGATGATTGCAGGTTCATCTTCCACTCTTCCACCTTCCATCTTGAAATCTGAAGAGTAGAATACGTAGTTGCTGTAGACCTGGCTGTTGCCCAAGCAGGGGAGGGTGTGGCTATCGGTTTTCCATTCTGCGCTGCAGAGCTGGTTGGCCAGGTTGTATTTCACGCTGTTCCCCAATCCAACCACCCTGATCTCCACGTAGAAGGGTCCATCGGCACTTGCACCGAGACCAAACTTGACGCCATTCTGGTTCCGCAAAATCCAGAAACCTTTGTATTTGCCCGTGGTGTCAGGGGCTTTCATAGCGATGGCGATATCCACACTCTCACCGGGGGAGACTGATTTGGGCAATGAGATTGTTTTTCCACCCAGCTTATCCCCGCCGTCAAAGGTGACTTCATAATCTTTGGTCCACGTGCAGGAACCGCTATTTTTTAACCGCCAGATTTTGACGAAAGAGCTGCCCTTTGGCACAGCAGCGCCATCGGCAACGGTCATATCTGCAACGAAGCTGGCTGCATTGCAAGGCAGAGGTGGGCTGGTTGGTACAGGGGTATTGGTTGGCGCGGGAGTATTAGTTGGGATAAGTGTGTTTGTCGGCAACGGGGTACTGGTGGGCTCTGGGGTGTTGGTTGGGTTGACAAGGGTATTGGTGGCGGCAGCGGCTAAAGTGGCTTCAACATTCTGCGCTACTTCTGTCATCCGGGCATCAAGGTCGCCATCCAGCCCGGTATCGGGAATAAACGGTTCCCCGGTTGGGGAGACAAGCAGCGGAAGACTGCATGCCGTGATGGTTGCCATGAGTACGACAATCAGCAGGGTTAGTGTTAGTTTGTTGGTTTTCATAATTTTCTCCTTGCGCGTATAAGCGCGGTCTCTCACCTATAGAACGAGGATGATTTGGATTTTGTGCCAGGAAAATGATTAATCTTCGATGAGAAAGGAGTTGGGGGCGGAACGGAACGTCAGGGCAGATTGTGGCAGCAAAGCATCACTGGTGAGAATACTTCTTAATTAGTATACAGTGAGTTTGGGTATCAAGGACTATCAGTTTTTATCATTCTTTGATCCCTTTGATTATCGAGGAAAGAGAGAATTTCCTCTGATGGATCCGGATTTCCAAAGCCTGTTAACCACAAAGTTGATGTATTATTAGAATGATACTGAGTGGGTAATCATGCCCTTGTTGTCATCAAGAAGTAAAGGACTTGTCATGACTCAAGAACCAGTTATGAGAAATGTAATTGTTACTGGTGATGTCACCATGGATTGGAACATCGCTCGTGGAGCGGAAAGATTAGACGAAGGTAATTCATGGAGTCCAGATTTGTTTACAAACATAACCTGGCAGAGAGGTGGTGCTGCTTTATTAACTGATCTGATCAGGCAGGTTGCACTATATCTGGAGAAAGATCCAAGCATAAAATATTCTATTTATCAACCAGATTTGCCCGAGATAGCTGTCAACCCAATGAATACGGAGTACCATCATTCATATGCGATCTGGGCCCAGACAAATGAAAAAGATTCGAGAGCCTGGCGTGTGTCTGAATTTTTGGGTATTGACCAGAGGGCAAACCTCGATAAGAGTTCACTGGCTCAGATGAAGGTGATCGATGAGCCTGAAAAAGTGGATTTGGTTGTGATCAGTGATGCCGGAATGGGTTTCAGGGATACCCCTGATGCATGGCCTAAATGTCTGTCCGATACCAGTTCACCACCCTGGATCCTGCTGAAAATGGGCCGGCCTGTGGGGAAAGGCAAGCTCTACGAACATCTTTTGGAGAAGTTTGCAGACCGGTTGGTCATCTTAACAACCGTTGGCGACCTCAGGCTGACTGATATCCAGGTCAGCAAGGGCCTTTCGTGGGAACGGACGGCCCAGGATGTAATCTGGGAACTTGCGCACAACCCACAGATAAACCAGATGGCGCAATCAGCCTGTGTGGTAGTCCTGTTTGGAACCGCCGGGGTGGTCTTTCATCGAAGAGATCAGACTCCCTCAGGAGAAAATACCTGGAGCAGCAAATTGGTCTTCGATCCCAAGGTAGTTGAAGGTGAGTGGATCTCCCATCACCCTGGTGGGATGATTGGATATAACACATGCCTGGCAGCCGGGATATCGAAACAACTGATGCTTGCAGACGATCTCTCAAAGCTTGAAGATGGGATTCATTCCGGGTTAGCCGCGATGCGCGATCTGCATTTATTGGGTTACGAGAACATTGGCTTTGTCCAGGACCCGAATCTCCAATTTCCCTATCAACGGATTGCAGACTGTCTGGCAGGTGGATCTCAAAAATTTGCGTCTACCGAAATCCCGGACCCGGTAAGAATGCTATCTGCTGTTTCGCCGGATGAGTCAGATAAGGGATCGGCTGGGGGATTCTGGAGCATTCTAAGGGACAAATATCGAGGTAACCTGGAGAAGATCTGCGAACAGATCGTGCTTGAAGGTCCAGAAAATTGCCTGGATGATGTCCCCCAAGGGCACTTTGGGGCTTTATTCACAGTAGACAGGCAGGAGATCGAGGGCTATCGCAGCATTGCCGCTCTAACTGGAGAATACCTGAGGCAGTCCAAACAAGGGAACCCTCTTTCAATCGGTGTTTTCGGGGCACCGGGTTCTGGAAAATCCTTTGGGATCAAGCAGATCGCCAAAACGCTCGCCCCAGACCAGATTGAGACTCTGGAATTCAACCTTTCTCAGTTTGAATCCGTGGATGATCTGATTGATGCAATGCACCAGGTAAGGGATGTGAATTTAAGCGGGAAATTCCCACTGGTCTTCTGGGATGAGTTTGATACCCCCTTCTCTGGAAAACCGCTTGGATGGCTGCGATATTTCCTGGCACCGATGCAGGATGGGGAGTTTCGAGAAGGGCAGATCGTTCACCCAATTGGCCCGGCAATTTTTGTATTTGCCGGTGGAACCAGTGATCGGATGGAGCGCTTTGGTCTGGGTTTGGAAGAGCAGGACTATCGATCGGCGAAGACGCCAGATTTTGTGAGCAGGCTGAAAGGTTTTGTTGATATTCTGGGGCCAAATCCGGTTGACGAGCGGGGGGCAGGCTCATTCAAAGAGGACCAACTCCATGTTATCCGCAGGGCAATCCTGCTGCGATCAATTTTATGGCGCAATGAAAGCGGTTTGTTCCAGAATATCGGGAAAAAGCAGGTATTACAGATTGATCGGGGTGTCTTGCGGGCATTTCTGCATGTTCGATTCTTCAAACATGGCATTCGTTCGATGGAATCGATTGTGGCGATGAGCCAGCTTTCGGGTAGGGATAAATTTGAACGTTCCAGTTTACCCTCTGAAGCCCAATTGGATCTTCACGTGGATGGGAGGGAATTTATCGCACTCGTACAGCAGCTAGATTTAACAGATGAAATGTTGAACAAGTTAGCCCGTTCCTTTCATGAAATCTTTTGTGAGATGATGCGGGAACAGGGAATTGTTTACACTGATGGGAATGATGATGCTGCTAAAACACACAGTTCTCTTGTCGAATTCGATCTTCTGCCAGCAGATGAACAAGAACAAAATCGAGACACAGCTCGCGATATTTACCATAAATTAGCTGCATGTGGGTTTATCATGATCCCTGCCCGAAGCAATGAACTGCCCTTTAAGTTTCCGGGTGATTTTCTGGAGGAACTGGCTCAATTGGAGCACAAACGTTGGATGAACTTAAAACTTACGGATGGCTGGAAATATGGACCAGTTACTGACAAGAAAAATAAAATACATGCTGATCTTGTACCCTGGGACGAGTTGTCTGAGTCCTCAAAGGCAAAGGATTATGAGTTTGTTCGTGCCATCCCCGGTATTCTGGCGAATGCCGGGTATTCGATCGTAGAACTCCGTCCTTTGAAGGGGTAGTACGGGCATGCTGACACTCGGCGTTACCGGTCACCGGAATCTACGCAACCTCGACGAACTTGTGCTTGCAGTAGATACTGTTCTTGAAAAGATTGAGGAGAAATTTGGCAGAAAGATCTCCAGGGTGATTTCCCCATTGGCAGAGGGGACTGATCGCTTAGTCGTTCACTGCCTGATTGATAACCTACCGATAGATTTGATCGTTCCTCTTCCCGCGGACCAGCAAACTTATCTGGAGGATTTTAATTCCGAGAAATCAAAGAAAGAATATCAAAAATTGATCAGTAGAGCCAAACAGGTTATTGACCTTACCAAGATTGATTCGAGCGAGAGAAATTACCTGGGTGCGGGAAGGTATGTACTTGAAAATTGTGATGTGTTGTTAGCAATCTGGGATGGAAAACCTTCGAGAGGTGCAGGTGGAACGGGGCAAATAGTTGAGGAAGCGCGGGGGAAAAATTTACCGGTGGCATGGATCAAGGTAGCAGACCAGCAAGTACATGCAGATAAAGAACAAATTCCTGTCAAGATCATATATGAGAGGTTCCCCGAGTAGCAAATTAGTTAGTCAAATTAGGTTTGCTGGTTGTGTAAGAATGCCCCCAAACTGAGCTTTTGAAAAGTACAACCCCCCGGGGTTATTCTCTGAGTGCTTTTATGATTGAGGAAGGCCAGCCAATCAGCCCGAGTGCCCCCAGTGCGAGGAAGGGGAGCCCGAACCAGCCAAAGATATTTCGGACCTCAAAGGTGCTGCTGATGGCAGTTTGATCTGGGCTGCGGACATAATCATTGATCGTGGTGACCATCTCCCACTTCAGATCATCATCAATATTGGAAGAGCCTGCCATCAAGCGGTGATCACCCTCATCTGTGTTGAGAAAGACACCGGAGACGAGCTTATTGCGGCGAAATTGTCCGCTGCGGATGCGCACAAGGGAGGATTGACGGCTGGCACCTTCCACCTCTTCCACATGTTCTTCAATTGTCAGCAGCCCAAAGAAGTGAGATCGGGTGAAATCTACAGTGACAGTACCGGTTTCATCTTTGTGGGCTTGCAGTTGGATGGTTTGGAATCCGGCCCAGACAAAAGGGATACCAAATGCCAGACAGAATAGAATGGCCACAAAGGGGTAGAGAATTGTTTCCAGCCAGAATTCTTTCATCTCCCCCCGTTACCCCTGACTTTCAAAGAAAACCATCCCAATGCCCATGCGTTCCAGGCCTTGTTCAGCCCAATACTGCATCAGTCCGGCTTCCTCCTGAAAGACTTTGAACAATGCGCTGATCGAGTTCGGGTCTTCGATCTCTGCCAGGGCTCGGACAGCTTCCAGCCGGGCTTTATGGGGTTTTTCAGGAGATTCTAGTACTTCGATCAGATGAGGTGTGGCTGGCTTTCCGATGGCAACCAGGGCGTCCCGGCACAGCCGTGAGAGGAGCTGGTCTTCGCTACCAAGGTATTTGACTAATTTTGGGATAGCTTTAATGTTGGGATGCTTGCGCAATCCCAGGGCGGCGCAGGCTTTGACCTCGGTTTCAGAGTCGTCCAGACCCAGCAGGAGTAGATGGGCGGTTCTGGGAGAGTCAAATTCGCTGATGGCGCGTAATGCCCACCAGCGGGTATCCGGATCTGTGCTGGCTATCATTGAAGCCAGCACATACAGCGCAGGTTTTCCCAGGGATACAAACTGAACCGCGGCAGTTTCAGCCCGCGGTTCGTCTCCACTGGTTAGATCAGCCAGCAGGGATTTCAGGTCAGACATCATTTATCCGGTGGGGGGATTGGCAGGTCCTCTTTGGCGGTATCCACCCACTTGTCGCCTTCATCAATCAACATTACGGGAATGTCCTGGCGGATTGGGTACTTACGATTGCAATCCTGGCAGATGAACCAGCTTTCTTGGTAATATTCCAGCTCACCGCCGGTTTCACGCACACAGGCTGGGCAGCGGAGAATTTCGATCAGTTCCTGACTTACCATAATGTCACCTCAAGTAATTTTTTCTTGCAAATTATAAACGATTCTGGTCGTGCTTGGGGGGACCACCGAATCAATCCTTCACATTGCACGAGAAGCGGTCGCGCTGGTCGCCTTCCGGGGGATAATCCTCAGTGCCGGGTCCGTACTGGCAGACGGCTGCCCAGGGCTCGTATTTGGTTTTGAAAGTATCCGAATACAGGATTGCGCCGTCACGGGTAACTGTTCTGGTGATGGTGACGGTGGCGCCTTCTACTGCCCAGTCAACCTGTTTGATCTTGCCTTTCTTCAATTCATCATTTTCTTCGTACACCGGGAAGGGCGGTTTGACCTTGTCTGTCAGCCCGGTGGTGGTCCATTCCACCTGGCGGCCGTCGCTGGTGGAATAGAACTTCCAGGTCAGGCTGCGGTTGGCGACATTGACATAGGTTTCCATTAACAGCCAGTGTTCAGTGTCATTGGTGAATTTAAAATCTACCACAGGTGCGTACACACTGGCATCCAGGCCAGCGAGGTTCTCGTTGACCGCACCTGATTGGGCCAGTTCGTAATAATACACCCGGTAGGCGTGCGGCCAGCGTTCCACAACAGGAAAACCGCCGAAGAATACGGTGCGAAAGAGGGTGGTAGATACCTGGCATACGCCGCCGCCGACCCCTTTAACTGTGCGGTCTCCGTAAATGATCCATGCCTCGGCATAGCCGGAATCTAGGCTGATATCGCCGATGTTATCGACCATTGAGAAAGTTTCTCCAGGGGCAACCAGGATGCCATGGAACTGCCCGGCAGCGGTTTCGATGTTTTGGATCCGGCTCGAATCGGAGCCGTAGAAGAATGTCGTCTCGGCGGAAACAAGTTCGGTGATACCGAGTTCCCCGGCGGTGGCATCGTTGGTGACCTCGGGGTTAATATAATCGAAGACCAGGTTGATCTTGTGTTCGCCGGCAGCAAGACGGTGATTAATCTGGTCGATGCTCTCTTCCACCAGCAACTCGCGACCGATGACTGCATCCTGGATGAGCTCCAGTTCACGAGTCTCGTCTTTGAAGATGAAACGCGCATTTTGCGGGGTGATGCTCAAGCTGGGGCTGAGCGGGTAGAGGGTATTGAAGAGGGTGTTCTCATCCAGCTTGACCAGGTATTCTCCCTGCTCGCTGCGGTCAATCACCAGCATATCTGCGAGCGTCTGGGGGGCGATCTCCCAGGGGCCAAGGGTTTCGTTTTGATTGCCGCTGACCTGAATGATCAGCGGTTCAGCGAGCATAGCGGCTGCGATCTCCGCCTGCTGGCTGGCATCCAGCACGATGGGATGAAATTCGTGGACCACCAGGGGGAGGCTGGCATCAAGCAGGCTGCGCATAGCCTCTTCGAGCTGCTGGATGACGGCTTCCACATCCAGTATTCTGCCAATCTGGCCTTTTTGAGATACTACCTCCAATCCAACCAGCTCCAAATTTGCCTCACGCATTTCCTGATTGATCTGATTGGCAAGGAGACCCAGCACCTGGCGGGTGACCCGTTGGTCGACAACTAAGACTGGGGAGAGAGTTTTTCCCGCTTGCATGACAGCCAGCCGGTCACTGAACTGCTGCCAGGGCCAGCCAGTGCGCCCAATGGCATATGCTTGCTGGATGGTTGCCTGATAGTCTAGCACGAGACCAAGATCGGCGGGGGTGAAGGTCCAAAATTCACCTTGATACTCAAAGGCGATCAAGCCCGTTTCTGGGTAGCTGATCCGT
This sequence comes from Anaerolineales bacterium, assembly GCA_016932165.1. GTDB lineage: Bacteria > Chloroflexota > Anaerolineae > Anaerolineales > UBA11579 > UBA11579. The sequence continues at coordinate 19,568 of JAFGDK010000081.1, forward strand.
TCTCTGAGCAGTGTTTCTGCCTCTGTCTGGCTGAGACTACCTACATCCACCCCGGAGATGACCACACCTGGCAGTATTTTTCCACCAAACAGGATCGCAAGAATCAGGGTGAATATTAGCATAAAGGCGATTGCGACCCCAAGCCCGCCTAAAATGGCGGCGATTAATTTATCACCGATGGCAATTTCAGGCGATGGAGATGAATGTGAGGGTTGATAATTTATATCCATTGAATTCTGATAGTATGATTTGGTTACATTACCTGAACGTAAAGTTTACCAGGATGGTTCCAAGAATGGTACCAAAATCAGGGGGAGGGGCTCTGGCTGCAGGTCACCTGTTTACCAGGGAGGTAGTTGATCACCTGCCAGAGGCTGCGCAACCCTCCTGCAGGTAGAGTGGAGCGGATGTGAGTACCTTCCATGGCTGTGAGGATATTGATGTTGGCGGGATCGCTCAGCGGGGTGGGATTTTCACACAATATGGTTAGAATTCTTTTATGCTGCTGGAAGGTGCCTTCTGGATCAATCCATGGTTCTAGAAAGGCACCCTGAACTGGGGTAGGGGCGGGAGGGCGAAAGTTTAGGTTTTGCATCATGATGATGGTATTGATGGCGATTTCATCCAGAACAATGATCTGAGACCAACGGTCATAGCTAAAGGAAATTGGGGCGAGATCTCCAACCGCATGCAGATCATCCGGATCGATCCGGATTTTGGGATGAGGATGTGTATATGGAATCTGGCGGGTAGAGGTTACAGATGCTTCCACCACGGGGTAAAGGGTGATCAACTTGAGGTGAAGCATTCCGTCTGCATTATCCAATAAGGATACAATCCAAACGCCTTCAATGGCTGGATTCGGATATTCGAGGTTATCTACCCCTACCACGAGGACAGTCCTGTCGGGGTCGGTGCTGGAGGTGGGGACAGGGAAAGATGGCGCCGGGGTCACGGTTGGAACAGGAGGTTCCATAATCTCAACCAGATAAAAACCAGCGATGGCGCCGGCAATCACGCTTAGAATAAAAAGAACCAGACAACTTTTAGCACGCGTCATAATTTGGTTTTACACCCTTGGGGTGAAAAACAGTCAGTAAGATGTATTTGATTGTAATGTAATTCGATTTTACTTGCCTGTAAGGATTTGTGCCATCCAGGTTTGGGCTTAGTTTTGTTAGAAATTTTCAATAACAGCTATTAACTGTGCCCAGCACCCAGGTTTAAAGCGAAAAGATGGCGCATTTTGGCCATCTTTTCTAAGGAGGGAGAAATGTGGGAGGTTAAATCAAGTATGCCAGCAAACTGCCGATTCCCAGTCCAATCATCAGACCTAGACTGATCACCAGGAGGGAAAAGACAAAAGTGCTGCGGTTAAGATACTGTTCCTGAAAGCGGTATCCCAAATTTACAATTGCCTGCGCTCTTGGTTTTTTTTCCAGCCAGGGGATGAATACATCCCAGAAATGGTTTTCAATTCGCTGCTGTATTGTGTTGAGTGCCTGACTCATTTTTTTCTAAACTCCTTTCGTTACCCCCTCGTCAGCGCGAGGTTGACATTTTGATGATCTTGCCTTGTGCAGTTGCCACCACTCTGATGTGACGGGGAATCTCCCGGCCGCGAATATCTTTGGCGACTGCATTGTAGGTGAGGACGAAATTACCCTGATCAGAAGAGACTGTCTTCGAGGTTTTAATGGTCGGTTTTTTGCCCTTGACTTCGGGAAATTTAGCATAAACTTTCTGAGAAATCTTTTCAACCAGGTTTTTATCCATCAGGTCACCTCTAATGGGAATGGTTGGCTTGTGGATTTAGTTTATCCTGATGAGCTGTCCGGCGGCGCAAGAAGGCCGGGATGTCAAGATCAATAGCCGCAGATTTTGGCGCCTCAGGGGCTACCTGGAATTGCTTCCAGCTGGGTATCTCGGCTTTGGGCACGGGTTCTGACTGTTGCGTTTCGCTTCCCGCCTCAACAGGTGAGGGCGATGGAACATCTTCGATAAAATCCTGAAGGGATTTGGTTGGCGTGATTTGGGCTTCGAAGCCGGGGATGATTTCCTCTAATGTTTGGGCCCCCAGCCCGGTGACCACGAGGATCACCTGAACGCGGTCTTCAAGCCGGTTATCATTATTGAAACCCATTACCAGGTCGACGGAACCGCCTGCTAACTCCTGGATCTTGTTAAGCGCTTTACCAACCTCTGGCAGCGAGAGATCTTCTCCACCAGTGAAGTTGGCGATCACACCAGCGGCTTGTTCCAGGTTGATGGTTTCGAGCAGAGGATGATTCAGGGCCTGGTGAATGGCTTTATCAGCTTTATCCGGGCCTTTGCCATGCCCAATGGTCATCAAAGCACCACCGCCGCGCATCATCATGTCCTTGATGTGGGAGAAATCGACATTGATCAACCCTGGTTCGGTGACCAGCTCGGAAATACTGGTGACTGCCTGGCGGAGAACATCGTCTGCAAGCTGGAACATAGTGGTCAAGGGAAGCTTTGGTGACCACTGATCATTATGAAGCAGGCGTTCGTTGGGGATGGCAATCAAAGTATCGGTATTTGGGCGCAAAGCTGCCAGTCCTTCACGGGCGTTGACCTGGCGGCGGCCTTTTTCAAACTCAAAGGGCATGGTAACAACCGCGATGGTGACGATACCCAATTCCTTGGCAATGCGTCCAACCACGGGGATCGATCCAGTTCCCGTGCCGCCGCCCATGCCCGCGGTGAGGAAAACCATATCGGCCCCTTGAAGGGCAGCGCGGATGGCGTCTTTGCTTTCTTCAGCGGCTGTGCGGCCAACTTCGGGGTTGCCGCCTGCGCCCATTCCGCGGGTGCTGCGCGGCCCGAGTTGGATCTTGGTCGGGGCGAGGTTTGAGGCCAGGTCCTGGTGGTCGGTGTTCATCACAATGAAATCGACACCTCTAAGGCCAAGCGTGATCATTCGGTTGACGGCATTTCCTCCTGCGCCGCCCATACCGATCACTTTGAGAGCTGGCAGATGTCCGGGATAGGGATTGTTGTTTATCTGTACGTTCATAGCCTTTCACCTCTTATAGTTCTGCCAATTGTGTTGCAATTTCTGTACCGCTTCCGGTAATCTGGAGAACTTCGCTGCCCTGTTTTTCTAATTCCGCTCTCAGGTTTTCGGGGAAAACCTGTACACCGCCGATGATCGTTACCCGCCGGGCAAAGAAGGCTTCTCTGATCGAGTAGCCGGTAGTGGGGGCATACTTTTTTACAAAAGAACGAGTAGCCTTCAGGAACCAGTCCGGGTTTCCCCAACGCGGGTGCGGCAGCAGTAAATAGTGTTTGATCGGTTTTTGCTGAAGAGTGGTTTCTGGGATTTCGATGTGTGTTTGCTCGTCTGGCGCTAATTCGGGTGTATCAATCGTTACGGGGGAATATTTTTCTTTGAATTGGGCTACAATCGGTTGCTGGTCTTTCCCAGGGGGATACCAGGCCTGATTTGACAGGGGATGGTCTGATTCAGCGGCAAGAATCGAAAAACAAGCCGCCAGCACGTTCTGGGGGATGATCTTGTAATCACCCAGTTGTGCGGCGATCTCGATATTCACAGCAGCGTGGTCTTCTGGGGTGGTATCTGCGTTCATTTGGGCACCGGTGCCCAGCAGGATGATTTGGGGAGGTTTACCAATGACCTTCTCGGAAATCTGGCTGTACCAATCAAAAATGCGGAATCCGAGATGATCTTGCTGGTTTTCCGGGGTATCGTATGGGTGGACATGCGGCCATGCTTGAGGCCCGCCTTTGCCCCAATCAAGGGGGTGGTTCCCGGGCCAGGCATAAGCGCCAATGACCATCGATTCGAGCAGCCGCGTGTGCCCCCGATCTTTGATCCCTTGCAGGGAACTACGCAAAAAGACTGTATCCCAGAAGTTACCGCCTGGCGCAAGAGCAGGGAATACGGGCTGCAATCCGGCTTGGGAAATTTGCTCTGCGATGGGAATGAATCTATCCAGGAAGCGGCTGACCAATTTTTGCTGCACCCAGCTTCCATCTCCCCAAGCTTGGAGTGTATTGGGCTGATCGATGGGGCACAGGTACTTGAGGCCCCAACTGGCATAGACTTGGAGCAGGGTGGTTAAATCAGCGCGTATTGCTGTGCCATTCAACGGCAGCCGCATTTGTAAAATTGGTTGGATGCCCGCTTTGATTAGTCCGCACAGAAAGGATTCAGGGATCGCGCGGTCGATCGGGGTTTCAAGGACGATCCATTTGGTGCCCAGGGAGGTCAATTCCGGCAGCCAGATGCCCAGATCGCTTTCCCGGAAATGGATCGTGTCAGGGAAATACCGGACTCCAATGCGGTGGTTGGGTGTGGGGGTTGATTTCTCCATATAAAACTCCTTACTCAATGAATTGCATAAAGTGTGCCAGATGGAGATTGGTTGGGGAAATTGAGGAGATATAAAAAAACTCACCGGAATTACGGTGAGTTTTGGGTGATGAAGGTTTGCCTGACCGTGAAAATTACTCCAGATCGGCGTCGATAGCTTCGAGGGCCACCAGCAGGGCTTCAAATTCTTCCCGGCATGGTGGGCAAAGGGTGATATGGTGTTTGACCAGCGGCATCACATCAGCAGGAGATTTACCCTCCCTGAGCATGTCCACATATTGGTCAATTTCATTGAAGCACTCGCTGCAGGTCAACTCCTCAACCTCAGTGATGGTGAGCGATTTGAGCACTTTCTTCAGGGTTGTGATTTCAATTTTCATATAGATGCCTTTTGTTAAGATTAATGACGTTGGGGTATTGAAATCTCTTACTGCTCAAACATGGCGAGAACTTCGTGGGCGGTGAGTCCTGTGCGGTCTTCAAGAGACTGCTGGAGTCTTTTGCGGGCATCGTGGATCAGCTTGTATAAGGCGTTGCGGTTGGTGTCCATCTTCTCAGCCACCTGATCAATCGGCATCCCACCCTGGAGGATGGCAATGATGGCAGTACGCTGTCTCTCTGTTAGGTCACTTTCGATCATATTGTAGATGATGTCAAAGATGTTGTTCTGAGAGACTTCCTGTTCAGGATTGGTGGCTGGATCTGTAAGGATGGCGGGGGTGTATTCATCCCCTTCAGGGGTTTCGACGATTTCTTGCAAGGAGATATCTTTCCAGCGGCGTCGGCGCAATTCGGTGTAGGCTACATGAATAGCAATCTTCTGTGCCCAGGTGGTAAAGCGGCTTTCCCCGCGGAAGGTTTCAATGCTTTTAAGGATCTTCAGCAGGGCATCCTGGGCGAAATCCTCTGTGATTGCATCGAGGTCGGTGTTAATCCGGTTGGATAGAGAGGCGCGCAGACCGCGCAATAGAATCTCCCGCAAATCTGAGAGAGCTTGATCGTCAATTGGGTCGCTAAGCTGTTGGACCCATTCCTCATTTGTTCTTCGGTTCACCTTTCCTCCTGCAAAAATCACTGGGTGGTGATTTATTTTACTATTTATCCAGAGTTGAACGCCAGAATTAAGAAAAATATTATACTGGGGAAATTGATAATGATTAGGTAGGAGTTTGGGATGATTTATTGATCCAGATCGGAAGCGTCCAATGGGGTGGTGCGGGTCCGGGTGGTATCATCAATCTCAACATCCTCAAACATGAAGAACAATTCAATATCTGCCATGGTGATCTTATCACCAGACTGAAGCGCTACCGGGTAGGCAATACGGCGTTCATTCAGGTACGTGCCGGATGATGAATTCAGATCCCGGAGGAAATACTCCCCATTGATCAAGACGATCTCGGCGTGATAGCGGGAAACGGATTGGGATGAGAGCACAATCGTGTTATCCAACTTCCGCCCAATGGTGGAGAGGTCCGCATCGAGTGGAAGCAAACGAGAGCCGTATTTGAGGACAGGTTTCATTCTTTTTCTTCCTTCGGGAGGTCAAGCGTGCCAGTATTTTTATTCAGATTCCCTTGCAAGTATGGGTTGTCTTCAATAAACATGATGGGGATATTGGCGAGATAGAAGAGGTCTCCAGAATTGAGCTTGTGCCGGGTGATGCGTTGATTGTTGAGATGCGTGCCGGTGGTTGAGTTCAGATCTATCAGGAAATAACCATCCGCCATTTGATGGATTTCAGCATGGCTGCGGGAGATTAAGGGATCCTGGATAACCAGATCATTCTCGATTTTCCGCCCGATTCTAGTGACTGTTTTATCCAAAGCAAAGATCTGGCTGTTGATCACCAGGTAGGCTGAGGGATTGATATCAGACATATCCGTTTTGTATTTAAAAAGTTGACTGTGTTACCCATTATAACTGAAATTACGGGTGGCTTATTGGGTAAGTTCCGGTGCAAGTAGGTAGAGAGCAAAAAATTGATCCTGAAAAAGAACTGGGAGGGTAGAGAGCCGCGCTTCTAGAGTTGGCTGCCGGCTGAGTTCATTCCAGTCTGAAATGAGGAAGTAACCAGCGCCTTCGGTTTTTTCCCAGAAAGATTCGATCTCCTTCCGCTCTGACCCAGCGAGTTGGTAGTAATTAAGGTCTCCGAGGTGCGGCCAGTGGCTGGCATTGCGAAAGGTGTAGAAGCGGAGGCTGGTTTCATAGTCCTCGGTGAGGGCGATGATGCCTGCGGGGGGCAATTCTTCCAGGACATCTGCCAAGTGATAGTAGGCATCACGGGTCTGGCGGAAATCAGCCTGATCTGCAAATTTGATGCTTTGAACAATCGTGACCCCGGTAAACACCAGCATGGTGGCAACTGCAAAGGCAAGGGCAGGTTTTAACCAGTTTTTCTTACGGCTGAACTGTTCCAACCAGGCGATAGTGACCGCCAGGCTGACTGCTGTGAGGGGCACCATCGAGAGGTGATAATAGTCATGGGTCATGATATGGTAGGCAAACAGCATTCCATAGATGAAATAGCCTGTCCACCAAAAGAATAGAAAACGCTGCTCTGCTTTTTCCCGGGCGGAAAAAATGCCAGCTATCCCCAGCAGGAAAGCGGGCAGCCCAAACTCGGTGATAATGCGCAACCCCCAGCTTTTGTAGAGGAGCATATCGGTCCACATGTCGGGGAAGAAGCGGCCGCTGAATTGGGCAGCCAGTCGGCCATCCAGCACCAGCCCCCAAAAATAATAGATGGCTGACGGGAGGGCAGCCAGGATGAGGATCAGCCAAACCTGCCAGTTTTTGATGGTTTGTTTGAATGAATTGATGGAGAGGATATATGCCGCAAATGGCAGGATCAGGATAATGCCAGCAACTGATTTTGTGAGAATGGCAAAACCTGTGATCAGGCCGGTGAAGATTGCCCAGGAGAGCGTTCTTTTTTTCTGCCAGGTATAAAGCGCCCAAAGAGCGGTCACAGAGGAGGCCACCATGATTGGATCGGGGAGCAGGGTGCGGGAGAATCTTACGCTGAATGGCAGGAAGAGGTAATAGATTAGGGCGGCAAACCCGCCGAGAGACGAGCCAAGCTGTAAGGCGAGAGCATATACCGCCCAGCCGCCCAGCAGCCAGAAGGTGATTGAAATAATTCGTCCGAGCCACGGGGATTCTGATCCGGCAAGACGATAAAGTTGAGCGGTCAGAAATTCCTGGATGGGCGGTTCGATGACCCCCACCAGTTGCAGCTGCTGGGCGGCGAATTCCACTCTTTCGGGGGGAATTTGGGGGGCAGTGGGGTAGTATAGAGCACGGGCGACCAGGGCGGCGCGCATCTGGCGGGTGGGGTGTACCTCGAGTGGTTCGTCGGTGAGGTCGTAGAGCCGGAGCAGGGCGGCGGCGGAAAAGAGGATTGTGAGGAGGAGTGCGGTCTGGCGTCTGGTCATGGTGGTGGGATTATAGCTTAAAACCAAGAAACCCCTGGTGAACTTGGATGGAAATTGATCTAATAAATTTGTTACAAAGGAGAAGTAATCACAGGGTATAATGTCAGGGCTTGGTTCTGAGCTTGAAAACCACGAACAGGATTGGTGAGATACGATGAGTGATACACAAGAAGCAAAATTGATGGAACTAACCCAGCCGGCGATTGACAAGATTGCAGAATTGATAGCAACCCGAGGGAAGGGGCCAATGGCTGTGCGGGTAATCGTGCATCTTGGCGGGGCTGGAGGGGGACAGAGTGAGTTTAAGTTTGTGGACCTGGGCTCCAAAACAGAGGGCGATACCGTGCTGGAGATGGGACCCTTCCCGATGTATTTGGATATGCAGGCCGCGGTCGCCTTGAAGGGTGCCAAGGTGGATTTTGACGAGCAAAAATATGCCCACGGATTCCATATCGAGTACGAGAATCCGCTAGAGAGTTATCTGAGCTCCCGCCGTAAGGATTGGGGTGATGATCCGGTTGCCAATAAAGTTCAGCAGGTGGTAGATGAACAGATCAACCCCGGCGTGGCCGGGCACGGCGGCTGGGTGCTGCTGCTGGATGTGAAAGGTGATACCGCCTATATAGAAATGGGCGGCGGATGCCGTGGGTGCGCCATCTCACAGATGACCCTTAAAGATGGCATTGAAAGAATTATTACCGAAGAGGTGCCAGAGATCACGCAGGTATTGGATACCACCGACCATGCCAGCGGTGAGAACCCGTATTATAGCGAAGATCCGACCGGGGCACAGACACCGTTCTAATTGAGGGAGGATTCGATGAGCGATTCGAAGAAATCTTGCTTGGGGTTTACTGCCCTGATCCTTGGCCTAGGATTGGCAGTGGTGAGTCTTGTCGCGGGTGGGATTGGTGAGCTGGTGCGTTTCTTAGGAGGAGATTCTTTGGGGATCAACTTAAAGAACGGAGCGATCATTGCCGGAATTGTATTTGGCTTGCTGTTCCTCACTGCGGTATATTTTTTCATCAGTATCCGGGATTGGTCCTGGCTGCCGGCAATAGCGGGCGGGGTGTATGCGGTGCTACCCGATCTGGTTCTGGGACCAGAGGATGATGTGCTGGCGATGGTTGCGGGGGTGGGAATATCCGGATTATTAAGTTATTTCCAGTATCGCCGGGATAAAAAGGGCGGTCCAACGGCCTAGACACAGCATCTTTTGATTAACAGATAAAAGCCTGGCAGAATGCCAGGCTTTTACCGTAGTGAAATTCCTTGTCTTTTCAGGAATGGGTGTTATAGGTATTCTCGCAATTGCCGGGCGCGCAGGGGGTGGCGCAACCGGCGAAGTGCTTTCCCTTCAATCTGGCGGATGCGCTCACGGGTGAGGCCGAATTTCTCCCCAACTTCTTCCAGGGTGTACTGCTTGCCATCCTCAAGCCCAAAGCGGAGGCGCAGGATTCGGGCCTCGCGTGGTGTCAGGGTGGCGAGGATTTGGTTGAGTTTTTCGCTGAGTAACTTCTGGGTTGTGGCACTGCTGGGGGTGGGAGTGTGCTCGTCTTCCACAAACATACCTAACTCGGCATCTTCCTCATCTCCAACTGGAGATTCGAGCGAGAGGGGCAGCCAGGAAACCTGCAGCATCCATTGGACTTTATCAGTAGGGAGTTCCATATAATCGGCGAGTTCTTCGACCTTGGGCGGCCGGCCGAGTTTTTGTTCCAGCGAGCGGGCGGATTTATACATTTGGCGGATGCGGTCGATCATGTGGACCGGGACACGGATGGTGCGCCCTTGGTCGGCAATCGAGCGAGTGATTGTCTGCCGGATCCACCAGGTGGCGTAAGTGGAGAAGCGGAAGCCTCGGCGGTAATCGTACTTTTTAACCGCCTTCATCAGACCCAGATTGCCTTCCTGGATCAGGTCCAGGAAGGGGACCCCGCGTCCGAGGTACTTTTTGGCGATACTGACCACCAGGCGGGTATTGGCCTGGATGAGATGATTGCGGGCGTCTTTGCCGTCCTGGATGGCCTGCATCAGGAGGATTTTTTCCTGCTTTGGGGTAGACCCATTCAGCTTTTTAAGCCGCCTCTCGGATCTGATACCGTGTTCAATGCAGCGTGCCAGCATGACTTCTTGCTCTGTGTTCAGCAGGGGGACGCGGGACATTTCCTTGAGGTAGAGCCCCACTGTATCGATCTGATCTCCGGTCAGAATAGACTCGACCGCCGGTTCAGAATCGTTTAGTTCGAACAATTCCTCGAGCTGGCGATCATGTTGATCGATACGAGCGGCTTGTGATTGAGGGTGACCGTTTTTCTTGGGAGAACCAGCCGCGGTTTCCGTCTGAGACTCTTCCTCCTCGAGGATCACCTCGGTCATGAAATGGAAGCGAAGACGCTCCATTTCATGGTCCCCTTTGGTGAAATGCTCAATTGGACGGTTGAGCTTTTCGTCATCAAAGATGAGGGAAATCGTGTCTGGATCAGGCAGGTTGTTTGCCGGGTAAGCCATAGCTTCCTCCTCGTAAGAGAGTCTTGGTTTATGGTTTACTCGTCATCAAGCAGGTCCTTTAGCTTTGCCATTCGTGGATCGATGGTTCTGGTTTCGCAATTGCAGGTCCCATGGTTGAGGTTCTCCCCGCAGATGGGACAAAGACCTGCGCAATCGGGTTTGCAAAGTGGTGTAGTAGGCGTATCAAGCAGTAGATATTCGCGTGCGAGATCGGTGATGTCGATGTAGCCGGATTCGGGTACGATCAGCCCAGACTCGGTCTCGGTGCGATGGTCAAAGGCGTACAGTTCAGTGAAGTCTGAAAGCGTTTGGGTCAGGGTGGCATCCAGACATCGGGAACAGTGGGTGGCAGCGACTGCACTCAGGCTGGCTTCCAGGAGGATTCCTTTTTGCGTGCGGCTGAACGTAACTGTGCCTTTGAGATCTTTTGCAGTAAAATCATCACCAAGTTCGTAAAACGGGAACTCAAATGAGATAGATTTGGTAAAGCCAGGCGTCTCGTGGATTATTTGCCCGACATTGAACCTGAGCGGGTTTTGTTTTTTGCTCATGATCTTTCTCGTATGAGTTTGACTTTCCTGCAAATTTAGTAATGTACTGATTGGGTAGTGGTTTTGCTTGATTGCGCCCAAATTTTGCAAAAACTTTTATTAAAGTTGACGATATTATAACAAAAATTGCAATCCAGGTCAATTACCAATTTACGATAATGTTGGTCATATTTTGGCATGAAAATTGTAGCAACCCCTATATATGGGATTTTGTGATTATAGAAACACCATATATTCGGTATTAAAAAAATAGTACAAACGTCTATACAAATGAGGTGCAAATGCTAACAAAATTGAAAGGTGCAATTTTGCTTGCAACAAATAATGCCGGGAAACTGATTGAATTGCAACAATTGCTTTCAGAATTGGAGGGGTTGAACTTGCTGACACCGAAAGATGTGGGGATAAACCTCGATGTGGAGGAGGTGGGGCACACCTATATGGAGAATGCGCGGCTGAAAGGAGAGGCTTACCGGGATGTGTGCGGGCTGACTACCCTGGCTGATGACAGCGGCCTGGAAGTGGATGCTCTGGGTGGCGAACCGGGAATATGGTCGGCGCGATATTCTAATCAACCCGGTGCGAGTGACGCTGACCGGCGGGCGTTCTTGCTGGCAAAATTGGCTGGAAAGCCGCGGCCGTGGACTGCCCGGTTTGTGGCATGGGTTGTGGTCGCTGAGCCTGGTGAGGATGTCCTCTTTTGGGAGGGGGAATGTTGGGGAGAGATCATCCCGGAGGAGCGCGGGGAGAACGGGTTTGGTTACGATCCGATTTTCTTTTTCCCTGATCTTGGTAAAACGATGGCCGAATTGAGTGATGAGGAAAAGAACAGGATCAGCCACAGGGGGAATGCGGTTCGGGGAGCTCTGCCAGCTCTGAAGGATATATACCAGAAGTGATATTTCTTAACCAGATCATCACGCTGTATAATTTGATTGGATTCCATTTTTCTTCCCAGGTTGCATCTGACGAACAAAATGAATAGAGATTGGCAGAACGCTCAATTGGGCAGGTTAAGAGATGAGGAGGAGGTTGGTGATGGCAAAACTTGTGGCGGTAAATGGCAGTCCCCGGGGGAGTCATGGCAATACGCAATGGATCCTGGAAGCGTTTTTGCAAGGCGCCCAGGAGGCTGGTGGTGAGACCGAACTATTCTTCACCAATGATCTGGAGGTAAAACCGTGTGATTGCGGAATGATGTACTGCTGGTATCACGAGCCGGGCGAGTGCTGTAATCAGGACGATATGCAAATGCTTTACCCCAAGATCCGGCAGGCGGAAACTTTGGTGCTTGCCACTCCGATCTACATCCCTCTGCCTGGCGCGATGCAAAATCTGGTCAACCGTTTATGCCCGTTGATCCGTCCGGAATTGGTGTTCCGGGATGGGCGCACGCGGGCTGTTGTGCATGAGGGAACCAGACTCAAACGCATTGTCCTGGTTTCCACCGGCGGTTGGTGGGAGAAAGCAAATTTTGAGGTCGTGGAAGCCATCGTCCGCGAGCTGGCGGAGAATTCAAGCCTCGAATATGGTGGATCAATCCTTCGGCCGCACGCGTTCCTGATGAAAGAAGACGGGATCTTTACAGAGGCGGGCCAAAAAGTGTTAGAGGCCTCCCGCGAAGCTGGCCGCCAGTTGACCGCTGACGGGAAAATCAAGCCCGAAGTTTTGGATGCAGTCAGTGAGCCTTTGATTCCGATGCAAGATTTGATTGATTTGTACAATCAATGGGTCTTTGAAGCATCCAATTAACCAATGGATTAGGCTCCATGAAAATCACCACCTGGAACGTGAACGGCCTGAGGGCAATGCTGAATAAGAATGGATGGGAGTGGGTCAGGGAATATTCACCTGATGTGGTCTGTCTGCAGGAGATCAAAGCGCGGCCGGAGCAATTAACAGAAGCCCAGCTTGCGTTATTTGAGGGATACACTTCTTATTGGAATCCTGCCGAACGGCCGGGTTACAGCGGGGTGGCGTTGTTCTTAAAATCAGATGCACCCAGTAAAAATGGGTTAGGTATCGATCGCTTTGACGGCGAGGGACGTGTGATCCAGACCGCATTTGATGATTTCACCCTGTTTAATATCTATTTTCCGAATGGCAGCCGGGATCACAGCCGGGTGCCGTTCAAGCTAGATTTCTATGCTGCACTGCTGGAGATCTGCGATCAAATGCACGCCAGAGGTGAAAAAGTTGTGATCTGCGGGGATATCAACACCGCCCATGAGGAAATTGATCTGAAAAACCATAAGACCAACCATAATACGACTGGATTCCTGCCGGAGGAACGGGCCTGGATCACAAAATATCTGGATAACGGGTTTGTGGATGCTTTCAGGGCGCGATACCCAGATAAGGAGCAGTACACCTGGTGGAGCTATATGGGGAATGCGCGGGCAAATAATGTTGGATGGCGGCTGGATTATTTCATGGTCTCTGAAGATTTGATGCCGCGTGTCGCAGATGTGATCATCCACGATGAGGTGAGGGGCTCCGATCACTGCCCGGTGACGATGATCTTGAAATAAGAAAGGGGATCACCCTGGTCTAGGACTAAAAATACCTCAGGGTGGTGGAAACCGGTTGGAAGCAGGCGGGAATCACAGATGGAAACCGTCAGAGGGGGATGAGAAAACCACGCGGCGCAGGTTATTTGTCCCAGTCCTCCGAATTTGGGGGGATGGGCTGCACCCGATTTGAAGATTCTCTCCACGAGGCTGTTGATTGATGGCTGGACAGGATATTTTTCGAGTAAAATTGCTGGTAATTTTTCCCCAACCTACACAAGGAGAACCGAATGCAAAAACGGATAAGACTGATCTTCATTCTACTGGTCATTTTTTTGCTATTGTCAGCCTGTACCGGTGGAGAGAACGCCCCCAACCCCGGAAACCAGGCAGCTGCCCAGAACGAGGAAATTGAAGCGCCGCCAACTGGCGAAGAATCTGAGCCTGAGGTGGTCTATGATGAACCCTATGAGATCACTGGCGGGTTTGAATACTCCAACAGCATCATCACAGATTACTATGTAGAGCACGCAGTCGCCTTGCTGGATATGCATGCTTTTGTGGTGCGGGATGAGGAGTGGGAGATGCCGGTCACTTCCCAGACCCTTGGCTTTCTCGATATCGATATGGAAGCGATGACGGCCCAGTACTGGCTGCAATTGCCGGTGCAGCCTGCTGGGATCCTGAATGATGTGGATCACGACAGCAAGGAAGAGACCGGTGTGCAGGTCTTTGCGGTGGGGTATAACCCCAACCTGTACGGCGGTCCCTACTCTGAGGGTGATGATGCTTCCATCGGATGGCCTTCCTACCTGGCTTCTGTGATCGCGGATACTGAGAATCAGGATGAGATCATTGGCGGCAAGCTGGTGGTCTGGTCTCCGGATGAGGCACAGGAGTTCCCGACTGGGTTTGGGGAAGATGGTCTATTGTTCACCGAGGACGACCCGGTGGGGCCGATCCTGCCTGGCTATACGATCGTAGACCTGGATCGGGCTCCCTTTGAATTCATCAAAGAGCATCAGCCGGTATTGACTCTCTATGAGCCCAAAGACATCGCCGTGAAAGACTTCTCGGAAGATTCGTACACCGGAGCTTTTCAGAAGATGTTCGACATCATCAGCGTGGAATATGCCTTCAATGGGATTGAGGGCAAGGCCCCTGATTGGGATGCCCTCTATTCCGAGATTTACCCCAGAATTGAACAGGCTGAAGCCGACAATGATCTGGCCGCGTATGTCTTCGCTCTGCGTGACTTCACCTGGGCGTTCAAGGATGGGCATGTCGGGCTGGGCGGCGGCGGTGATCTACTCAACGAAGCCTTTACCAATGACACTGATGGCGGTTATGGTTTTGCGATCCGTGAACTGGATGACGGACGGGTGATTGTGATCTACCTGCAGGAAGGTGGTCCGGCAGAAGCTGCCGGGATTGAGCTGGGCGCAGAGATTACCGGGTTCAACGGCAAGCCGATCAGCGAAGCGATCGCAGAAACCAAGACCTGGACCCTCCCAACCTCCTCTGATTTCGATCTCCGCTACCAGCAGTCTCGTTACCTGCTGGCGGATCCGGTTGGGACTGAGATCGAGGTCGCCTTTGTTAATCCCGAAGGGCAGCCCCAAACGGCCTCTCTGACAGCGATCAGCGAGCGGGACTCTTTCGCTTTCACTTCTGTGTACAAGGGAGTGAATTTTGATTATATGCTCCCGGTGGATTTCAGCCTGATTGAGGAAGGGAATGCCAAGATCGGGTATATCCGCATGAACAGCAACTACGATGATCTCAACCTGATCATACGGCTGTTTGAGCGTGCTCTGCAGGCCTTTGAATTCTATGAGGTGGAAGGGATCATCATTGATATGCGGGTCAACAGCGGGGGGGCAAACCTTGGCCTGGCCGGCTTGCTCACCGACCAGGAGATCCCAATGGGCCAACTGGAATATTACAGCGAGGCCAGCGGTCAGTTTGAGCCGGAAGGCCTGCCAGAGAGAGTGCTCCCCAATCAAAACCAGTACCGCTTCAACAAGATGGTCACACTGGTGGCATCGACATGTGCCAGCGCCTGCGAGCTTGAATCCTACGCTTTTAGCCAGGTGCCGGGGATGATCGTAGTTGGGCTGACTCCCACCGCTGGGGTTGAAGCTGAAGTAGCCCGAGGCCAGTTCAGCATGCCGGACGACCTTTTCCTGCAGTTCCCGACTGGCCGGTTCACGCTGGAAGATGGTAGCATTTTCCTGGAGGGTCAGGGTGTCCAGCCGACTTTGAAGGTTCCGATGGATGAGACCACTTCTTTTGCTGAGGGGGATGTCGTGCTGGAATATGGGATCAAAGCTGTTTTAGAACCGCTGGGCGCCGGGATCACTCCCGAGCATGGGCCGGAGATGGAAACCCGCCTCAAGGCAGCGGAGTCTGCGCTGCTTGGCGGGGCTGCATTCATGGAGGATGAGGCCCGGGAATCTTACAGCGAGGAACAGTTGGCTGAACCGGGCACATTCACCTATACAGTTTCGCTGAACCAGGAAGATAAGGTAGCCTGGGTGTACGGCTGGTGCGCCTCTCCAGATAAACTCGCGGAGAATATGAGCGCCATCGACCTGACCTTCTCATTAGAGGGTGAGATTGTCCCGCTCGAACAAATGCATGTGTTTGACTATCCAGTGGATGAAACGATGAGCTGCCAGTTTATCTACCAGATCCTGTCGGACTTTGCTCCGGGCGAGCACCATCTTTCTACCCTGGCAACTTTCACCCGACCGATTGACGATGGGACCTCTGTTTACCCAGCTGGAGATTGGTTGAACGAGTACACCGTTTACGTATCACCATAGGAGGCAATCTAGAACCTATAAAGAGGCTGCCCATTAAACCAAAAGGGCAGCCTCTTTTGATATGTTTTGGTGTGGAGCAGTTGAATCATGGGTTGGAGGTCGAGCGGCGAAGCTGGGGGTGATCGATGTGCCAGGATGCGGGGCAGGCTATTTGATCATTTGGCTGGCAGCAGCCTGTCCGACGAAGACAAAGGCGAGACCGAGAATATTGCTGCCGATCAGGTATAGAAAGGCTGTGAAGTTTTGCCCGTTCTGAAATAGACTGGCAGATTCCAGGCTGAAGGTTGAGAAGGTGGTGAAGGCACCGACAAAGCCGACCATTAAGAATAGCCGGGCCTGGGCGTCGATCAGGTCTCTGGCGCCGGCAATGTGGGTTAGAAGACCAAGGACAAAACATCCCAGAATATTGACGAACAGTGTGCCGTAAGGGAAATTAGCGGCTTTAAACAAATCTTGGACATAGGTGCTGACCAAGTAGCGGGAGACCGCGCCGAGAAATCCACCCAAGCCGAGTATTAGTATGTTGTACATGCTGCACCCTTGATTGATCAGTAATGGTCTGGGCTTTGGGCCCGGTCACAGGGGGGGGATTATACATGAAAAGCGGGGATTGGTGAATGGGTCAGGTTGTGCAAAGTATGTCATTCTCAAAGTCGCTTGACAAATATCGAGAAATTCATCCTGCCCCTGTTCAACCAGCTTGAAACTGTCAAAAAATTTTATAAGTGT
>JAFGDK010000082.1 GCA_016932165.1 Anaerolineales bacterium
CTCTTCCCAAAAATCCTCTTCCTAGCTCTACCTAGCTCTATTATACACAACTTCTCGCTCAATTGTACCAACCGTGCGAACCTTGTGTAAAAAACTCTTAAAAGGATACATTATTTATTTTCTACCCCGCACAGTGGAACTTTAAATCCTCGTTCTAACGCTCTCTATCTCGCCAAATTGCCTCAATAGCTCGATTCCGAACAGTATTTGGCAATATGTGAAATTTGTAACAAATAATCCCTGCTCGTACAAACACAAACAGGAATTTCGGGTCATCATGTAATCCTCCTGTTGTCTACTCTGTACAACCTCAGAGTGTCCAGGAGCATATGACGTATTATAGTATTATAGTCGATTGACTGAAAGCTTAACACCCTACCTAATTCATCGAACAAGATGATAGAAAATCGGTTAGAGAATTAGTATGACAGCGCAAAGTCGCGCTCCTAGTATCTAAAAGAATAAAAAGACATGGTAACCTTCTCCAAAGCACGGCGAAGTGAAAGGAGAAAGGAAATACCATGTCCACCACAAGTGTAACCGATATTTGTCCACCGCCGGAGTGGAATTTGGCGGAAAGCAATATTCACACAATGGTAGCTGCGCTGGAATAAACCTATCAGGAATACCAGCCAGCTTTTGATCGCCAGGATCAGAGGACGCATGGTTGGGTGTATCTCAAAGGGTTGTTGAGCAATCAACCGCGCAAGGTCACCGAGCGGATTGTGCTACGGTTTGGGGAGAATGTGCGCAGCCTGCAGCATTTCATTGGCCGCGAATCACTGGCCCAGTTTGGACACGTATTGACAGGAGATCCATCAAGGCATCGTGGATGAGACACTGGGAGAAGTGAATGACTATGCGCATTATATCCTGGTCTGGAAATCCAGGCCAAGCCCGGTCTCGGAGCCGGCTGGAACCTTCATGCCGCATCAATCCTGGAAGGTATCTGCAAAGAGATCCAGCCGATCTTCCCGCATCCTGGCCAACCGGTTGATCTGTCTGGGGCGGGGATCGATGAATACCCCTCCTGCCCCAAAGATCATCGCTGAGGCGATCAACCCCCACAACCAGATCGGGAGCTGATACAGGTCCACTTCGGGCGCCGCCGCTTCTACGACAATCACCTCGCGCGGCGCTGCCGCCTTGGCGGTAGGCTGAACGGCTGCCATCTGCGTTGCCTCCGGCAATGCAGCCGTGGCCTCCGGCGTCGGTGACGGGGTTGGCGTCATCGTTGGCGCCGGGGTGGCCGTCTTGGGATCCACAACAATGATCTGGGCCATATTGGCGCTGACATTGCCGCAGGCGTCCTGCGCGACCACCTTCACCTGAATGAGATCGCCCGGATTGGCCCACCCGCCAGGGAACACCGTCCGCCAGGATAACCTGGAAGGATAGCCATGCGCGGCGCTGTAATTACGCTTTCCCTCAAGATTCGGTCCGGTGCCGGTAATGGTCACGCTGAATAAACTGCCGTCCTCGATCGACAGGCTGCCATAACTGAAGGATTCCCAGCTGTTATCCAGATCAATCTCCGGAGGCGTGTTGTCCACCTTGAATCTCCCGGAATCTGAAGCCATATTCCCGGCACTGTCAGCGACCTCAACCACAATATCGTGTTGGCCATCCCCCAATCTCGTAGTATAGCGCCAGGCCCCCGCGCCATCAATCGAAATCGGAGCGGATTTCCCATCAATCACGATCCGCGAAGTTGCAAGCCCGGCCGGGTCACTTGCTGTGCCCGTGAAGGTCAAATCACCCGAGCAGGCATTGGACATCCTGAGGGTGACAGCAGGCGCGGTTAAATCCACCTGGATCGTTTCGGATGCTGTCGAGACCAAACCAGCGCGGTCCTCCGCCCGGTATTCAATCAGGTGGCTGCCATCTGAGAGCGCAAAGGTGCCTGGTGAAACCCAGCCGCCCCCATCGATTCGCACCTGCTCGGACAGCACACCAGAAGCCGAATCCGACGCACCGACCGAAACCGTGACCGGGGCGTTAAAGTAGCTGCCTGAACCCGACCCGGAAACCGATGGTTCAATCAGCGGTGGATTGAGATCAATCGCTGCTGTGGCTGTGGCCGAGATTGTATTGCCAGCCAGATCAACCACGCGGAAATCCACGGTGTGGGCCCCCTCGGAAGAAATCGTTCCCAGGCTGGCGCCCCAGGCACCGCCATTGAAGCGGATCTGTTCAGCCCCGATGCCAGACAAGGCATCCGTGCCAGACACACTGGCTGCCACCGGTGAGATGTACCAGCCATGATTGCCAGGCGTGCCGATCAGCGAGGGGGTCATCTCCGGCGGGGTCATATCCAGGCGAATCGACTGCGAGCTGCTGCTGACATTGCCCGCGTGGTCAACTGCCCGGGCGTCAAGGCGAAAAACGCCTTCAACATCGAAAGAGACCGGTCCAGAAATCCAGGGGCCGCCATCCACGGACAGTTCGGCAGATTTCAAGCCGGACATCGCATCCGAGCCAGAGATCCCGGCCAAGAGCGGTGCCATGTGCCAGCCGTTGGCCCCGCCGCCGCCAGCGATGGTGACCGACATCTGGGGATCAGTGGTATCGACTCTCACGGCGCCGCTGGCTGTGCTGATATGACCGGCATGATCCACAACCTCATACTCCAGCATGTAGTTGCCGTCAGCCTCGATGATATATCCAGAACTCTGCCACCCCAGGCCGCTCACCCGGACGCGCTCAGAGGCAACCCCGGAATGTGCATCGGAACCATTTAGATTGATTGTCGGGCTGGATATGTACCACCCGCCGTCACCGGTTGCGCCGGAGATGCCCGGCGATATAGATGGCGCCAGCTTGTCGATTTTGATCGAACGGCTTGATTCCGCCCGGTTCCCGGCATTATCTGTCACCTGGAAGGTGACTGCATGCGTCCCGTTGGCGGAGATGGTTGCGCTGCTCCCGGCCCAGGCCCCATCAACACCGACGCGCTGCTGATTCACGCCGGAGGTGGCATCTGTGCCCGAAACTGAAACGGCGACGTCACTGACATACCAGCCGCCATTCCCCGTGGCCCCCGATTCAGCCGGCGTATTGGATGGACTGACGGTATCTACCTTCCAGCTTGAGGAAGAAGCGTCGCTCCCGGCGGCCGAGGTGACGGTGCAATTGGCCGTTCCGGTTCCCTCTGGCAGCCCTATGGATGTGCTGCCGGTTGCCGAAGCGGCTGGATTGGTGCAGGTCACCGTCATGGGATCCCCCTGCGGCTCGTGCGCTGAAACATTAAGGACTGCCCCACCCCGGCACCAGCCGTCATTGCCCGGCGTCCCGCAGGAGGTGGAAGTAGAGATCGTGGGAGGGCTGGCCGGATTGATCCAGGCGCAGTCAATCCGCCAGCAGCAACCGGCACACGGCCTCCCGTCCTGATCAATGCCCCCAAAACAAGAGACCGGATAGCTGTCGTATAGAGAGGCGCCGTGATAGACATTGCACATCCCCGTCCCGCAATCCATGGCTGTCCAGGCTGTACAAGCGCAGTCCCAATTGGCTGAGACCTCAAATTGCCCAAAGATCTGCACCACTTCTTTGGGCACCAGAACGGTTTCATCCTCGATATCCACTGGAATCGAAGCGCCCAACAGATCGACATACACAAACTCTTTGGGCTCTGAAGCCGGCATAAAAAAGGCGGCCAGGAACACGGCCACAAGCGCCGCGAAAGTCAGCAGCCGCTTTCTGGTAAACACGGCTGTATCATTGCTGTATCCGGGTTTCATGTCATCCCCCAAATGGAGCTGCATGATCGCCCTAATTCAACCCAGCGGATGCTTTGGAAGCGCTGACATAGAACCAGAGTTCATCCGCAGCATCCCAATCCGCTTTGAGAAGTTCGCCCACCTTCTTGACTTCCAGATCAAAGATTTCGCTCGTATCCCGGTCTACCAGGGCAGCGCGGTAGGCTTTTGCCCCTTTCACGATTGAGGCAGCCGCATCCAGATCCGAGGCTTCCATACTGTGCCCGTTCGCGGTTGCCCGGCGCTTGAAGACTTTCTTGATCTCGTTTGGCCGCGCTGGAGAGACAAGGACTGATTTTCCATCTGCTGTTATGGCCACAGCCATCGCTGGAGAACCGGTCACGAATGGCAGATCCACCAGGTTCAGGGCATAGTCCAGCCGCCGCCCCAGCACCTCGCTCAGCCATGCCAACCCATCCTCAATCTTGATCTCACCGGCCAGTTTTTCGCGCCTGGAGCGGATCAGGAATGAATTCCGCCGCTCTTCGATTTCTGCTGTCCGGTGCAGCGCGTTTGCCTGCCTGCGGAGGTAGATCACCGCCCAGATACCGAAGATGGCGATTTCCAGAACAATCATGATTCCGAAGATTGTGATCTCACTTGAAAGTTGTTGCCAGTATGCATTGAGACCCATCGTTTTTTTCTCCCACAAATTGGATTTTTCAATCCGGTATTTTATGGATTTCAGATTTCTTGTCGAGGCATTGCTGCCTTACAAAAATGTTATGTGGCGTCGCCTCCCGGGAAAGCGCCTGGCGTCCCGAATTTTCGCCCTTTTCGGGAAAGGCGGCAAATCATTTAGGACCATATAATTAATCAAGACTAATTTCCCGGCACATCTTTTCCAGAAGCGCCCTGAATTGCCCCGCCCATCACAAAAATATGTCACGCGTGACATATTTTTCCAACGGACTGCACCCGGATCGATTGGCCAGGCAGGGGCCGCAGTGCCCCGCCCTGCCGTTGAACACAATCCGCAAAAACGCCTGCCGGCACCCCGGCAGCGCGCCTGGATCATACCGGGGTGGTTCACACCGAAATCGAAATTCCGGTAAAATAGTCACACAATACACCCCGGCATTGATTCTAAGGTGGTTTGAAGGTGGTTTAGAATGGCAAATCCCAATATTGTGAGTGAGACAGCGCTTTTGGCAGAAATGGTGGCTCTGCGGCGTTCTGAAGGCCTTTCCCATAATGCTGCCTGCAAGCAAATTGCCCACGAGCTGGACCGATCGCGCTGGACCGGAAGCTATGTAAAATCGCTTCTGTCAACCAACCCGCCGGTCCCAGGAAAAGAGGTGCGGGCAGCGATCCGCCGTCTATACCGAACCTTTAAACCACACCAGTTCCCCAAACGATACTGGCTCAAAGTCCAGGCAGACTCAGCCGAAGAGTTGCGGGAGTGGATCGAACGGATTCCGATGTCCCGCAGGAAGGAGATCCTGCGGGAAGAAATCAACCGCATCCGGAATCAAGATCTGGGACAGGGGGAAGCGCCTCCGCCCAAACAAAAAAGCGGCTGACCGCCGCAAATTAACGCACCAACAACGATATTTCCCCAAATGCAGCCTCAAAGGGGGTGCC
>JAFGDK010000083.1 GCA_016932165.1 Anaerolineales bacterium
AGGAAAAAGTGGGGAAAATTCATGGCTTTCTCAAAGTCAGGAATTTAATATTGCGATTGGAAAAGCCAAGGAATTTTCGGCGATGATAAAAAATTAACCAACTTCTCACATCATAGAAGCACCCCAAAAAATGAGGATGATATCTGATACACTTGGTGGATGTGGGTGTAGTTAGCAGATAAATTTCTCGATAGTTGTCAAGAGACTTTGAGAATGCCATAGGGGAAAATTCAACTTATTGGCAGTCAGAATTTATCGTCCAGCAGCTCAATTTGAAGTCATTTCAGGATTCTGATTTTGAAAGTTTAATCCTGCTGCGGTGTGCTGCCTGATTACCAGGAAGTAAGAGTTGGCAGATGCTTTTCATCTAAACGATTAACAAAATAGGAGTAAATAGGTATGAATAAGTATAATTTACAGCGTGCAGCAAAGGATGATTTTTTTGAATTTGATCCGCAAAGCCCATTGACACCTGAGCAGAAAACGAATTTTGAGGGGTTATACTATTTTCCCGTGGATGAGGCTTTGCGTTTCGAGATCGAGATTGAGCGCTTTGAAGACCCTCAAGAGATCAGAATGCAAACCTCCACCGGCCACCTGCGTGAGTTTGTTCGCTACGGGCAATTGCATTTCACGGTCGATGGGCAAGATCTTACCTTGACAATATATGCCAATCAGCATGGGTATTTCCTCCCCTTTGTAGACGCCCAGGCAGGGAAGGAAACATACGGCGCCGGCCGTTATTTAGACCCAGAAGTGACCGAGGAAGGCCGCCTGGTGCTTGATTTTAATCTCGCCTACAACCCCTACTGCGCTTACAACGACCGGGATTCCTGTCCGCTCCCCCCGGCTGAAAACCGGTTGCCTGTGGCGATTAAGGCAGGAGAGAAAAATTTTAAGTGAAATGGTGGATAGCGGTTTGGAAAAGGATCATAAATGAAATTCCGTAATATATCGGCTGGGGTGCTGTTTTCGTTCTTGTTCTTGGTTGCCTGCGTTAGAGAAAAGGCGCGCACTGATGAGCAAAATTCAACACAAATGCCAGAAGAACAGGATCGGCAGGTGCAGATTGCCCCGGAAAATTCTCCGGAATCCATCTCGACACTTGAGCTGGGCATCGCTGAAAATGGAGAAGCTTTCTCCTCGACAGCTTTTGAACAAAGTTACGGGCCGAACCCAATCAGTGAGCGGGATTACTCGCAATATGAAATTGTCACTTTGTTGCCCAGAGATGCAATCCCTGCTCTGACCCATCCTCAATATTACGATGTAAAGCAGGCAGATGATGAGTATCATCCGGATGAGTTCGTTCTGGGAATTGAGTTCAACGGGGATGCGCGGGCATACTCCATTGGGCTGCTCTCGAGACACGAGATCGTCAACGATACCGTCGGAGGGATTCATCTCGCGGTAACCTGGTGACCGCTGTGTTATACGGGAATCGTGTATTCCCGCATCATCAATGGAAATGAACACACCTTTGGTGTCAGTGGAAAATTGATCCGGAATGCTCTGGGGATGTATGACCACCAAACTGATACGCTGTGGAGCCAGCTTTTGGGTGAAGCTGTTCAGGGAGAGCTGTCTGGAACTAAACTGGAAGTGTTGCCAGCCATGATGACGACCTGGGAAGAATGGAAAACCATCCATCCTGATACCCTCGCGATCCAAAAAGGCTTTGTTGGAAATTGGGATGCCTATAGTGGTTACTATACTAGTTCAGATGAGGGAGTACTTGGTGTTGAGCAGTCAGACGACCGTTTGGGCGCCAAGGAATTTGTGATTGGGGTGAATTTGGGCCAGGATGCAGTGGCATATCCTTTTGGCGTTTTGGATCGGGAATTGGTGGTCAATGACCTGATCAATGATGTGCCGGCCGTGGTAGTTTTTGACTCTGATACGGCCACTGGGGTGGTCTGGAAGCGCAATCTGGCAGATGGCCGGTTGCTGACCTTCACGGCTGATGAGGGTGAAAACATCCGTGATCTTGAGACCGGAACCCTTTGGAATGGGTTTAGCGGCCAAGCCATCACTGGAGAATTGGCGGGGGAGAAGCTCAAGCAAATCCCCAGCACGTTGGTATTCTGGTTTGCCTGGTTTGATTTTCACCCTGCTACCCGGCTGTACGGTCACGACCAGGAATAGCAATCTCGTTTTTTTGCGCATAGGCAGTATGTTCTAGAACTAAGCACCTATTGGGCGGTTGATCTGTCTATGGTAAGATAACGCCAATCACACGAACCAACCCCAAGAGAAAACTATGAAAACTCGTATAATTTTTCTGATATTTGCAGCGCTTCTGATGCTGGCAGGGTGTGGAAAGTCCTCCGAGGTCGATGTTAGTGCCACTCAGACCTTTCAAGCCGCATTGGAATCTGCATTGGCGGCCACACTTCAGGCTGAATCAACTGCGCAGCAAAAACCCTCCCCGGAAGTAATCGAACCTTCCCTGACAGCAGAAACTGCCCCTGAAGTTTTTCCCACCTTCACCCCTCTCCCCACGGTACCCGCGTCAGCCCCAACCCAGGAACTGCCAACGGTCAACCCTACTGATCTCCCCATTCCTTGTTATCGGGCAGAGATGATCTCTGAGACGATTCCGGATGGCACGATCTTCAGACCTGGTGAAATCTTTACCAAGATATGGGTGATCCGCAATACTGGCGTGTGCGAATGGACTGAAAAATTTACCTGGACTTTAGTCGAGGGAGAGGATTTTGGTGTCCCAACAGAGTTGACCTTAAACCGAACGGTATTGCCGGGTGAAGATCTTGAGGTCAAACTGGAGATGCAAACCCCATTACTGGAAGGCGGTTATAAAGGCACATACCAGATCCTCACAAACGAGGGTGGCTCTGTCACGCCGCTGGGTTTCTGGGTTTATATTGTTTCTCAAAACTAAGGCCGGAGAATTCAGGAATCACCACTGCAATGTGTGAGACATTTGACTAAGGCTGGATATGCAATCGAAACTGCGGATTTGAAATAAATGACAGCCAGCATAAAGCCTCGAAGGGTGGAAGATGGCGCGATCTTTGGTTTCTAGGCTCCAAACGTTGCTGAAAAGAGACTTGTGATTTGTTGCCGGTTTCACCTGGTCTGGCCGCATTTGGGTGGTATCCGGTCAGGTCGTCTGGGGGTTGGTTTGATGGATGTGATTTAACCGGACTGGTACTTGCTAACATTCAGCTGGCTCCTGCCTGCTGTCCTCCAGAAAAGATTAAACCAAGATTGGTAAATTTCTCTCCTCGGTTCTTAAATGCTATAATTTTCTTAGGTTTTCGCGCCATTTGAGGTATCCGTTGTATAAATCAGTTGAATGCCAGCCAGGCGCGCACAGGAGAGCTTCTTTGAGATCAGGTAAACCGGGCCTGAGGCACAACCTCAGCGGGACTGGTATTGAGGATGATCGAGGAATAGCGAGCCGCCAGCTTTTAGCCGCGGTGCTCTTTGCTATTGGTGTGCTGGTTGGGATGGTGTTGATCGGCGCCTCTGTCTATGCAGATTTTGAATCCTCATTGTTTAATGTCTTTCTCAGTTCTGCCTCCAGCCCTCATTGGATTAAGTGTCCCATCTTGTTATCCTCCGGTGAGGATGGGGTTGTAATTACCAGATTGAAGAACAGAGAAGACGTGCCCATCCGCAGGTTCTTGCACGTTAATATCAGCCGCGGGCACCTTACTCTGATGAGGGGGGATGAGCAGTTCCTGGAACTGGCTCCGGGTGAAATGCTTGCCATGGAATGGGAGGTGACGGGAAAGGATGCAGTATATGGACACTTAATCTTTGCCAAAGTGCTTTTCTCGAAGGAAGATCAAACACCTCTTCAACTGGGTTCTTGCGGCATCCTTGTCCTCGATCTTCCCTGGGGACTGAAAGGCCAAACGGTAATATATACGTTGGGCATTATTTCTTTTATTTGTATAACCGCTGCCATCACCTTATGGTGGCGCTTTGGCCGTTCATATACCGGCATTCGTCTGGAAGCTACCCGGGCTATGCTTGTGCTTGGTTTGGTTGTCATCCTGGGACTGATCTTCGCATTAGCTGGGCTGTGGAGAGCCGCTGCGGTGGCGTTCTATCTCGCCATTCTGGCGATTGGCGTAGTTGTACCCCATTTCATGATTAACCTTTGGCGCGGCAGAAAAGGCCCTTGAGATGAAGAAGGCCAGGCGATTAAACCTGGCCTGGAAATATCAAAACCATGCTGTTTTCTTACGGCTGAGTGTTAACCTCACAGCGGTTGATATATACATACCAATATCCGCACCTCAATCCCCAACTCCGGTTAGAGGGAGAGATTTGGATGTAGTCCCCACCACTCTGGTCATCGGCCGGTCTGCACGAAGCGGAGGGGTTGATCAGTCCCAAATTTACCCAGTTCCGGTCCGGTTCAAACAAACCGGTAGCGGAACCCATGCTCTCCCCGCCTTGTTCACCCCTGACGGAGACAACCAGGTTTTCTTCCCCGCTGAGGTAAACATCTGTGGTAAATCTGCTGGCATCCCACCCATTTTGCGGGATAAATTTGTGTGTATCTCCCTGGGTCTCGCCCTCGTAATGCCAGGATTGAAGCTGCCGGGTGGTTGATTCAGATTGAGCTGAAAGTTCTACCCACACTTCGTAATCATTCGCCGGCCAGCGGCCATAGTTAGGGCGCTCGTACAAAATCGAATCAGGATACCATCTCATATAAACCCCATTCCATACTACTCGCAGGGTTTTCCCTCCAGGGACTGTGATAGCATTGTTATCTTCATTGGTTTCAGTGATACTATCCTGCGGATCCAGTCTGACCGTATAGCCACCTTCCATTTGATTCCGGATTGCTGGTGAGAGGGGCCATTCCACCCACAGACCTTCCTGGCGGCTGAGAATGTCGCCGGCAAACTGCCCGGTTGGTGAAACAATATCACTGGTATCGCCTGGAAGATCGATCTGTACCACTAGATCTGCCAGATTAAAATCACTGCTTCCCACCGAATTTTGATTCTCTACCGTTTATTGGCTTAAGCGTGGTTGGATCACTCGGTCCGGTAGTATCAGGAGGAGGGGGCGTGGGGGTATCGGTGGCGCACACGCCGCTCACATTGATCGTTACCCTGAAGGTCCCTCTGGAGCCATCCAGGTAGGTGATGATCATCGGATAAGTCTGTGTTTCGCACATACAATCCTGATAGCTGCCCGAAAATTGTTGCTCCCGGTCTCCGAACTCTACCTTGCTCACATTGCTCACTTCCCAATAGATTGTTGTGCAGCCCCCAGCCTGAATTTCCGCTGGTTCAGCCCAGAAATTGATTACCGGGGAAATCTCTTCCGGGACCAGTGTGGGCGTGTTTGTGGGGGTGGGCTCTTGAGCCGCTTCCTCAACAGGTTGCGGTTCAGCCGCTGCCGAAACTGCCTCGCTGATGGTGACGGTTGTGGTATCCGGTTCACTGGCGATTCCATTGCTTCCCGTTGCCAATGCCTGGATGACATATTCACCCGGTCCTGTTGGGGAAAAACCGGACTGATACTCTGCCAGGCTTTCCTCACCAGCGGGAGAGAGGATTGTATCCACCAAGCTGCCGCTGACCCAGATTTCTACCATAGCGATCCCTTCGGGGCTGGTTGCATGGGCTTCAATCGTAACCAGATTTTCGTTTGTCAGCGTGGTGGGTTTTACCGGGACACCAATCCATACATATGTCCCCCCGGAAGTACCACTGCACCCAACCAAAAGCAGCATAAGAATGACAGGCGCTGCCCAATACCTAGACATAGTTTCCTCCTCAAGTTGTGCAGCTAGTGAGATACAAGTTCTTGGATGATGTGTGTGGGCGGCCTCCAAGATAGTTCAGTTGTAGAGATTTCGTCTATGCGGGTCAATAGCAACTCGGTCAGATGAATCTGATAACTGGTAATATCCTGGACTACTTGCCAACCCTGCCGCTTGTGGTAAACTTACCAAACATTAACAATTAAATACCTGTAACCACGGTGCCTTTTCCCCCGGATGGGGAGGCAGGAGAGGAGAAATTGCTCTCCGGCGAAACCGGTGCCCGATCTTTTGTGGATCGGAAGTCCGGTGCTGTCCCGCAACTGTAGGTGAGGATTAACCTTCCTCACAAGCCAGGTCACACGCCGTGGTTATGTTCGAACGCAAGATGCTTTACGCATCTCGCTCGATCCTCGCGGTCAGGGATTGGAACTAAGAAACCTTATAGGTTTCTCAATTTTATAAAAACTGCCCTCGTGGCAGTTTTTTTATTTTTTTCAACGCAGCATAAGGTTGCGTATTATCTACTACGGAGGTTGATGAATGAAACGCGTATACACAATTTTCACACTGATGGCCCTGTTACTCACTTTGCTCCTTTCCGCCTGTGGGGGGAACAGCACAACTGACAATCAGCCATCCCAACCGGTGGCGAACAACGCCGCCAACCAGCTGGCAGAAGAGCCTGCTGAGGATGAAGAGCCGGCTCCGGCGATTGAGGTGGTGGATTCACTCGGTGAGACATTGGTTCTCACCGCCCCTGCCCAGCGGATCATCTCACTGGCCCCCTCCATTACGGAGATTCTGTTTGCGATTGGCGCAGGCGACCAAGTTGTCGGTCGGGAGGATTTCGCCAACTATCCCGAAGAGGTTGTGGCATTGCCCAGCATCGGCGGTACCTGGGGAGAACTAAATGTTGAGGCGATGCTTGCTTTAGAACCTGATCTAATCCTGGCTGCCCCGTTAACCACCCAGGAGCAGGTCGCTTCGATGACTGATGTGGGCCTCAATGTTTTCCTGATGCCCAACCCGACGACAATGGAGGGGATGTATGATTTGCTGCGCACCGCAGCAAAGATTACCGGCCACGAGGAAGAGACTGAAGATCTGATTGCCGATCTGATCACGCGCGTTGATGCAGTCACTGCTGTGGTTGCGGAGGCTGAGACCACCCCGGTCGTGTTCTATGAACTGGACGGTACCTCTGATCCTGCAGCTCCCTGGACAACCGGACCGGGGACATTTATTGACACCTTGATCACGATGGCTGGCGGGAAAAATGTGTCTGGCGACCTGGACGGCGCTTGGGTCCAGATCAGTGCCGAAGAATTAATTTCACGAAATCCCGATGTCATCATTCTTGGGGATGCAATCTGGGGGGTAACCGTTGAATCCGTGGGCCAACGGGCTGGTTGGGAAGCTATCCACGCGGTTAGCGCAGGTACAGTGTACCCATTCAATGATGATCTTGCCAGCCGCCCTGGACCCCGCCTGGTGGATGGGCTTGAAGAACTGGCCCGATTGATCCACCCCGAGTTGTTTGAATAGGCTTTACTTCTTCATCCTTGTTGACCTGGGATGGGGTATACTTCCCCATCCCAGGGTTATACCCTGTCTCCGGGATTGAAATCTGATGAGCAAGTTAAAAAACAAATTCTCCCCATACTGGGTGAATGTGATGATCCTGGTATTTCTGTTGGTTATCAATATTGCGGTTGGAGCGGTGTTCATTCCTCCGGGAACTTTGACTCGCATTATGGCCAGTCGACTCCCGTTTGTTAATCTTGAAACTGTCTGGCCCACTCACTTTGAGACCATTATCCTCAGCATCCGGATCCCGCATGCTTTCCTGATTATGATGACTGGAGCGGCTTTGGGAGCCAGTGGGGCAGCGTATCAGGGCTTGTTCCGTAACCCGCTGGCTGACCCCTACCTGATCGGGGTTGCCTCTGGCGCAGGACTCGGCGCAGTTGGGGCCTTATCACTCAACTGGCCGGATACGATGCTTGGTTTCTATCTTGTTCCGGTGGGTGCGTTCCTTGGAGCTGTGTTGACGGTGGTGGTGGTGTATAACCTGGCCCGCATTGGCAACCTCGTCCCGCTGACCACCCTGATCCTGGCGGGGGTAGCGGTTGGGGCATTTACCTCTGCCTTGACCTCCTTCCTGATGCTGTGGGATCAGGATCAAATTCACCGGGCAATTGCCTTCTTGCTGGGAGGCTCACCGATGGCAGGGTGGGAACCGGTCATGGCTGCATTGCCCTACATGGTAATCGGGATGGGGTCTCTTTCTCTCTTAGGATACCCGCTCAATATCCTACAATTTGGAGATGAACAAGCCAAACAGCTGGGCCTACCAGTGGACCGGATTAAAACATTGATCATCATCGTGGCCTCAATCACCACCGCGGTTGCCGTTTCTTTTTCGGGTGTGATCGGCTTTGTCGGACTTGTTGTGCCGCATATCCTGCGATTGATTTGGGGACCAGATTACCGCCGGTTGATCCCGCTTTCAATTCTACTGGGGGGATCGACATTGTTGGCTGCAGACATGCTTGCCCGCTGGGTGCTGGCTCCCCGCGTGTTGCCGGTTGGGATTGTGACTGCTGTGATCGGCGCCCCATTCTTCCTGTGGATCTTGCGGCGGGCAAAGGCGGAGGTTTTCTGGTAGCATGCTGAGTTTAAAGGACCTTGTGATTGATTATGGTGAGAACCGAGTTGTTGATCAGGTGTCTCTGAGCGTAGAACCAGGAGAAGTAGTTGCCCTGATAGGACCGAATGGCGCTGGAAAAACATCTCTGGTTCGCGGCATCAGCGGGGTGACAGAAATTACTTCTGGATCTGTTACCTTCAATCAAATCGATCTGATTTCGCTGAAGCCGCAACAACGGGCACGAATTATGGCTGTAGTTCCCCAGCTCTCTTTTATGGGAGGCGCTTACGTGGTCGAACAGGCGGTCATGATGGGACGCACTGCCCATATGTCCTGGCTTGGAAATCCTTCTGATGAGGACTGGCGCCATGTGGAGGCCGCGATGGAGGTCACCAAAACTAAATCGCTGACTGGCCGGCGGATTGCGGAGCTGTCTGGTGGAGAGCAGCAACGGGTAATGCTGGCGCGCTCCCTGGCTCAGAATTCGCCCCTGATGGTCTTGGACGAGCCCACCAATCACCTCGACTTGCAACACCAGGGGGCGATCTTATCACTGGTCAGGCAGCAATGCCGGGTCAGAAAACTGGCTGTGCTGATGGTGCTGCATGATCTAAACCTGGTCTCGTTATTTGCAGATAAGGCTGTCCTGATTGTGGGCGGCCGGCTTCTTGCGTCTGGCACGCCAGATCAAGTTCTAACTGAAGAGATGATCAGCGCGGCCTATCAAACCGAGCTTGATGTTATTCCCCATCCGCGTACTTCCAATCCAATCATTTTGCAAAGAACATTCCGTGAATAGCTGCTGCCAATCGAGCTGATCGCTTCTGCCTGAGGAGCGGGATTTGCCCCTCAAATCCCGGATAGATTACATCTATTGAATTCAATAGTTAATTTCGATGTGGGTTGGGACAATCGTCACTGCTCTTCTCAATTCTTCCGGTCTACACTATAGTCACCAAGAGAACGAGTAAGTCGTGAGCATAAGCTTCCTGTTCGTTACTCTTTACCTTTCCTAATTGGAGCCGCATGGGGATGCGGCTCCGAAAGTTTAACTCACAGATTAAATGGCAGGGGAAGCAAATCTCTGTTGGAAGGGTCGTGAACAAAACTCCAGAAAGCTTCGGTTACACGTTGCGGAGAGTTCAGGCTTCTTCTTACCATAAAAACGCGCCGGTGAAGAGCCCAGCCGCCCAAATCAACAATTTCCACTTTTCCCAATGCTTTTGCCTCTAAAGCCAGATTTTCAGTTACAAAAGAGATGCCATATCCAGCCCCAACAGCCTGGACAATCCCTTCAGCATTTCCCAACTCCATAAAGACATTCAGATCCTCATATTGGATATCATGTTTGCTCAATTCCGAGAGTACCACCCGGCGCGATCCAGATGTAGGCTCCCGCATGATAATTTTCTGATCAAGCAGGTCACATGGCGTGATGTCGTCACTCCCTCCCCAAGGGTGTCCAGAAGGAACGATCATTCGAATCGTATCGACATATAAAGTCTGGGATTGGATTGAAGGCGAATCGAATTCATGCGTGACGACAGCAAGATGGGCTTCTTCCTTCAACAGTTTTTTGGCAACCTCACCGGACGCACACGGTAAAATACTGACAAGCACATCAGGGAAGCGGTTGCGGAAGCGTGCCGCAAGGTGCGGCAATACATACTTCCCAGAGGCGGCGCTGCAGGCAATCCGTAAATTGCCTACTGCTCGATCCTGAATCGCTTCCATCATATCCTTAATCTGGTTGGATTGTGCGATTAATTTCCTTGCCCAGGGAATTAACATCGTGCCAGCTTCAGTGAGAACAAGCTGGTTCCCCTTTCGTTCAAATAGCTGTACGCCGAGGTTTTTTTCGAGGGTTTTAATATGGTGGCTGATGGTAGGTTGGGTGAGGTTCATTTGCTTGCTTGTTTCAGAGAAACTGAGGGTTTCAGCTGCAATGATAAATGCTCTTACTCTGGTTAGATCAATCATCGACACTCCCGTTTGGACAATTTATGTCTAAACCAGACGGTGGGGAAAAATTGACGTCTGGAAAAGCTTTCTTGGATATAATACCCTTATTGTGAACCGATTGTATACAAAAATTACCGAATTATTTGACCCAATCTACCAGATGATCCTGGGACAGGAGAAATCTCAGAGAGACTCTGTGCTTCTAATGGCGCTAGTGCTTCTTTCTGTCCCTTTGATTGTTGGGTCGGTCTTAATGGGGATTTTTCTTTTATTCGTTGGCAATCGCTCAATCGATTGGTCGAATGTGCTGATGGTTGGTGCGATTACAGTGGTTGGATTGTTCTTAATCTGGAAAAAGCGATATATAGCTGCTCGTTGGGTGGTTGTTTGGGGCCTGTTTTTCCTCTCCATTTGGGGAACAATTCAGTACGGTTTTACTTTTTTGGGCGTGCTGGGTTACGTGGTTACCCTGTTGATTGCATTTCTGGTGGTCGACAACCACCATGGAATTATTCTATTGGTGATCTTCTTACCGCCTGTTGTTTATCGCCTGTTCACGCCTGAACAGGATCACCAAGCTTCCACAATCCTGGCCTATATGGGGATGATGTCGGTGGTGAGTTTTTTGCTTGGACTGCTAAATTTTCTCAATGAACGCGCCAAGAACAGCCTAGTCCAGATCAATACTTTGGAGGCAGTTCAGCAAGCTGGGGTTTCTGTGATGTCCTCACTGGATCTGCAGGAGACGACTGCAAAAATCCTGGATGAGTTAAAGAATATCTTGCCGCATGATTCAGCTTCTGTGTTGCTTGTCCGTGAAGGTGGTGAGGGGAAAGAGGTTGAGTTGGTAGCTTGCAGCGGCTGGGAAAATCCCTATGATGTGATTGGAATCAAATTTCCGATACCTGGCGACAACCCTAATTCGATCGTCATCCAGGAAGGTCGTCCATATATCCTCAGGAATGCGCCTGAAGACTACCCGCCATTTAGAGAAGAACCCCACAACCACATTCTTTCCTGGCTGGGTGTACCACTGATCACCAAGGGCGAAATCATCGGGATGATGGCGATTGATTCCGGTAAGGAAGGATATTTTTCTGAAGAACATATCCGCGTGGTGACTGCCTTTGCAGATCACGTGGCCATTGCGATTGAGAATGCGCGTTTATTCGAAATCACTACCCAGGCGATTAACCATCGTTCAATCCTGTACCGCGCCTCCCAGGAGGTGATCAGAGCTGGAGCTGACCTGGAATATATCTACAAGACGATTCATCAGGCTGCCAGCGAATTGATGCCAGCTGAAGCCTTTGTTATCACCCTGTTGGATGAAGCGGAGGAGTTTATCGATGGTGCTTATCTGATCGACAAGGGCGGCCGTGAGGGGCATCTTCACATTCCTCTGGGAGAGGGGTTATCCGGGGCAGTAATTGAAACTGGCAGATCTTTTTTGGTCTCGGACCTTTTAGAAGAACAGGAATTTGAAGGGGAACACTTTGGAGAGGAAGAGGAGGTGCGCTCGCTGGTGGCGGTGCCATTTTCCATTGGGAATAAGGTGATCGGTATGCTCTCCGCTCAATCGTATCAGCCGGATGCTTATGGTCAGGAGGAGTTGGAGTTACTACAGTTATTGGCTGCCCAGGCGGGCGTGGCGATTGAAAATGCGCGTCTTCTCGCCCGGATGGAGCATATGGCAAAAACAGATTCGCTGACCGGCCTCAAGAACCGGCGCGCCTTCGATGCCGCATTGAATGATGAAATTATCCGGGCAGCACGCTACGGTTACCCTCTGGCACTGATGATACTGGACATTGATGATTTCAAACAATTCAATGACCATTTTGGGCACAGCAAGGGAGATAACCACCTGGTAGAGATCGCTGAGCTGATTGTCCGGTCTGTTCGGGAGACAGATTTGGTCGCACGGATCGGAGGAGAGGAATTCAGCGTAATTCTGCCACACACTTCTCGGGAAGGGGCGATTGAACTGGCCGAGAGGGTCAGATTGAATGTTCAGCACTCCTATGAAGGAATGATTACTGGGGGGGGAACTGTCAGCATTGGGGTGGCAGAATATCCGCGGGATGGGATTGTTCCCTCTGATCTGTTTGATGCAGCTGATCTGGTGATGTTCCGCATTAAAAGAACCGGGAAGAATCGAGTGGGGATACCGGGTAAAGAGGAACAGATCTGATGACTGAAATTTCGGCCTCTTCTTCTAATCTAAACCGCTGGCTGGATGCAACCAATTTGGCCGCTGAGATACTGCACAATGCCATCACTTCTGAGGAGGAAGTATTCAAGTTATTTAGTAAGCAGGTCGGGGAGCTAAAACTTCGGGGCGGGATTGCTCTTCATAATCCAGCTGATAACCGGCTGTATTTCAAATCCATCGCTGAATCGGAACAGAGGGGAATCTTGAAAAGATTCGAAGAGATGTTGAATCTTCATGCCAAAGAGTATTCAATTGGGATAAACCAGGTAGAGGTATATCGCAAGGCATTTGTAGATGGTGAGGATGTATTTGTTCCCAACACCTCAACAGTGGTTTCCCAGATGTTGCCAATTGCTGATCGCGGTATGATCTCTCGGATTGTGGAGGCGTTTGGACGCGATCCTGGGGCTTACATGCCAATCTATGATCAAGAGAAGATCATTGGCGTGCTGAATATTGCCGGTCCCAACCTGTCTGCGGACGATATGCCAGCCCTGAAGGCCTTTGCCAATATTATTTCAGCCGCCATGTTAAATGTTTCCTTAATCAATGAACTAAGGGCACAAGAATCTGCCTACCGGAGTCTTTTTGATAATTTACCAGTGGGTATTTTCCGTTTGGATAAAGATGCAAATTTCATCATGGCAAACCCGGTATTGCTTAAGCAATTCCAAATCCCAGATCTTGAACAGCTGCGCGGGAAATCACTTAGTGTTTCAAAATTTAGACCGTTGCATTCTCGTGAGAGAATGTTAAAGAAGTTACATGCCGAAGGGGAAATCATTGGATACGAATCTGAATGGATCAATGAGTCGGGAGACCGAATTTTATTAAAAGAGAATATCAGGGTAAAGTTTGATTCAAAAGGTGAGGTGGCTTTCTATGAAGGATCAGTAGAGGACATCACGCACCAGATGCATACCGATTCCATTCTGAAAAAACAGCTGGATGATCTCATGCTCCTGAACCAGATTGCGGCGGCTGGCGCTGGTGCCACCTCTCTGGATGATTTGCTGATCTCGATCACGGATGTGATTGGAGACCATCTTTTCCCAGATCATTTTGGCGTGATACTCTGGAGTGAGGCGGAAGGTGTGCTCAAGCTGCATCCTTCCTACCGCGGCATCCCTGATGAATATAAATTTCAGCGTTTTCTGCCAGGTCAGGGTGTGGTGGGTAAGGCCTTCTCAAGTGGTAGGGCGATCCTCCTTCCGGATGTAAGCCGTGAAGAAGCTTATATTTCTGCCGGGCAGGCAATGGGCTCTGAACTGTGTGTGCCGATCAAGGCGGGAGATCGGGTGATTGGTGTGCTCAACGCTGAGAGAAAAGAGATCAACTCTTTTGGGGTTGAAGACCAGATGTTATTGCAAACGATTGCAGACCAAATTGCCACAGCGCTGGACAAGGTTACTTTCTTCGATGCAGTTGAGAACCAGGCTTTGCAACTGGCTTTACTGAATGAGGCTGTGCTAACCACCAGCCGCATTTTGGATCCCAATGAGTTGATTCATTTGATTGCCACCCAAATAAGAGAGATGCTGGAGCCAGATTTCTTCACAGTTACCCTGTACGATTCAGACCACCAGCAGCTTGAAATCGCAATCACTGTTAGCAACGGTGTCATCGATCATAGTTACAGCAATTTCATCCTGCCATTGGAGAAGGGGGGATTGACCTCCCTGGTGATAGAAACCGGTCAGGTCTTACATGTCGATGATCTACAATCCAGCCCG
Source organism: Anaerolineales bacterium (assembly GCA_016932165.1). GTDB lineage: Bacteria > Chloroflexota > Anaerolineae > Anaerolineales > UBA11579 > UBA11579. The sequence goes on from JAFGDK010000083.1 coordinate 14,322, forward strand.
CTGATTGTGGGCATTGAACAGTTCCAAACCCGGATGGAAGGTTCGTGGGTTGGTGTTCCACTCATCTCCGGTAAGAATGTGATTGGTGCGCTGACTGTCCAGTATTATGACAAAAAAGTGGTGTCAGAAGACCAAACCCAATTTTTGGTATCCCTGGCATCGCATGCTGCAATTGCGATCACCAACGGCCGCCTCTTTGATGATGTAAGCCAGCGGTTTAAATTGAGCAATCTGCTGGCAGGGATTAGTGAATCCTTAAACCGGGCACTTTCAATGAGTGAAGTTGTTGAGGCAATTGGTGAGGGTACCTGCGAATTGATGTCGAACAACGGCGGAATGATCTTGCTGTCTGATGAGAACCAGGAACTGAGCTGCATCTGGCAGAAAAATATCTCTGATGGATTTGTTGCGTTGCTTGGCAATACAATTGCCGGAGATCAGATTTTGCGTCCAAAGCCCTGGATATGCCCTGATTGCAGCAAGTTACTGGCGGACCATCCTTTGCGTCAGGCTGCCCTGGAGAATGATATTGGGGCTGTATCTCTTTGGCCTTTGGTTTACGAGGACCAGACCATTGCGGTAATTGGTTGTGTGAAACCAGAACCATACACCTGGGGGGATATTGAACAGCAGGCGATGATGACCTTTACCCGCCAGGCAGCGGTGTCAATCCAGAATGCCCGTTTACTTGAGTCTGAACGCAACCGCCGCATGGAAGCGGAAGCGTTATTTAAAACGACTACGGCTCTTACCTCAAATTTAGATTTGGGCCGTGTATTAAACAATATCCTTGTGGAACTTTACCGCGTGGTGGATTATGCCAGCGCGGGGATCCACCTTTTAGAGCTAAACAAGCTCAGGACTGTTGCTGTGCAGGGATTGATGATCGACCCGACTGAGATCATCGGGCGAGAGCTGCCGACATCTGCTTCTATAGTAGAACAATTGGAAAGCACACATGAGCCAATTGTCATCCAGGATATCCATCTGCATGAATCCTTTGAATTATTCGACCAGATTAACTATGTGCGTGCCTGGATCGGTGTCCCGCTGATTGTTGGCGAACGCATGATTGGAGCGCTGACCATTGAAAGCGATCAGGTAGGCGGTCTGGATCAGGGTGATGCCCAGAAAGCGATTGCTTTTGCCAACCAGGCAGCGATTGCTATCGAGACGGCCCGTTTATTTGGCCAGACCCAGCGCAGATTCAAGGTGCTTCAAGCTATTCACACCATCGACCAAGCGATCTCCCGCAGCCTGGATCTTTCCCTTACTTTTGATGTTCTCCTTGAACAAGCCATGAGCCTGCTGAATGTTGATCTGATCAGGATCTTCTCATTTGATACTGAAGCCCGGATATTTGAGCTGGAAGCTGAGAAAACTTACCTGTCAGCTAATCCTGTGCGCAGGTCAGGATTGTTCAATCCCGAAATTGTATGGGGTGCGGTAAATTCTCGTGAAATTGTGTACGCAGAATTAAAATCTACCGTTGGCGAATTTGCTTCACCATTATTGCGCGGCTACTCGGTGGCACCTCTGATCACCAGGGGAGCGATTAGAGGTGTGATTGAAATATTTAGTGAGAATGTATTCAGTCCCAATGAGGAATGGACTGACCTGTTGAACACGCTCTCGACCCAGGCAGCGATTGCCATTGAGAATGATAATTTGTTTTCAAGTCTGAAAAGGTCGAATGAAGAACTGGTTTCGGCCTACGATCGAACCCTTGAGGGATGGGCCTATGCGCTTGAACTCCGAGATCGAGAAACAATTGGTCATTCTCGGCGGGTGACTGAATTAACCATGCGCCTGGCGCGCCGGCTGGGACTGAGTGGAGCAGACCTGGCAAATATCCGCCGGGGGACTTTGCTGCACGATATTGGTAAAATGGGGCTGCCGGACAGCGTATTGTTGAAAAAAGGCCCGTTAACCAAAGATGAAGAAAAGCAGATGCAAAAACATCCTGAGCTGGCTTTTCAAATGCTCAGTCCGATCCCGTACTTAAAGCCGGCATTGGAAATCCCTTATTATCATCATGAAAAATGGGATGGAAGCGGTTACCCGCATGGTTTGGCGGGTGAAGAAATTCCCCTGGCTGCCCGTATCTTTGCTGTGGTGGATGTATGGGATGCGGTAGTCTTTGACCGTCCCTACCGTGAAGCCTGGACGAAGCAAGATGCCTATGAATACATCAGAGAGCAAGCGGGCAAACATTTTGATCCGAAGATTGTTGAGGTGTTTCTGGATATTATCAAACCCGAACTATCTGCAACGGATTTGGAATAACCGCACCGTATTTGGTGAGAAATTTGTACACCCCCATAAAAGGAGCCGAAATGAGCACCTTTACTATGATAAATAATATTTTAGCTGGAAATCATGAGATCCCAGAGGATAGTATCCTCAGCCAGACAGTCCTCAGTCAACCTGATCTGCGCGTGATTCTGTTTCGTTTTGCTCGTGGTCAGGAGCTCTCAGAACACACTGCTGCCAAGCCTGCTTTGCTTCACTTCCTCGAGGGAGAGGCTGTTGTCACACTAGGAGATTCCGTCCAGGAAGCTGGCAGTAATACTTTAATCCATATGGAAGCGAATCTTCCGCACAGCATTGAAGCCAGAACAGCAGTCTCAATGTTGTTGGTGCTGCTGGGATAATTAATCTTGATCCCATGAAGAAATTAATTAATTTCCTTACTCCAACAAAAATCATCCTGCTGGCTTTTACTGCATTGATCCTGTTTGTGCCGGTTCTTTATATTTATTACCAACCAGAAAGGACGAACTATTTACCCGGAGAAAAACAAATTTTTTTGGTGAAAGCCAAGATGTACCCTGGAACAATCCAGGAGTACGCCTTTCAGACAGAGGGCGATATTGATTTATTTTTCGGAATTTTAGAGAGGAATTATATCCATAACCTGATTGGTCCGGGGTTAATTTTGGGGTACTATTCGCTCTCTTCAGGTCTCAATTTGATCTACCAAGGGGTACGGCCTGAGATGAACGATTCAAGGAAGAAATGATGCAAGAGATTTTTTATCCCCTAAGTGTTGCCGTCATTGGTGTTTCCCCCAAACCTGATAACCTAGGCCGGAATATCGTCGGCAATCTGGTCGAATATGGGTTTGAGGGTGTGGTGTATGCTGTTGGGCCAAGTGGTGGAACCATCGAGACGCGCCGCATTTACCCCACTGTGCTTGATATCCCCGATGAGGTTGGTTTGGCGGTCATCATGACCCCAGCCAGGACTGTCCCTGGAATTTTAGAGCAGTGCGGGCAAAAGGGAATTCGATGGGCGATCATCGAGACCGCTGGATTTAGAGAATTTGGTGAGGAAGGCAAGATGCTAGAGGAGCAGATGGTTGCCGTAGCAGAAAAATACGGTATCCGTTTTGTTGGACCGAACTGCATCGGTGTTATTAGTATGGAGAATGGCTTTTGTGTGCCCTTTCCCCGTCTCACAAAATTTGTCAAAGAGGGGCATGTATCCATGATCTCCCAAAGCGGTGGGGTAGGGATGTCGGTACTTAACTTGATGGCAAATGAGGGAGTTGGTTTGAACAAGTTCGTTTCAGCGGGGAATATGCTTAATATCGGCGCAGTCGAATTGTTGGAGTATATGATTGAGGACCCAGGCACTGAGTTGATCTTTCTTTATCTCGAGAGCATCTATGACGGGCGCACCCTGATGGATGTCGCCAGGAAATCGACCAAACCGATATTGGCCTTCAAATCAAATATTGGCGAACTCGGGAACGAAATTGCCCTCTCTCATACCGCATCACTGACCAGTGATGACAAGGTGGTTGATGCCGCTTTCGAACAGGCCGGCATTATACGCATCCATGACGCCACATCCTTGGGCAATTCAATGAAAATATTGGAACTCCCAGTGATGAAAGGCAAGAATTTGGCGATCATCTCGCGTTCGGGCGGGCATGCGATTATCGCAGCTGATTCCTGTGAGTTGTCTGGTTTTGAATTGGTTGAGCTGCCCGAACCTTTCCTCCGCGAGATCGAAAAACACTTCCGTGCATCTGTGATCAACCTCACCAATCCGCTTGATCTCGGTGATCTGTTTGACCTTTCAGTCTATGCCCAGATTGTTGAACAAACCCTTGAACTGGATACAGTGGATGGGGTGGTATTCTTGCACACAGCAATATCCAGCGAAGAAAACCATGCCAGCCGAGAACTGCTAGGGCATATTATTGAAATGGTGAAAAAGTATGACAAACCGGTGGCCTATTATATTTCCGCTTCAGCCCAGGAAGTGAATTACCTGAAACAGAATTACGATTTCCCCATTTTTACCCAGGTGGTAGAAACGATTCGCGCCCTGGAACTGAATCGGAAATATTGTATGATCTCCCGCCGTTTGCAGCAAGGGGAGGTGATTGAACATTTCGCGGTTGAGAAAGAACTTGCCGCAGAACTGATCCGGACTGCACAAGCCCAAAAGCGTGATCTGCTGCTCTCGGAATCTATCCAGGTGCTTGAACATTACGGCATCCCGACTGCAAGGAGTGTGGTGGCCAATTCCGCTGAAGAGGTGGTTGAGGCAGCTCAGCAGTTAGGGTATCCGGTGGCTTTTAAGATCATCGCCGATCAAATTTCACATAAAACTGATGTGGGGGGGGTACAGTTAAACTTACGCACGCCAGGGGCTGTCCGTGATGCTTACCAGGAGATGACAACCCGGATAGCTAAGTTGTACCCGCAAGAAGATTTGGGCAGTGTCCTGGTGCAGCCTATGGTTTCGGAGGGCACAGAGCTGATCCTCGGCGGCAGGCAGGACCCGCAGTTTGGTCCGGTAGTGATGGTTGGTTTGGGGGGGATTTTTGTTGAGATTCTGGAAGAAACCTCGGTGCGTGTAGCCCCGATTTCGAGGAGAACTGCTGAGGAGATGATCCTTAATTTACGCGGGTCTCAAATTCTGAGAGGTGCAAGGGGACTCCGGCCGCTTGATGTGGATGCCCTGATCGAGTCACTGTTGCGACTTTCTCAATTTCTGACTGATTTCCCGCAGGTTGCTGAACTGGATATCAATCCGTTACGAGTCCTGCCAGCAGGGAAAGGGTGTCTTGCCCTGGATGCAAGGATCATTTTGGGGTCATTACCTTTTATTACTTAATGAATTTTATGCGGAAGAGGTTTGCTTTGGTCGGATTCAAGCACCAGGATGACCTCAGCTGGTTCTTCGCCGATATTTTTCCATCCATGCGGCTCTGATGCCTTAAAGAGGAGGCGATCTCCAGGTTCTAAAATGAATGAGAGATCCCCTACAAAATACTCCAACCTGCCTTTGAGACAGTATACGAATTCTTCGCCTGAATGTGAAAGCAATTCAGGAAATTCTACCCGGTTAGACTCAACGATCATCGTGAATGGTTCTAATTGTTGATTCGGCAAACCGCTTCCCAAGCTTTCGATCACCACACCATCCCCTTTTACTTTGGTTGTCTCGTTGGCTTTCACAAAAACACTCACATTTTGAACATCCTGGCGAAAAAGCTCGGCGATATGGACGCCAAGCGCTGACGAAAGCTGGTGTAAGGAAGCGACTGTGGGGGAGTTAATCCCGCGCTCGATTTTGCTGATTGCGTTGGTTGACAGCCCGCTGATTTCAGAAAGGTCTCTCAGGGACAGATTTTTCTCATCACGCATCGATTTAATTATCTGACCTACGTTTGGTTCTATCTTATTACTCATATATTCTCCAAACACCTCGCTCGCTGATGATGCAAAAACTGTCAGAATTGTACAATATAAGTATACGAATGTCAACTTTAGTTGTATGCTTTTAGGGGAAAATTGCTGAACAAGGCAAGGATTAGAGGAGGTTGTTGCCTGGGTGGCTGGTGTACTTGCGAAACATCGAGGTCACCGTCTAAATATCTGCTGAGGAACTCAGAATGCTCACAAATAAGGAGATCATGGTTGCGTGTAGTAATTTCTATGGAAATCAACTACGGCCTATGGAGTAGAATTGCCCACCACATTTGACGCTGCTCGTATTTTTCTTTGGTAGATGTAAAAGGACAGGATATTCAATCAGTCCAATTTTTTTAAAATTTTGGGAACGATACCGCCGCTGCTGGTGGTTCAGTGCAGGATGGATTGGAAAATTACTGTGCGGGCAACTAACAAGGAACTGCGTCTTGTGTAGAGAGTGGTGCCCATGGGCATGGAGAAGATCAGAATTAGAGAATGTTTCCAGTGTTAGTTTTTTGATGGGTACTTGGGCTTTAGGAGGACTCAAGGTCAGCATCAATCTAATCTCCTAATTGGCTCGGCTGGTGAATCTCTGAGCTAAATTTCGTGGGCACTAAATCCCAGGTAGATGTAGTATAATTACAACTATTATTATCCGAATTACAGGAATAAGTGATGAACCCGTTTACCCCTGGGATTATTGTGCTGCTTGGGTCTGGAGAAACATTGGCGTCCAGCGGTAAAGCGCACGAATTTGCTGCCCGCCGTCTTCCTCAAAATCCGATGATCGCCATCCTGGAAACGCCAGCTGGGTTTGAGCTCAATTCAGACCTGGTTGCTGGTAAAATCAAGGATTTCCTTGCTGTCCGTCTGACGAATTATTCCCCCGAGATCATCCAGGTTCCCGCCAGAAAGAAAGACACGCACTTAAGCCCCGACGCTCCGGAGATTGTAGCACCGCTTTATTTGGCTGATGAGATTCTCCTCGGGCCGGGCAGTCCGACGTATGCTGTCCGGCAGCTTCAAAATTCACTGGCATATGAAATTGTAAGCGCCCGAACTCAGATGGGGGCCGCTCTGGTGCTTTCAAGCGCTGCCACGCTGGCATTCGGACGTTTTACCATCCCGGTTTATGAAATCTTTAAGGTGGGAGAGGATATTCATTGGAAAGAGGGCCTGGATTTTTTTGGGCGTTACCATCTTCCACTTTCAATTGTTCCTCATTGGAATAACAACGATGGCGGTGATGACCTTGATACCAGCCGTTGTTATATTGGCAAATCCAGGTTTGATGCCCTCTACCAACGTTTGCCGGACGACGCGGTGGTGTTGGGGATTGATGATCACACATCGCTGGCAATTGACCTTCAGCAAAAGGTCTGTACGGTAATGGGTAATGGAACCGTGACGGTTTTAATAGCTGGCAGCGAAACCACTTTTGATTCCGGCCGCACTTTTGATCTTGCCCTGATTGGTGAACCTGTGATCCCGCCAGCTGGAGAGGGAATATCTCCTGCGGTTTGGGCGCAGGCATTGGCTGCTCAACAGCAAAAAATCGATCAGGCCTCCCAGACTCCACCGCATCCTTCTCAAGAAGTGGTTGATCTTATGAATCAACGAGATACTGCCCGGCTTGAGAAGGATTGGGCTCAATCGGACCGCCTTAGGGATGAGATTAAGGCGTATGGGTGGCAAGTAAACGACACTCCTGAGGGACAGGAACTCCTCTGGTTGGGCTAATTTAATGGATCCCAAAGTGGGTTATATCCAGTTGGAGGGAATTCGCCTCCATGCCAGATTCTGGCAGCCTGAAGAACACACTCCGGAAAAGCCGGTCTTTTTGCTCGTTCATGGCCTTTCCAGTAATGCCAGAACCTGGGATTTGGTAGCTAAGTATCTTGTGAGAGCTGGTTTCAGCGCTGTCGCAGTGGATCAACGCGGGCATGGGCTCAGTTCCAAACCTATTGACGGATATGACTTTGACTCAATCTCCACCGACCTGTCCCAATTGGTCAAGTCCCTGGGCTTCGCCCGCCTGATCATTGTGGGGCAGTCTTGGGGAGGGAATGTCGTCCTGGAGGCTGCTGCCCGCGATCCTCAACTTGCGAAAGGATTGGTGTTTGTCGATGGTGGATTCATCCAACTGCGCCAACGGGGAAGCTGGGAGCAGGTTTCCCGGGATTTGCACCCGCCTCCTCTTGCGGGGCTTAAACGTGCGGATCTGGAAGCCAGAATTGCAAGCATTCATCCAAATTGGGTACCGGAAGGAGTGGAGATTACTTTGGGGAATTTTGAGGTGCTTCCCGATGGTACTATCCGCCCATGGCTTAACCTGGATAATCACATGAAAATATTGCGCGCCATGTACGATCAGGACGTAAACAAACTGTTTCCGATGGTTGAGGTGCCGGTGATGATCTGCCCGGCGGATGACGGCAGCGAGATGGCTGCCAAAAAGCGCGGGTGGGTTAATCTCGCCTGCCAGCTTATTCGAGATTGCCGCCTTGTATGGTTTGACGGCGCCGCCCATGATATTCATGTGGACCAGCCTGAAACGCTTGGAAGACACCTGGTCGATTTTGCCGGTCAGATCGGCTGATGGAAGCTGCAACTTATGTTTGGGCGCAACGTATTACCTATAGCTGGGTTAGTGTAGCTGGATCCCTGCAAATTATAGAATTTGCGGCAAAATTCAAAGGAACCGATGACGAATGAAGTTATTTCATATGCAAGAAGAGGTCAAATGGTCTAATGAAGGCCAATATATTAAAGCCAGAGAGGGGTTGTATTATTGGGCTGGCGTGGCGGTTCTAAACCAGTTTGCCAGATTACGGCTGACCCTGGATGTGCAAATGGGAGGACCGATGCCTTCAGGTCCGAAGATTTTTGCCGGAAACCATCCCACAACCACTGATCCTTTTTATTTGTTGACGGTTTTGCCTGAAAAAACCCGGATGATGGTCAACGCTGATATCTTTAAAAAACCGTTTTTAGGCGGGTTGTTCCGGCGGTCTGGCCATATCGCGGTGGATAAAAAGGATGGTATTCAGGCCCTCAATGCCGGCATCTCTGCCCTGGAACGCGGTGAGAACCTTGGGATTTTTCCTGAAGGAGGGCTCAGCGATATCCAGGAGGGAATCAAGGTCAACAGACTTAAAACTGGCGTAGTGCGGATGGCGCTGCAAGCAGGGGCGCCGATCATCCCGGTCGGTTTCCATATGCCCATTGAGGGAATGAAATTCAAATCGCTGAAAGTTGGGGGAGAAAAGGTGATCTCGCGATTTTTCCTGCGGGGGAGATACGCGATAACTCTGGGGCAGCCATTTTGGGTTACTGGGGATGTAGAAGACAGAAAACTGGTGCGCGCCCTCAGTGAAGAACTGCGCGACCGGATCTATGATCTCAGCCAGTTAAGCGCCTTGCGCTTGAAAAATAATCTGCCACTTGCGAAAGAAAGTCGCAAGAAAAAGAAATCCCTCCCGGTTGAATCTGGAATGTAATTTTAACAAAATTGTTAAATAACTAACGCACCTACTTGTGATAAGATAAAAGTTGGAGGGATTAGGTTCTCCGATTATTTTTCACCATTTTATTTTGAGGTGTAATATGTTATTGAAAAACCGTAGTGAATTGGGGCAAGGGCTGGTGGAATATGCCCTCCTCATATTGTTGGTCGCCGTGGTGGTGGTGGTTGCGCTGTCACTGCTTGGCGTGGACATTGCCAATGTGTTCAATTCGATGGAGTCCACCCTTACCTCCTGATGAGTTGGGGTCTTTGATCAACAATAAGAATAAAACCCGGTCTTTCCGGGTTTTATTCTTTTCCAGCAATCATCAGAGGGATGCAAACCAACAAATTAGGTGATTCAGTTTCCTTAAAAATTGGGTATATTTGTGAAAAATCGGATATAATCTATAAAACTAGAGCCTCGGGGAGGCGCATTGAAGAGTATGAAAACTAAGGGATCCCTTATGATTTTGGGTGCCGTGGTGATGCTGTTGTTTATGGCGGGATTCACCGGCTCACTCCCAGATCAGTATCAACCGCTGGCAAGAGAAAACGCCCAACTGACGCCCACTTGTTTGAACCGGGCGGATATTCCTGATTCTGAATATCATTGGCTGTATGTTCCAGCAGTACCGGGTGAATTGGCAACTTCAGAATACTATGGTTTTCTGGCTGGCCAGTTAATCATTTACGGTGTGGTTGACGCGTCGGATTGTCCGCTTGGCGGCGTCTGGCCGACCGGGTATGCCAACGCCTGCGGACTGGATGCCACCCGTGATATCGTGATTGAACTTCAGAATGTTTATGACGAGGAAATTCTGCAGGCATTTTACGATACAGGCGTTCCGCCGGTGCTTCTCAAGCAGCTGCTCCGCTTTGAAAGCCAGTTCTGGCCGATCCGTCACGGCACCTACCACTTTGGCCTTGGGCATCTCACGCTGATCGGCGCCAGTTCTGCCCTTCAATGGAACCCAGTGCTTTATGGGGAAGTTTGTCTGGAAACGTTTAACGGCCCGTGTCCGGGTAATTACTTGGGCTCCTTCTCGTCGTATGACAACGTTCTTGCCGGTGAACTTCTGGGGTTGATGGACGCCAGCTGTGAAGAGTGCGAATACAAGGTCGATATCGCCAAAGCTGAAGCCAGTATCCCATATATTGCTGAGATTCTGATGGGGTATTGCCGGCAGACCTCTCAGATTGTGTACAATGTCACCGGTAAATTCTCTGGGTACACGGTGGATTATGCCACCATCTGGAAGATGACCTTGCTGAATTACAATGCTGGCCCCCACTGCGTTTACAGCGCCCTGGATTCAATCTATACCCCTGAAACCGGAAAGTTGAGCTGGAATCAGATCAGCCAGAATGTGGAAGGCGATGGTTGTATCAACGGGGTCAATTACGCCAATTCGATCACCGCACCTTATTACAGTTTCACTCCCTGAGGTGTAGGGCAATATAATTCAAAAGAACCCGCAAAGCCGGGTTCTTTTTTGTTTTGGTAGGATTTTCCCAGTCCTCAGCGGACAGCCTTGTGGATGCTCAGCACTTCATCAAAACTCTGCTGGAAGACTTTCACTAGATCGGGGTCAAATAAGGTGCCGGCAGAGTTGCCGACCAAATTGGCAGCCTCTTCTGGTGTGATTTCTTTCTTATACGGTCTTTTTGTCGTCAGCGCGTCGAATACATCCGCCAGGGCGGTGATCCGGCCGGTCATCGGAATCTCGCTCCCTTTGATCCCCTTGGGGTAGCCAGACCCGTCCCATCTCTCGTGGTGGGTGAGGGCGATGATCTCACCCGCCTGCAGGAATACCGAGGATGATCCGCGCAACAGGCGCGCCCCTTCAACGGTATGCTGTTCTGAGATCTCCCATTCATGCGGTTCGAGATTATCTGTTTTCTTCTGAATCGAGTCCGGGATCATGATCTTTCCGATATCGTGCAGTTGGGCTGCGATCGAAAACAGTTTGGCCTCTTTTTCCGAGATACCCATCCCGGTGGAGAACAGGTAAACATACCGGCGGACCCGTTCCAGGTGGGCGCGGTTATCCCATTCTTTGAGTTCCGCAATATGGGCTGCCAGGAAAATATGCTCCTTGATGTCTTGCTGGCTGCTGTCTAACATGTCTCTGAACATATGCTACTCTCTTTGGCATCTAAATTTGGATAAATCACCCTCACTAGCTTATGCTAATCATAAAGTAGCGTACGCGTGAAGTCAAGTGAAATTAGGAGATTTGCCTATATTCGTATTTCTTCTAAAATTGCAATCAACCTGCTATAATGTAGATGATAATTGATTGTTATAATTTGGGTGGCTTGCAGTTTTTGTTCTTTATTGCTAACATTCAGAATATAGGAAGAACCAGGGACCTTGTTGAGTATGGAAAAATCCAGAGTTAAACTACCCAAAATAGTGAATATGCCCAGAGGCCGCCGTTCAGGGCAGGCCCTGGTTGAATTTGCGCTTGCACTGCCGCTGGTATTGTTATTGATCTTTGGTGTGCTGGAATTCGGCCGCGCCTTTCAGATCAAAATTGTTTTGGAGAATGCTGCCCGGGAAGGCGTCCATTACCTGATCTATGACCGTGACGATCCGGGTGACGGCTTTCCGAATACTATTGCTGCGGTGATGGCTGAATCTCAAAACTCGGGCGTAGAGATTGTCAGCACGGATGTGACTGTCCAATGCCTGGATGCTGTTGGCGATCCTATCACCACATCGCCCCTGTGCCCCACCGGCTCTACTGCAGAAGTGATTGTCACCCATCCATTTAATGTCGCTTTATTTGGTTATTTTCTGGGCGAGATCAGCCTCGCCTCAAACGCCAGGATGTATATGCCATGAGGAAATCAAAACTCCAGCATTCAAGAGGCCAATCCCTGGTCGAGACCGCCCTGGCGATTCCGATTTTATTGCTTTTGATCCTGACCTTTATTGATCTGGGCCGGGCGATCTATTATTATTCTGCCCTGCAGAACGCAGTTCGTGAGGGGGCTCGTTTTGCTTCGGTCAACAACCTGGAAGACCACGCCAGCGAAACGGATGTGGTGAATGTGGTTACCGGATATTCCATTGCCGTGGATATCGCTGACAGTGATGTTACTGTGGTTGCTTTGGATGGGAGTGGCGCTATCGAAGATGACGTCACGCCGATTGTGTATACCGATGACACTGAGAAGGTAACTGTCTCGGCCAGCATTGATTTTGCCCCGATCACTCCATTTTTGGCGCAGATGCTGGGCTCCGGGAATACGATCACGCTGACCGCCGAAACCACGATGACCCTGTCGCCAATTGCCAGGTGAGCTATTATTTTATATTTTCATATCTATCCATTTATCCAAAACGGGAGTTATTAAATCAAAAGGAAACATCATGAAACACACAACAGAGAAAGGACAGACGATTATCTTGATCGCGGTCGCCTTGCTTGGTTTGGTGACCATGGCCGCCTTGATTGTGGACGGCGGCTATATGTATTTAAACCGCCGCACGGCCCAAACCGCGGCAGACTCTGGCGCGCTGGCTGGCGCTTTTGAGCGCTGCGCCAATCACGGCAGCACTGCCGAGATCGAGGCGGCCATCACCGAGTACGTCCAGGTGGAGAACAACGCGGTGCTGGAGAACTGGTTTATCAACGCCGACAACGACGTTGAGGTGCTTGTCAGCCTGACGCGCAGCACCTTCTTCGCCAGGGTGTTTGGTTCCACAATGGGTACTGTCCAGGCTTCAGCGGCGGCAGGATGTTTCAGCCCACGAACGGCCCAGGGGGATGTGATGCCGATTGCCTTTTCCTGCAAGCCACCTGTCGGCGGGAGCGGTTCTGGCGAGGATTGTGTCCTCCAAAAGATCCCCTTTGAGGTGTTCGACGAGATCAGGGTGAGTTTTGACTTCGAAAACTACCTGCTGGATGAAGGCGACAATGCCACCGCCGCCAGCTACCAGAATGATCTGCTCGACACCATGGGCGAAGGCAAAATGATATATGTGGTGATGGACAGCGAGGATTTCAGCTATGATGAGTGCATTGAAGAGGGGCTTGGCGGGTCGATCACCTGTGATTTCAATGGAGACGGCATTTATGATATCGGCACCAATGCCGACCGCGGCTGGCTCCAGTTAGAGGGTGGTAATGGCGCGGATGAAATCAATGATATCATGGAGCGGGGCACACTGAATCCCATCGATATCAACACCTGGTACTTTGGAGAACCCGGGGTTCAAACCTCAACCTATTTTGTTACCATTGATTACCGGTTGGGCGAGTATGCCCTGGTGCCGGTCTTTGATGCTTATTGCTCCCAGATCAATGCAGATAATGCAGCGGAGTTTGCCGCGCTTTGCCCAGAATATGATTCCGGGGACGGGATCCAATCTTTCTTTAACGGGGATCGGGATTACTATCGTGTTGTAGCCTTTGCCCCCTTCTATGTCACCTGCGTTTCCAGCGGCAAAAGCTCATCTTGTCCCGGAAAGGACTTTGCGGGGCTGAAACACAACGTGGGGACAATTGAAGGATACTTCATTGACGGGTATACTGTTGGTGGCAAAGTCGAGGCTGAGTACGAAGTCGGTGCGTTTGTGATCACATTAACCCAGTAACGGCAAGTTCAAGGAGGTTGCCATGATTTTTACCAAGCAGGAAAAAGGTCAAACCATCATTATTATGACAGTAGCGATGCTGATGCTGGTGGTCATGGCTGCCTTAGTTGTCGATGGCGGGAATGCGTATCTCAACCGCCGCAATGCCCAGACGGCGGCTGATGCCGCCGCCCTGGCTGGGGCGTATGAATATTGTGTCAATAAAGGCACGACGGGCGCGGGCGGCTCGGTGGAAGCTATCATCACCCAATACGCTGTCAATGAGAATCGAGCCTCGGCTGTGGACAGCTGGGGCATAGTGGATGGCGAGATTCAAGTCAGCGTCTCCATCGATGATCAGACTTTCTTTGCCAGAGTGTTTGGCCAGGATATTACCACGATCAGGGCGGATGCCTCGGCGGGTTGTTTCCCGCCTGGGGCGGCAGACAGCGTGCTTCCGATTGCCTGGTCTTGCCGCCCGCCGCTGCCCGGGATGCCCTCGGACAGTGAAGAATGTGATTGGAAAGCGATTCCCTGGCCGGTGTTCCAGGAAATTCTTGAAGAACCTGGCGTAAATTTCACCGGCACCGGTGGGACAGTTTTGTATGATGGTCCTGGCGATGATGCTGCCTCCTACCTGGGTGGACCTGGGACTGGAGAACTTGAATTATATCTGGTGATGGATACCATCCCTTCGTCTTATGAAATCCCCTGTCTCCCGGACGGAGATGTGAACTGCGATCTAGATGGAGACGGCCGCATCGATATTCTTGGGGCCGGGAACCGCAGCTGGCTCATCCTGGATGGGGATGCCAACAATGCCCAGTTGGATGAAATTGTGCGTGGTGAGCTTGAATTTAGCGTCAGCGCTCCGACCTGGTACCCCGGGCGTGAGGGCGCTGTGGCTGATGTGTATAAGGATTCCAAGGCCTTTATCGAAGGATCCCCAGCGCTGATTCCGGTGTTTGAGTCTTTTTGCTCGCCAACCTCCAATCCACTTACCGACCCGCTATGTGAACCTTTGCGTGGGCCCGATGATGGTTTGGTGCAGATTAGCACAGCGGCCAGCTCGATTTATTTCCGGGTGATTGGATTTGCTGAGTTTTATATCACCTGTGTGTCAGATAAAAACGCACACCCCTGCCCCGGCAAAGACCTGGCTGTCAATCTGGGGATCGTCAGCCAATCGACTCCCTCGATTGAAGGCTACTTCATTGATGGCTGGGCCTCCACGGATATGACGATTGGTACCGGAGACGCGCTGGTAGACCTGGGTTTATATGTAATTTCATTAACCGAATAAAAATGATATGGATTAATCATACATAAATTCACACTATCCTGTTAACATAGTGCTGAAAGGAGTTCACATTGAGTTCAAGACTACGGATAGGAATTATTGTCGCGATCATCGGCTTTGTCCTGATCGTTCTGGGAGGTGTAGCCGTTTTCCGGCTGTACCAGCAGACTCTTGACCAACCCGAACCGGAAGAAGTTGTGGTCGAGGTGATCACCGAGCAGGTGGTTGTCGCTAACCGGGATGTACCCCTTGGCACTCTGCTGACCAATGATGACCTGACCACCATCAACCTGCCGGTGGAATTTGCCACCCGGGATACGATTGCGAACGTCGAAGATGCCGCCGGGAAGATACTCAAGGTTGATCTCATCCAGGGCGAGATGGTCCTGGTGCATAATCTGGCCGACCCGACAGCCGTCACACACGATGTGGCTTATGTGCTGAGTGATACTCATGTGCTCTTCCCCTTGCCGGCATCAGATCTTCTGGGGCGGGAATCTTTAATCCAGCGCGGTGACATCGTCGACCTGTATGCTACCGTCCAAACGACCATCGAGACCATCGACGAGAACGAAAACCGCACTGAGACCACTGAGACGGTCACCTTTGCCTCCAACCAGCGCCTGGATATCACCGCCATGGTGGTCGATATCATTACTGAAGAAGGCACTACCCCGGCAGAGGGTGATGAAGGTGAGAGCCTCTCACGCGGCCAGATCAATATCAAGGCCTACCTGTTAGCCCTTGACCCGCAGGATGCTCTGATCATGAAATACCTTAAGGATGTCGGCGCAGTCTTTGATATGGTCTTGCGCGCCCCCACCTCCCAAGGGTATTTCAACCTCACCCCGGTTACCTCAGAATATCTTAAAGAACTCTATGGTTTAGAGATCTTGCCCTAACCTGAAGAGGATATTTTATGTCTAGTTCAATTGCTATATCTACAATTTTGCCCATCACCACAGATGATGACGTGCGTAGTTCGATCAAAGGGGTGATCAGCGCAACAGAGGGATTTGAGGTGGTAACGCCGGATTCTCCCAATGAAGAGATCATGGAAGTGGTCTACACCTTGAAGCCGGCTTATATCCTCCTGGATATGGATTATGACCGAGTGGATCCGCTTAAGCTGATCGACAGTATTTCAGCCCAATTCCCTGAGATTGTGATCATCGCCATTCTCTCGCAGGACCACCTCCTCGATTCCCAGGAAGTCATCCTGGCTGGCGCCCGCGCCATCCTGCTGGAACCTTTCACCAGCGAAGACCTGGTGAGTACACTGCACCGCATCAAGGAGCTCCTCGGCCGCAGGAGTGTGGCCAAAACCACAGTAGAGGTTTCCGCACCGCTGGTAAGCTCCCGGGGCACCTTCGTGGTGATCAGCCCCAAGGGCGGGGTGGGCGTCTCCACGGTGGCCACCAATCTGGCGCTTTCTTTATTTGAGGTAGAGGAGGAAGAAGTCCTCCTGATGGATGGGAAGCTTCTCTTTGGTCACCTGGATGTACTCCTTAACCTGCGCACCCAGAATACGGTTTCTGAGTTGATTGCGCACGTGGCTGCTCTGGATGAAGGCCTCATCCGTGACGTGGTTTCCCAGCATGTCTCCGGACTCAACTTGCTGCCAGCTCCTATGACGATCACCGCCGGCCAGGGAATCCGCCCCGATGATATGTACCGCCTGATCTCAGACCTGCAAACTGTGTACAAATATATTATTATTGACGGCGGCAACTTCCTCAATGACATGGCGGTTACCTATATGGATGCATCCAACAAGATCATCCTGGTGGTCAACCCGGATATCGCCTCTTTACGCGATGCCAGCCAGTTCTTTGAGGTCTGCCGTACGCTTTCTTACCCCAGGGAAAAGATTCAGGTGGTTGTCAACCAGTACGACAAGCGGGACGGGTTATCAATCAACGATGTGGAGAAATCTCTCCAGGTTGAAGTGTTAGGCACCATCCCGCTGGATTACAAGACATCGCTCCAGAGTATCAACCGCGGGATCCCAGTCACCCTGCAACGAGCCAGAACTCCCCTACGCAAAGCGTACCACCAGTTGGCTGAAAACTTGCTAAAAGTGGTCGGCACAGGATCGCAGGGTAAATCCGGCGCCACGCCTCGATCGGAAGCTTTGTCTAAATCTTCACGCCTGGGATAAAATATTGAGAGGTAATTTTGGCTAATCTTGATACAAACCTGATTGTGATCATCATCATCGGCTTAGTGCTGGGAGGTGGTGGTTTGCTGGTTGGTTTGCTGGTGATTATCTTCGGCAGGACAAATATCAACGAGCGGATCAATCAATTTGTTGAAACACCTCAAGCGGCTTCTACCAGCACCCGGAAAAGGGCGACAACACGCCTCAACAGGTTCCGCTACCGGTTGAACACCACGCTTGGCATGTTGAACTCTGAGGAGTTCCAGTCCAAGCTGACGACTGCCAATTGGCGCATCACGGTTTCTGAGTATCACCTCATCCGGTTCTTTGCCACCCTGGGCGCATTGGCCCTGGGAATATTGGTGATTGGCAATTGGGTGGCCGGGGTTGCCCTGGCTGTTATCGTTTTTTCTATCCCTGGATTTTTGTTAATGCGAGCCGTAAGCCGGCGCCAGAACAAATTCCAGGATCAATTGATCGATACCCTTACTCTGATCAAAGGCGCTGTATCGGCTGGCTCCAGCTTCCTGCAGTCGCTCGATGTAGTCGTCGATGAGATGGTAGCCCCCGCTTCGGATGAGTTCCGCCGGGTAAGAAGGGAAGTGGAACTCGGACTCCCGCTCAGTCAAGCCTTGACCAACCTGGCCAACCGCATGGAGAGCGACGATCTTTTCCTGGTGGTCAGTGCGGTGAACATTAATATGCAAATCGGCGGTAATTTGACCCACATTCTCGCTTCGGTGATCGAAACGATCCGCAACCGGCTTTACCTGTTTGGGGAGATCAGATCATTGACCTCCTATGCCAGGTATACCAGCTATTTGCTCACCTTGCTGCCGTTCCTCACTGCGCTGGTGCTCACCTTGATCAGCCCGACGTATTTTGAGCAGCTGATGGCCCCTGGTTTAACCCGGATCATCCTGATCTATGCTTTGATAAGCGTCTTCATCGGGAATCTCCTTCTACGAAGGATCAGCAAGATTGAAGTATAGCGTGAAATAAACAGGAAATCATTATGGACATATCCACAATCGCACTTTTCGCGAGTTTTTCATTTGTTCTCTTGGGAATCACATTCATTGCTTACGCTTCCTCGTTTATCGACGCGCACCAGATCTCGCAGAGGCTGTATGCGTTCATTCTAGAAGACCAGATGGAGAAGCAAGCCCGGGAGCTGAGTGTCCAGAACCTGAATTTCTCGGAGTCATTCGTTCGCCGTACCGTGGGGCCGATTCTGACCGGGATCTTGACTTTTTTGGGCAGGTTTACCCCAGCCAGGTCTATTGAGAAGGTCAACCGTGATCTTTCTTTGGCAGGTGTTTCTTTCATGAGAGCGCAGCAGTATTACGGTTTGCGTTTGATTCTGATGATCTTTGGGCTTGGATTCGGTTTCTACGTTTTCTCACGCAACCCGGTGATGGATTCTCTCCTGGCAGGTGCGGCCGTGGTTGGGATTGTATTTATCCTGCCGATCCTCTGGCTGCGCTTGCGTGTTGCCAGGAAGAAAGATGCAGTCCTGAAAAGCCTGCCAGATGCTTTGGACATGCTGGCTGTATCCACCGCAGCTGGTTTAGGCTTTGATCAATCGATGATGAAGGTAAGCCAATTTTACAAATCAGCTGCCGCGGATGAATTTGCCCGGGTGGTATCTGAAATTGAGGTCGGCATTTCCAGGCAGGAAGCACTGCGGAATTTCAGCCATCGGGTAGAAATCTCTGAGGTTTCCAGCTTCGTTGCGGTTATAATTCAATCAGAAATCCTTGGGATGAGTATTGCCGACGTACTGGCATCACAGGCTGAGCAAATGCGCATTCAGCGCCAATACCGCGCCAAAGAAATTGCCCAGCGGCTTCCCGTCAAGATGATGGTGCCCCTGGCTTTGCTCATTTTCCCGGCGTTGCTCGCTGTCTTGCTAGGTCCAACGATTCCAGCTTTTCTGGAGATCTTCTAGCAGGCAAAATAATAAATTACCAATAATAAGGTCCCTTCACAATGACAGACCAGAATCTGGAAAGTAACCAATTTGAACCAATCGAGGAAAACAATCCCCGGACAAGGCCGCAGCCATATGCGAACGACCCAGCCTACCAGGAATTGCTGCGGCAATATCAAAACGGGGATTGGTCTGCCTGCCACGATCTGATCGAGGAGCTTCTCAGCCGCTATCCGGGAGACCCCGGTCTATTTGAATTCCAAACCGAGGTGCGGGTAAAACAATCTCTGCAGAAGAGCAACCTGGTTACCGCCAAGGAAGACCGCCGCAGGTTTGTTTTCAAAACAGGGGCGTGGGTGATCATCGGTGGTGTGGTTCTTGTCCTTGTGCTTGCCGGGGCATTTGTTGGTATTGGCCGTTATCAGGCCAGGTTAAATTATGTCCGGGCAACCCAGCAGGCAGAAACCCTGCTCTATTCACTCACCACCAAACTGAGTAACGCTAACGACCTGATCCGATCAGGGCGGCCAACCGGTGCGCTGGCTTTGCTCGAAGAGATTCAGGAGATTGATCCAGAGTTCGAAGGGTTGACCGAGGCAATCGGGCAGGCTGAAGAGTTGATCAGGTTAGATGAGCTTTATCTTCAGGCTGGGCAGTATTATGCGGGGGGAATGCTGGAAGATGCCCTGGCCACTTACCAGGAGATCGAAGATGCTATGCCTTCGTATAAGGATACGCGTTTGCGCATTCGCGAGGTAGAACAGGTAATTGAAATCGATCGTCTGGTTTCTGTGATTCATGACAGTTATGATAACTTTGAGTGGCAGGCGATGGTTGATGCCAAAGATGCCATTTTTGAACTGAACCCCGCAACCAATTTGACTGAGGTGGATGAAAAACTGTTCACCGCCTACATGAACTTAATTATTGAAGTGGCAGAGAAAGACGATGCCACGCTTGAGGACATCGATCTGGCACAGGAATATTACAAAGCAGCCCTTGCACTTTTCCCCCAAAACAAGGAATTTGCGGATGAACGAGCAGAACTTCAGAAACTGGCAACCAGGCTGATCTCGAATAACTATTACATTTTTGCCATGGATCTGCTTGAAACCGAGGGCTATGGTCCTGAGACCATGGCAGAAGCGCTGAGACTATTAAACCTGGCGAATAATATCGGGGCTGGATCCCCGGCAATTACACTTGAAATTGAGCGCGCCACGCTATTTGCTCAAGGATTCGATAAAATGGCCCGGTCAGATTATGAAGGGGCGATCACTGATCTGGAACTGCTATACCGGCAAGAACCTGGATATGGGAATGGGATTGTGCAGTACCTGCTGTTTGAAGCTTACCAGGCTCAAGGGGATGTCTTCTATACCTATGCAGATTATGATTCGGCCAGAGATAATTATGAGTTGGCAGAGACATTTGCCTGGGGAGATTACGGGAACACCCTGCGTTTGTTTGAGGTAGAAATCCGGATAGGATATACACTTCGCCGGCTTGGTTTATTGGAGGAGGCAGCAGAGTATTACAACTATGCGCTGAATCTGGTCTCCTACCAGGATCGTGTCAGGCAATTCGGGGAGATCTCTCAGATTGAGGACTATGAGGCTGCCAGAGAAGCATTGGCAATCAAAGATGAGTGGAATGCTGCGCGTTTATTCGAAACCGTATTGGAAGACTATTCGGTGATTTACACTGTGGAAGAAGCCCAGGCCAAGCGCGGTCAATCTCTGTTTATGGTTGCCTATAATTCAGGATCGACGGTGAATGCGTTGAGGCAGGTGAATGACCTGGGAATTTTGACCTCCTTCCGATATGACCAGCAGATCCAGATCCCATTGTTTTTAGAAGATGCAGAATAAGTTTAGTCTGTACTAGGAGAAGTAGTTATGTTCACTAATCGACCAGCAATGAGAAGGGAATTTACACCTACCGAACCCACTGGTACCACCACACCAGAAGGGTTAGGAGAACAGGAAAATCTTTACTATCTCAGAGATGCTGTCCAACGCAGATTATTATCTGAATTTGATGGCGAAGTCAATCTTGAAAATCCTAATCAACTGCGACAAATGATCGAGGTCTACTTCAACCAATTATTGGCCGAAGAAAACTTGCTCTATACCCGGGCAAACCGTGAAAGGCTTCTCGAGTGGGTGGTTGCCGACATCGTTGGGTACGGCCCGTTGGAACCGCTGCTGAATAACAACGAGATCACCGAAATCATGGTCAACGGTCACGAAAAGGTCTATGTAGAGCGGTTCGGGACTGTGGAAAAGACCAAAGTGCGGTTTGAAAGCGATGCCCATCTTCGGCGGATCATTGACAGAATTGTGGCACCGATCGGCCGCCGAGTAGATGAAGCATCGCCAATGGTGGATGCCCGTTTGCCAAGTGGATACCGTGTAAATGCCACCATTCCTCCCCTTTCGCTTGAGGGTCCCTTGCTGACGATTCGTAAATTTGCCACGATTCCATTCACCGCCCAGGACCTGATCGCCAACGGCACTCTAAATGCACCCCTGGTCAGTTTTTTGCAAGCTTGCGCTCAGGCAAGGATCAATATGGTCATCTCAGGCGGCACAGGCAGCGGTAAAACGACTTTGTTGAATTTGGTATCGACATTCATCCCTGATGATGAACGCGTGGTGACGATTGAGGACATCGCCGAGTTAAAGCTGAATCAGGACCATGTCATCCGCCTGGAAAAACGTCCGCCGAATATTGAGGGCAAAGGTGAAGTCACCATTCGCCAGTTGGTAGTTAATGCACTCAGGATGCGTCCAGACCGGATCATCGTTGGTGAGGCGCGTTCTGGTGAGGCACTGGACATGCTCCAGGCAATGAACACCGGTCACAGCGGTTCTATGACTACGATCCACTCCAACAGCCCGCGTGACTCCCTGCGCAGAATTGAAACCATGGTACTGATGGCGGGTGTGGAACTGCCTCTGCGTGCCATCCGTGAGCAAATTGCTTCTTCGATTGAACTGGTCGTCCACCTATCCAGGATGAGGGATGGTACTCGTAAGGTTGTCCAGGTTTCCGAGGTTCAGGGCATGGAGGGGGATACAATCGTGATGCAGGATCTATTCATCTTTGATCAGACCGGCTATAAAAACGGCAGGGTTGTGGGCAAGCATATCTCCACCGGACTGCGGCCGAGTTTTGTGGAGCGCTTTGCAGTCAATAACATCAGCCTGCCGGATAATATATTCGACACCAGCGATAACAAGAACTGATCCGGAAAATCTGAGAAAAAATGGGCGCAAATCAGCGCCCATTTATTAACCGGCAATCTATATCGCCTTCAGGATGAATTTAAACCGATACTCTTTCTTCCCCGGCAGGGTTACTCCCTTAGTATATCCTTCGAGATAGGAGAAAAGATCCCCAACGCCTTTCTGCGCATAGCCAATATTGATTGTGGTTTCTTCCCGCCGGAGTAGTTCATGAATGTGTTCAGCCTTAATCAAATCCTCCTGGGTGTAGGGCCAGGCTGAAAAATTCAATAGATTTTTTCCTTCAGCTGTGAATCGGATGCCGTGCCCGTCTGCATCGACAAGCTCAGCCCAGCGCACCTCTGATCGGTTGCCATTTTCCTGCGGGTGGGGGTAATCATGGATCATTTCTTCAACGCTGTTCTGGTAAACGCCAACCGCTCCGCTGGTTTTCCGGTCAGGCATGGTCTCATGAGGGCCAAGACCAAAATATCTCACCCGGTCCAACCCGGCGGAGAGTGAAGTTGTGATCCCCACGCGGATCATTTCCCTTTTGGGGGTAAATGTATAGCTGACCTCAATCTCGCCATTGGGAAAAACTGAATATTCGAGGATTAGAGGGGTTATCCCCGATGGGATTTTGTAACTGGCCGAAATATCCACTCTGCCGTCCGCCATCTGGACGATTTGAAAATCTCTTAGCTTGCGATTTTGAGCCGCCTTCTCCCAATAAGCGCGTTTACTCAGATAGGGTTCTGCTGGGGGAAAAAACATCCTGGCCAGGAGGTCATTATCCAACGGCGCCCGCCAAAAGTTAGGGATCAAAGGGGAGGAGATTAACTCGCGGTTTCCGGATTTCAGACTGACCAGGTCGCCAGAGGCAGGGTCGAAGGAAGCTGTGCCGCCTTCATAATTGAGTTCAATCAGATGGTCTGTGCCTTTTATCTCCACTGCGGAGTGGGAGATCGACCGGTCTGCTTTCTCGGTTGCTTTCGTCGGAATCGTGATTTGCTCCCAAGCCACCTCGAAGCCCTTTTCTGCCCAGAGGGTATCTTCAATCAGCTTGAAGCGAAATCCCAGATGATATTCAGCGCTTGCTTGGGGGGAAGGAAGATCGAGATTTATTGTAATGGTTTCAGACTCACCAGGCGGTGTTGCGAGAGGGGGGTGTTCTACCTGCCGGATCCTTACCCCGTTTTCGAGAACTTCCCATTCAATGGCGAACAGGCTCAAGTCTGTAAACCACTGCTTATTGATTACCGTGAATTTTGCGTTTGACCAGTCTTCAACCCGCACTGAGATATCCTGGTAGCATTTTTTAACCTCAAATGCTGCCGGGTGCGGCTGGCGATTGGCATCCAGGATGCCGTTGACACAAAAATAAGCATCATTTGGCTGGTCCCCAAAATCACCCCCGTATGCCCAAAACTCCTGCCCGTCACCCGTTTTTTTCAACAGGGTTTGGTCAACAAAATCCCAGATGTATCCGCCCATGGTATGTGGATATTGTTCAAAGATGCGCATGTGTTCATCCAGGGCGCTCACGCTGTTGCCCATTGCATGCACATATTCGCAGATCAGGATGGGGGCTTTGCCGTACACTTCCGGCGGCACTTTGACGCCTATCAGGGTTTCAGAATCGCCAAATCGGAGGATTTCTTCAGCCCTGGCGATTTCTTCATGCCTCATTGGTGAGGGATACATGGTGCTGATCACATCGGAGGCTTTGAGGAAGTGATCGCCTTGATAGTGGAAGGGGCGGCTGCCGTCCAAAACCTGGGCGGACTTTTTCATCAGGGTGAAGTTTTCCCCATGCCCGGCTTCATTCCCAAGCGACCAGATCACAATACAGGGGTGATTGCGGTCGCGCATTACCATACGCACCACCCGGTTGACCGCTGCGGAACGCCACTCCTTTTTGCTGCCTGGTATGTGTTTTGAAACCCCATGCGTTTCCAGGTTGGTTTCATCCATCACATAGATGCCGTAACGATCGCATAGGTCGTATAGATAGGGGTGATTGGGGTAGTGTGAGGTGCGCAGTGCATTGATGTTGTACCGCTTCATCAGGCGGATATCCTGTTCCATTTGCTCCCGGGTGATTGCTTGCCCCCTGAGCGGGTCAAACTCATGCCGGTTGATGCCTTTGATGAGAACAGGCTGGTTGTTGATCAGCAGTTTTTTGTCTTTAATCACGACTGTGCGGAAACCGAATTTTTGAGAGGTGGCTTCAAGTACATCCCCTTCTTCATTGAGAAGTTCCAACAAGACCGTGTAAAGGTACGGCGTTTCTGCTGACCAGCGTTTTGGATTCACGATGTCTGTTTCGCCAACCAGCCGGCAAAAACTGGTTTTGGGTCCGGGAAGGGTAATATCAAAAATATTGATCGTTTCACATATTGGTTCCCCCTCATGGTCTAACAAACTGACTTGTAAAGAGAAGGGGATTGCGGCATTTTTGTCCGGATGCTCGATCATGGCCATGGTTTGGAAAACCGCTTTCTTACCGTCTTCAGAGAAATCCGCCCACAGGTGAAAATCCTGTAAATGAAGCTGAGGAGCAGCCCAAATGGTGACATCACGATAAATCCCAGAGAGCCGCCACATATCCTGGTCTTCCAAATATGTACCATCACAAAGGCTGTACACTTCTGCGGCGATCAGATTTTCCCCTGCAACCAGATAGTTGCTGATCTCAAATTCGGCCGGTGTGCAGGATCCCTGGCTGTAACCAACCTTCTCCCCATTCACAAACAGGTAGAAAGCCGAGCGCACACCATCAAACCGGATGAAGACCCGCAATCCTGCCCAGCTTTTGGGGAGTTCAAATGATCTCCGGTAGCTTCCGACTTGGTTTTTTCTGTGGTCAATCTTAGGGATCTGCCTTTTGCTCAGCCCCGGACGAGGTCCAATGTTTATATATTGAGGCCGGCTGTAACCGTGCATCTCCCAGTTGGAGGGCACCGGGATTTTCCGCCATGTGCGGACATCAAAATCTTGTTTATGGAATTTTGTCGGGCGTTTCGAAGGATTTGGCGACCAATGGAATTGCCAATCACCATTGAGGGAAATTTCCCAAGGGGAAGGCTTTCCGCTGATTGCGCTTCTTCCATTAGGGTGATAACTGGCTGAAGTATGCGGAACGGTGGTGTTGATCTGGATGATTTCCGGGTCTTCCCAGTCGTATTTAGATAGCGCCATCTGATTTCCTGATAAATGGAGTTGCATACATTA
>JAFGDK010000014.1 GCA_016932165.1 Anaerolineales bacterium
CGGGGCAATTGGCCGGTTTGACCTTGCGGGAGGCGCGCCAGAAGGTGATTGCCCTATTGGAAACACAAGACCTGATCCTTGACCGCCAACCCACCTGCCAATCGGTGCGGGTGCACGAGCGTTGCGATACCCCGGTCGAATATCTGCAGGTCGAGCAGTGGTTTGTGGGCTTGTTGGCGCATAAAGAAGCATTGCAGCAGCTTGGCGAGGGGGTCGCCTGGCGCCCGACACATATGTCAGCCCGTTACCAGGCCTGGGTGGAAAATCTCAACTGGGATTGGTGCCTTTCCCGCCAGCGGTATTATGGCGTGCCCATCCCGGTGTGGTACTGTGACGGTTGCGGCGCGGTGATCCCTGCTGAGCGAGAGCAGTTGCCGCTGGATCCCTTAAGCGCACAGCCTTTGCGGCCTTGCCCGCAGTGCGCCGGCCAGTCTTTCACGCCAGAAAGCGATGTGCTGGATACCTGGGCGACCTCATCGCTCAGCCCGCAGATTGTTGGCGGCTGGTTAGATGACGAAAATTTATACAGGCAGGTATTTCCTTTCTCGCTGCGCCCCCAGGCTCACGAAATCATCCGCACCTGGGCATTCTATACCCTGGTGAAATCTCACTTCCATTTTCAAACCTTGCCCTGGCAGGACGTGGCCATTTCCGGCTGGGGCATCGCTGGGGAGGGGATGGGCAAGATCAGCAAGAGCCGCGGCGGCGGCCCCATGGCGCCTATGGAGATGATTGAAAAGTATTCGGCGGATGCAGTGCGCTACTGGGCTGCCAGTACGGGGCCGGGCAAAGACGCGGTCATCAGTGAAGAAAAGATCCAAACCGGCGCCCGGCTGGCCACCAAGTTGTGGCATGTAGCCCGTTTCGCCGAGCGCTTTTTACGATTGCTTCCGGCTGACTCGAGTCTAATGCCAGATATCGACACACGATCGCTGGCGGATCGCTGGATCCTGGCGCGCCTGGGGCGCCTGGTGGAACGAGCAACAGAGTTGCTATTGCAATATGATTATGCGGCTGCCAAAGCTGAAATCGAGGCTTTCTTCTGGCGCGAGCTGGCGGATAATTACCTGGAGATGTGCAAACAACGCCTTTATGCGGGTTCAGGTTCAGGTTGGCATGCTGCCTGTGCTACGCTCCATGCGCTGTTATTGACCACCCTCAAACTTTTTGCCCCTTTCCTGCCTTATGTGACGGAAGCCATCTATCAGGAATTATTTGCCGCCCAGGATGGCTGCGTTTCCATCCACCGCTCCCCCTGGCCCGAAGTTCAGCCATCCTGGTTGGATCAGGACGCCGAGGATTTAGGCGCTGTCCTGGTGTCGGTGGCTACTGCGGTGCGCCGTTATAAAAGCGAGGGAAGCCTTTCCCTGGGCACCGAGCTTACCCAAGTGCAACTGGCTGGGGAAGGGACTGCCGGGTTGGCGCCAGCAGTAGAAGACCTGATGAGCATCACCCGCGCCCGGGAGATCAAGCTGGTTAAGACAATTTCCCCCGGGTTGCACATCGAAGAAATGGAGGGATTGCAAATTGGAATCCGGCGCTGATCCTCGCAGCTCTCAAAGTTCGCCTGGTGAGGTTCACGCTGGCGGCGCTTGCTTTATCACGGGCGCGTTGGGCTTTCTCGGACAACAAATCGCCTGGACTCTCGGATGTCCATCCGCAGGCGCAAATCTGGTAGGGTGCGTTCAAAACGCACCGTCGGCAGTGCGCCTGCTGGTTCGTACACAGCGCCGTTTGTTCCTGCCTTTAGACACTTTACCGCAGGTCAAGTTCGTGCGCGGCGAGTTGGGCAAACCCGAGACTTATCGCCAATCTCTACAGGGAGTCCAGACGGTAATTCACAATGCTGCCCTGGTCTCCTTTAAGAAAACCGATAAAGAGGCGATCTTCCGGGCTAATATCCAGGCGACCCAGGAGTTGCTGGATGAGGCTGCCCAGAGTGGTTGCCGAAACTTTATCTTTATTAGTTCAATTTCTGCGGTGGGCTTGCCGCCTGCAGGGGCTCAGCAGGGCGTTTTGGCCGATGAGACGATGTACCCTGACCTGGAAGATAAGAAAAAACACGATCCTTATGGCTACAGCAAGTTGGTTGCCGAGCAGTTAGTGCAAAGTTACCAGGATCGCATGCGGGTGATCATCTTGAACCCCAGTGTGATCCTGGGGCCGGGTTCCGAGCGAATTGATGCGATTTTATCGCCGATCCACCGTTGGCTGCGATGGGCGCCTGTGCTGCCCATGTTGACCACCCTCAATAGTTTTGTGGATGGGCGCGATGTGGCCCGAGCGGTAGCCTTGGCTCTGCAGGGAGGGCGTTCGGGGGAACGGTACATCGTGACTGCCTGGAATATGGATATGGTGTCTTTCACCCGCCTGGCGCTCAAGATCATGGATCGCAACGTGCCAGTTTACCCTGTTGCCGGTGGGATGTTGAAGATCGGTGATAAAATTGTGTCTTTGCTGGATTGGCTGCGCCTCAATCCAGGGGTACGCCCGCTGACGGCGATCAATGTGAACAAAGCTTATTCAAATCAAAAAATTTGTACAGAATTGGGTTGGTCTCCCTGGTATACTCTAGAACAATCCCTGGCAGACACTTTATCATTATCATCTCAAAAAGTGGGGGTGGGGTGTTGAAAAACGTGCTGCGCACGTTTTTCAACACCCCCTCTACCCCTTTTTATTGAGAAGTTACCTTTAGCATTTCAAAGAGAGAAATAAGATGAAAAACTTGCCTAAAGCCTATGATTTTCGTGAAACCGAACAACGCATCTACCAATGGTGGTGGGAAAAGGGGTATTTTAAGCCCTCCAATGACCCTCGCCAGGAAGGTTTCGATCCTTCGGTTAAACCTTTCGTGATTTCGATCCCTCCACCCAATGTGACCGGTGAACTGCACCTGGGTCATGCCATGTTCGTTTCCATGGAAGACTTGATGATCCGTTATCACCGCATGAAGGGTATCCCCACGCTCTGGGTGCCGGGCGCTGACCATGCCGGGATCGCCACCCAATTGCAGGTTGAGAAATCCCTGGCGAAGGAGGGCAAAACGCGTGAGCAAATTGGGCGGGAAGCATTTCTGGAACGCGCCTGGGCCTGGAAGGAAAAATTTGGCGGGATCATTACACAACAGATCCGGCGATTGGGAGCTTCCTGTGATTGGGATCGAGAACGTTTTACCCTGGATGAAGGTCTATCTCGCGCAGTGCGAGAGGCTTTCGTACAACTGTATGAAAAAGGCTTGATCTACCGTGGTCCACGCTTGATCAACTGGTCTCCCGGATTAAAGACAGCGGTCTCGGATTTGGAGGTGGAATATTCCCAGGAGGCAGGCACGCTCTATTATTTCAAATATTTGCTGGTGGATTCGGAAGATTATATTGTGGTGGCAACCGTGCGCCCCGAAACGATCCTGGGCGACACGGCGGTGGCTGTCCATCCCGAGGACGCTCGTTATGCCTCTTATGTGGGCAAGGAAGTGCTGGTGCCGATCCTCGGGAGGCGCATCCCGGTGATTGCCGATGCCTATGTAGATCGCGAGTTCGGCAGCGGCGCTTTGAAGATCACCCCCGGGCATGATCCCAATGATTACGCGATTGGGGAACGTCATGGCTTGGCGGTGATCTCGGTTCTGGATGAGGCTGCCAGGGTGAATGAGAACGGTGGTCCTTATGCCGGCCTGGATCGTTTTGAGTGCCGCCATAAATTATGGGAGGATATGCGTGCGGCTGGCCTGGTGGTAAAGGAAGAGCCTTACATCTTGAATGTGCCCCGTTCCCAGCGCGGCGGAGAAATTATTGAGCCAATGGTATCTACCCAATGGTTCGTCCGCATCCAACCGTTGGCTGAGGCAGCCTTAGAGGCGGTGCGTGATGGTCGCATCCAGATTGTGCCGGAGCGTTTTACAAAAGTTTATTACAATTGGCTGGAAAACATTGACGATTGGTGCATCTCGCGCCAGTTGTGGTGGGGACACCGCATCCCAGTTTGGTATTGCGAAGATTGTGGAAAGATGTTCGCCAGCCGTGAAGACCCCAATCACTGCAGCCATTGTAGGAGTCAACAGATTCACCAGGATCCGGATGTGCTGGATACCTGGTTCTCCTCCGGGTTGTGGCCTTTCTCTACCCTGGGCTGGCCAGAGGAGACCCCCGACCTGGCTTATTTCTACCCGACTGCAATGATGGAGACGGGCTACGACATCCTCTTCTTTTGGGTGGCGCGCATGATCATGTCGGGCCTGGAATTTACCGGGCAGGTCCCCTTCGATACGGTATACCTGCATGGCTTGATCCGGGATGAGAACGGGCGCAAGATGAGCAAATCCTATGGTAATGTGATTGACCCCTTGCCTGTGATGGATGAGCTGGGCACGGACGCGTTGCGTTTCACCTTGCTGGTGGGTTCTACGCCTGGCAATGATATGAACCTGAGCTTGAAAAAAGTGGAGGCCAACCGTAACTTTGCCAATAAGGTCTGGAACGCCAGCCGTTTTGTGATCGGGGCTTTGTATCAGGCGCCGCCCTGCCCAAAGGAAGCGCCCCAGTGGACCCTGGCCGATTCCTGGATTTGGGCCCGCCTGCAAGCGCTGGTGCGGGATGTGGAGCGTCTCTTTACCAATTACCAATACGGAGAAGCAGGTCGCCAGATTTATGATTTCTTCTGGAATGAATATGCCGATTGGTATGTGGAGATCGCCAAGCTGCAATTAGCTGAAGGCGGCGACCGGGCTTTCTACACCGCTTATACCCTGGCGAGGGTGTTGGATACCTGTTTGCGGCTGTTGCATCCATTCACTCCCTTCGTGACCGAGGAGTTATGGGGTCACTTGCACGCCGCTGTATTAGAACATTTTGATCAGGATTACGGGGTATCTCTAACGCCTTTAGGCGCTGATTGGGCTGAAGCCCTGATCATTACTCCCTGGCCTATGCCCAAGGATGAAGAGGGTTGGGAGGCTCAGGCAGTAGCCGATTTTACTTTATTCCAGGAGGTCGTGCGGGCGGTGCGTAACCTGCGCTCGGAGAAGAACGTCAAGCCGGGTGTGAAGCTGGGTGCAGTGTTAGTAGCCTCAGAGCGAGTTGAGTTTTTTGAGGCCTTGAGGGGTAACCTGAGCATGTTGGCCGGGTTGGATCCCAAGGCCTTCCATATCGTGAGCGCTCTGGATAAGAAGCCTGAAGGATCTGTTGGCCTGGTAGTAGGGTCTATAGAGGTATACCTCCCGTTATCTGAAATGGTGGATCTGGGCGAAGAAAAGGCGCGCCTGCAGAAGGAACTGGCGGAAAACGAAGCTCAAATCGCTCGCCTGGAAGGGTTGTTAACCAGTCCCTTTGCTGAGAAAGCGCCCTCAGCAGTAGTGCAGAAAGAAAGGGATCGCCTGGTGCTTTTCCAGGATGCAGCGCGCAAGCTACGCGACCAGTTGCGGGCTTTTGATTAGATTGATCCAGGTAGATGCTGTGATCTGGCGCGGTGTATATAGCGTGTCAAACCTCGGTGTTTGGCAACAGCATAGACCTCCACCTGGTAGTACCCAGCATCCTGTAACCAGCGGGTGATGTTTTCCTGCGCTACATAGACTGCCAATGGCGCCAGCCCGGCGCAGCGTTCCAGGATTGCCCGGGTCACATGCTCGTTGTGATGCGCC
>JAFGDK010000084.1 GCA_016932165.1 Anaerolineales bacterium
AATCGACGCCAACTGTACAAGCAGAAATATCCTGCCTATCCTGCTCATGTCAAAGACTTCGCTTACCCACCAAATTAGACACTCCCATCACTTTGTGCCTATTCACTAATCACTGGTTTTCCGCTATAATCTCTCCACTATGACACAGGCAGAATTGCTCAAAACCAGCTTCGTGGTCGATAACAAGGATATCAATCCCTGGCGTCGCGGCGCGGGTTTTGTGCTGCCTGTGTGTTGAAAATTCTGCACAGACCTTGCTGCCCGACGCAATTCTAGACACCGGTTGAGTTTGTAAAGCAAACTCACAAATCTTCCAGCCAATTCGGTTTGAAGATCCGGGTGTTTTTTGTTTGAAAATAACCAGTAATCGTTTGGAGAAGTTGTTATGCATAAAACACATACCTGCGGAGAACTCCGCAAGACACACGTTGGGGAGACAATCCAACTGGCTGGCTGGGTCCACCGCCGCCGCGACCACGGCGATCTGATCTTTATTGACCTGCGCGACCGCTTTGGCCTTGTCCAGCTGGTTGCTGACCCGGAAACCTCACCCGAAGCCCATCAAACCCTCGGGCGCGTCCGCTCCGAGTGGGTTGTCCAGGCGGAAGGCGTTGTCCGGGCGCGCCCTGAGGAGATGATCAACCCCAACCTGGAGACCGGTGAGATCGAAGTTGAGGTCCACGCCGTGAAGGTGCTCAATCCCTCTGAAACCCCGCCTTTCCTGATCAACAAGGAAGAGGAGGTCGATGAGAACGTGCGCCTCAAGTACCGCTATCTCGATCTGCGCACCCCGCGCATGCAGCGCAACCTCACCCTCCGCCACCGGGTGATCAAGTTCATCCGAGATTATCTGGATGAGCAGGGCTTCCTTGAGATCGAGACCCCGATTCTCTTCAAGACCACGCCGGAAGGCGCCCGCGATTACCTGGTGCCCTCCCGCGTCCACCCGGGGATGGTTTACGCCCTGCCGCAGTCGCCCCAGCAGCTCAAGCAGATGTTGATGGTCGCCGGGATCGAGCGCTACTTCCAGATCGCCCGCTGCTTCCGCGATGAAGACCAGCGCGGCGACCGGCAGCCTGAGTTCACCCAGCTGGATATTGAGATGTCCTTCGTCGAGCGCGAAGATGTCATCGCTCTGATCGAAGGCATGTACACCAAAATGGTTGCTGAGGTAGTCCCCCACAAGCGCATTTTCCAAACCCCATGGCCGCGCCTGAGCTACACCGAAGCGATGGAACGCTTCGGCAAGGACAACCCAGATATCCGCTACGGCCTGGAACTGGTGGACCTTACCGACCTGGCAGAAGGCTGCGGTTTTGGCGTTTTTGAAACCGCGGTGGAGCAGGGCGGACACGTGCGCGGCATCAATGCCAAGGGGCTGGGTAATTATTCCCGCAAGCAGATTGATGCCCTCACCGACTACGTCCGCACCTACGGTGCCAAGGGCCTGGCCTACATTATCTTGGATCCGTCTGGTGAGACCCGCTCCCCGATCCTCAAATTCTTCCAGGCGGATACGATTGAAACCATCAAAGCACGCATGGGGGCAGAGGATGGCGACCTGCTGCTCTTCGTCGCCGATAAACCGGAAGTGGTCTTCGATACCCTCGGACGGCTGCGCGTCCACCTGGCAGAGGAACTCGGTCTCGGTGACCCGGATGTGCTCGGTTTCTGCTGGGTGATCGACTTCCCCTTCGCCTTCTGGGATGAGGAGGAAAAACGCTGGGATCCCAGCCATCACCTGTTCACCTCGCCGCTGCCTGAGGATATCGCATTGATTGATTCTGCCCCTGAGAAGATGCGCGGCGCCCAGTATGATCTGGTGTTGAACAACAACGAGGTCGCTGGCGGCTCGATCAGGATCCACGACCAGGCACTCCAGGCCAAAGTCTTTGAACTCATCGGGCTGGAGAAAGAGGTTGCTGCCGAACGCTTCGGGCACATGCTGGAAGCCTTCCAGTATGGCGCACCGCCGCACGGCGGAATCGCCTCTGGAATTGACCGGCTGGTGATGCTGCTTGCCGACGAGGATAACATCCGTGAGGTGATCGCCTTCCCCAAGAATCAGAACGCCCGCGATGTCATGGCCGATGCCCCCACCCCAGCCGAACCCGAGCAATATAAGGAGTTGCACATCAAACTCGACCTGCCGCAAGAAGAATAAAGACAAGTGGAATGCCCCCGAGTTTAAACTCCGGGGCAATTTAGCCACACCTAATAACATTAATGTTAAGTCAATTAATCTACACAGCCATTTCAAATCATGGTATAAAATTAATACAAATGAATACCCTGCTGTGTGCGTGATTGATGCCTCCAGGTCCTGAGCCAACACCCTAAAATAGGGACCCTGATTCGCGATCATGATGCGATAGGCGCAAGCCAAGGCAAAGTATCGGAGCGGGCCCTTCCTGCGTATGCAGGTTCATGACATGGTATCACACGGCATGGCGGGGTATTCGATTGAATAGGCAAAGTGGGGGACAGAACGGGATTTGTTATGCTCTTGGGAACAAATTTTATGGTTTTGGCGTCTATAAACTGAAAATTTAACCGATAGGAGCATATTATGAAAACTTCGAAGACAACTCTTGTATTGATAATTGTCACAGTTGCTTTGCTGCTTGCATCTTGCGGCTCAGCCCCATCTGAAAACAATCGAAACGGATCAATACCGGCTGATAATAATTCTGTAACCCCTCCAGCAGGTGACTCCGATCAGCAGCCTGAGGAAGGGGACCCCCTGCCTCCATTGGCCGCGATCCAAGCCCGTGAGGCCCTGGCTGAGACGCTGGGTATCCAGCTGGCAAGTATTGAGATCATCAACCAGGAGCAAATCGAATGGTCAGATAGCTGCCTCGGACTGGGCGGACCAGCTGAAAGCTGCCTGGCGGTGATCACCCCTGGATGGCGGGTGGAACTTAGCGCCGAAGAAAGCGTGTATCTCGCCCGCACTGATGAACTGGGAGAGGTCATCCGCTTTGAAGATCTGGAGACCATTTCGCCAGGATTGCCCCTCCCAACTGATCAGACTGGCTCAACCTCAGACGATTCAGTCCCACAAGCTGCACTCATCGCCAGGGAATCCCTGGCAAACAGGTTGGGAGTTTCCGTACAGTTAGTGGAAATCATCTCTGTAGATAAGTCTCAATGGTCTGATAGCTGTCTGGGATTGGGCGGACCGGCTGAAAGCTGCCTGGCAGTGATCACCCCTGGATGGCGGGTGGAACTCAGCCTGGAAGGGGAACTTTATATCGCCCGCACCGATGAACCTGGTGATCAAATCCGCTTTGAGGATCTGGCCGTCAATCTGCCCGTTGTGCCACCAGTGTCTCAACCGCCGGCAGATGGCTCACTTCCTGAAGCGGTTCTCAACGCCCGGCAGTTGCTGGCCAATAGGTTAAACCTTCCGCTGGAAAAAGTGGAGGTCGTCTCTTACGCCCACACCGACTGGCCGGATGGATGTCTGGGATTGCCGAGCCCCGGTATGATGTGCACCATGGCCATCGTCCCCGGCTGGCGGGTGGAACTCAGCGCAGACGGCCAATCCTTCATTGCCCGCACCAATGAGACCGGGAGCTTGGTTAAGTTTGAATAAGGCGAATGAATAACAAACGGTTACCTGGTAATCACAAAACACGACACCCCCCGAATTTAATCCCAGGCAAGCGAGAGACCTCATCATTTACCCCAAGTTGCTGCTGGGAGAAAACCAAAGAATAACCTTAGCAACGTTAAATCACACCGGTGTTTACCCCAACCCCCCGCCCCGGAGATGGTTCATAAGCCCAGCCAGATCCTTCGGGGTTGGGGGCATGATTCTCATCGCCAGCAATTCTGGCCCTTTTCCAATCCCAAACTTCAATCCCCGGCTTCCACAAAGCCAGGCTGCCGTTAGTCAACCCGCTTGAAACTTTCAAGAACAAATAAAAAAGTGTAACCTTTTGT
>JAFGDK010000015.1 GCA_016932165.1 Anaerolineales bacterium
ATCACCCGCGAAGGGATCAACCAGCCCGGAAACGCCACCGCCCAGGAATTCACCGGCACTCCGAAAGATTAACCTGCCGCTACCAGCTACCCAATTGCAATTTTCTTCAGGATAGATTAAAGTAAAGCTGTTATGCAACTGCTCTTTATCGCCGACGGGCGTTCTGCCACAGCCCGCAACTGGATCAACGCGTTTCTAACCCCTGAAAATCACGTCCACCTGATCTCGACCGCACCCTGCAAGGCGGTCATCGGGCTGGCTTCACTCCAGGTGCTGCCTGTGGCTTTCTCCGGGTTCGGTACCGCTGACCCCATTGCCAACTCGACAAACGTTGGCCCATTCAACAAGCTCCGGCAGCTTGCCCCCCTACCGGTGCGCACCTTCATCCGTCAGTGGCTGGGTCCGCTCACCCTGGCGCCAACTGCCCGCCAGATGAGTAAAATGATCGAAGAGATCAAACCCGATATGGTCCACGCCATGCGCTACCCCTTCGAGGGCATTCTGGCAGCCCAGGCCAAGCCGTCAGCGCCGCTGGTGGTCTCAGTTTGGGGCAATGACTTCACTCTGCATGCCAGATCGAACCCCTTCATCGGGCACGCCACTCGACATGCATTGCGCCGCACATCCGCCCTGCATGCCGACTGCCAGCGAGACCTGCATTTAGCCCGCGCACTTGGCTTCCCTGTGGAGAAGCCTGCCGTCGTACTGCCTGGTTCCGGTGGAGTGCGGTCCTCCATCTTTTTCCCGCCTGCAGACCCGCGCCCAGCACACCCGCCGGTGATCATCAACCCGCGCGGCTTCCGTGCTTACATCCGCAATCATGCCTTCTTTAAATCGATACCCCTCGTCTTGCAGAAATACCCCCAGGCCAAATTCATCTGCCCGGCAATGGATCATGAACCGCAGGCGCATACATGGGTAGAGAAATACGCCATCCAGCATTCGGTCGAACTACTTCCCCTGGTGCCGCAGGGACGCATCGCTGACCTTTTCAGGCAAGCCCACATTGTCGTTTCCCCCTCCACTCATGACGGCACGCCTAACACCCTGCTGGAAGCCATGGCCTGCGGCTGCTTCCCGGTGGCCGGAAATATTGAATCCGTCCGGGAATGGCTGGTGGATCGAGAGAACAGCCTGCTGGTGGATCCCGGCGACCCGGCTGCCCTGGCTGAAGCAATCATCGGGGCAATCAAAGACACCGAACTCCGGGAAAAAGCTGTGGCCGCCAACCTGAAAATGGTTGCACAACGGGCCGACTTTCAAAAAAATATGGCTGAAGCGCGCAAGTTTTACCTGCAGGTGCTGGAGCAATGTCGGACAAACTGATCTACGCATTTGCCAAAACACACCTCAAAGCTTGGAGAAAGGACAGACCATGACCTTGCAAAAAGTTGTCATCATCGGCGCCGGGGGCTTCGGCCGGGAAGTATTGGATGTACTCGAAGCTGCCAACCAAGTCTCCCCAACATTCGAGATTATCGGTTTCATCTCCGACCCTGAATACCAGCTACCCGGCACCCTGATCAATAATCAGCCAGTCCTCGGCGGCTTTGACTGGTTGGCTGCCCACAAAGCAGAGGCCAAAGCCATTTGTGGCGTCGGTTCCCCTGCCGCCCGCCAGAATATGATCCAGCAGGCAGCCAAACTGGGGGTAGAATTCTTCAGTGTGATCCATCCCCGGGCAATCACCACCCGTTGGATGACCCTGGGCGAAGGATCGATCATCACTGCCGGCTGCATCCTGACCAATAACATCACCATCGGAAACCACGTGCACCTCAACCTGGACTGCACCGTCGGGCACGATGCCGTACTCGAGGATTTTGTCACTGTTTCCCCGGGTGTGCACATCTCAGGCAACGTCACCCTCAAGCGCGGCAGCTTCATCGGCACCGGCGCCAATATCATCGAAGGCAAAACCATTGGAGAAGGGTCTGTGATCGGCGCTGGCAGCGTGGTCGTCAAAGATATCCCCGATCACGTTACCGCGGTCGGCATCCCGGCAAAACCGATCAAGACCCACTCTGTAAAATAACTCATGGATACCTGGACCGAATTGCTCTCCCGCGAAGAACCCCGGATCAGAAAAGCCTTCACGGGATTGAACCAAACCGAAAAGATTGCCGCCCGCGCCCACCTGATTAAAATGACCACCGAATCAGGCTGGCACCCGGAGCAAACCCGCTCCGCACAGATTGCGCTGGACGCCATCAAAGATATTCCCTGAAGCGCAGGAGTAGATGATGGATATTCAGGAATTGACTGCTAAAATGGACCAACTCGTGACCGCCAAAGGTTGGTATCAACCAGACAGCCCTAAACCGCAAACGGTGCGTAGTCTGGCCATCTCACTCTCCATTGAAGCGGCGGAAGTGCTGGAACATGTACAATGGCAAGAGTCCCCCCAGAATAATGCTGCCCTGGCCGATGAACTGGCCGATGTCGGGCTGTACTTGCTCCAATTGGCCCGCATCGCCGGCATAGACCTGGAAGCCGCAATCCTGGCAAAGTTATCCCGCAATCACCAGCGGCAGTGGGACGAATAGAAATCAGGATCGATAAATGGATGCACAAGAAATCTCCCGCGCTTTTTCAAAATGGCCTTTCACCCAATCAGAGTTGACCGCCGGGCTGCGCCGCCATGCGTGCGACCCCCGTCTGGCCGTCACCCGCATCGCAGAGAGGGAGATCACCAGACGGTTACCTGCTGTCGGCCGCCTGCGCGGTGTCGAGGTTCATACCCAAGGGATCAACGGAAAATCTCTCTTCCACCTGGTGCTTAAAGAAAATATGGGCAGCACCCGGACCGGGGGTGCCGGGGCGGGCCTGCGGGAAATCAACGTTTACCTCACACTGAAAGAACTGCTGCCTGTCCGCCTGCCGGTACTGGTAACTGCCCATCCCAAAGGAGCGTGGCTGCTGCTCATCCATCTGCCTCCCGGGCGCTTGCCGCATAAATGGCGGGCAGCCGATTATTTGCTGGCTGTCGAACAGTTGGCCATCCTGCACGACCGCTTCTGGGGATTGGGAGACGATCTGGCAGTTTACCCCTGGTTGGCGCAGTCACTTCACCGCCGCCGAGACATCTATCTCCAGGCAGCCGCCAAGGATGCTGAAACCCTTTTCCAAAATGAGGCAAGCCTGCTCACAACCCAGACCAACGTCATGGAGATCACAGAAAAAATCCTGGCCAACTGCGATCAGATCGCCGACCTGCTGGAAAAGAGCCCGGCCACCTTGCTGCATGGTGACTACTGGCCCGGCAATATCCTCATCCACCAGCAAGGCGGCATCACCATCTATGACTGGGAAGACGCGGGGATTGGTCCGGCGGTGCTGGACCTGTTGAGCTTTATCCAAAGCAGCTCATGGCAGTTCAACCAGCTCCCGCTCCCCGCCAGCGAGATCACTGCCCACTACCGTAATCAACTTGCCCAGGCTGGCGCATATCGATTTACCGATGACGAGTTTAATCATCTCTGGGACCATGCCCTGATGTGGACATTTATCACCAGCTGGTTAGGCCGCCTGGCAAAAACACCCAATTCACTGCTGCCCCTGCGCCTGGAAGCCCTTCAGGAAGTGCTCTTTACTCCCATTAACCAGGCTGTGGAACGCCAGCTAAACTGAAAGGAGAGCCCAAATGCGCATCACAGTCTTCGGCGGATCAGCCCCAAAACCCGGATCATTGGAATATCAGCAAGCCTACCATCTCGGCCAATTGATCGGAGCGGCCGGCTATACCGCACTCACCGGAGGGTATATCGGCACAATGGAAGCCGTTTCACGCGGCTGTGCCGAAGCCGGGGGACATGTCATTGGGGTTACCTGCAATGAGATCGAAGCCTGGCGGCCGGTCAAGCCCAACCGGTGGGTGATCGAAGAGATCCGCCATCCCACCCTGCATGCCCGCCTGTTAACCCTGATCAAAGAATGCGATGCCGCCATGGCTTTGCCCGGCGGCGTAGGCACTTTGGCCGAGATTGTGATGATGTGGAACCTGATGCAAACCGCCTCAATTTCCTCCCGTCCGTTGATTTTGATCGGCAGCGG
>JAFGDK010000085.1 GCA_016932165.1 Anaerolineales bacterium
CCATCTCCCGCCACAGGCAGGCAAATGCGGTCCCGGTTGATGTGGGGCAGGGAAGGAAATCTGATCGCACCCCTCCCTTAAAGATGTTAACAGGATGCTTATCCTTTGATAAAATTATCACAGCACCATCTAAACGGATGGCAACAGGATGACAACAATGACCATACCAGCCCCTGTCTCTCCCGATAGAGTTTTACGAACCTGGCACCAGGCTGGAAAGGCAAGTTGTCGGGAACTGGCTCTCGATGACGATGCCACCCCTGATCTGGCTGATGATTCACTATTTCAAATAATGTGCTGGGGATTTTCAAAGCCTCTGATGAAGTGATCCGAGCCCTGGCTGGTAGAATGCAATTATGACTGCGATTTCCAAACCTCACCCAATCATCCAAAGTGCCCTGCCCCCGCAGATCAGACCGCTCAAACTGCCGGGCGATCTGCGTGCCGTTGCCGATCTGGTGGAGCTTTGCTTTGAAGCCTCCCTGGATGCTGATGGGCACCGCTTGATCCGCCAGATGCGTCAGGCCGCCAGCCGGCGCGGAGGCTACCCTGGCGGATCAGGGATGGTCTTGAAAGTAAAAGGATTTGTTTGGGTTGAGGATGGCAAAATTGTGGGCAATATCAGCATCATTCCGGTCGTGGTCCGCCACCGACGGGCTTCTCTGATCGCCAACGTGGCTGTCCACCCAGATCACCGGCAAAAAGGCATCGCCCGAGCCCTGACTGAGGTGGCCCTTGCCAGGATAAAGACCAGTGATGGGAACAGCGCCGTTCTGCAGGTAGACTATCACAATCACCATGCCCAACAGCTCTACCGCAGCTATGGTTTTATTGAAAAAGCTACCCGCACCACCTGGCATGGTGACGGCAGTACCCAGATTAATTTGCCCCCCTCGGTAAAAGTACGCAAACCGATTAGAGCTGATTGGCCGTATCAGCTTAAGTGGTTGGATCAACTATATAACCAGGAGGTGCGCTGGAACCTGCCATTCTACCGAAACCTTTATTCTCCAGGGTTCTTTGGGATCATCGGGCGCGCCTTTCACCAACATCAAATCCGCCAATGGACTTCCACCCACCACGGTTCGTGGATTGGATCTTTGACCTGGCAATCCAGCTACAATCAGGCCGATTGGCTTTGGTTGGCAGCCGCGCCCGACAAATTAGAACTAGCCACCTGCACCCTGATCCCAACCGCCCGCCAAGAGCTGTTGAATGCCAATCTAATTAAACCGGGGCGTATCCTGGCAATCAACTACCCAGCCGGAGAGAACCTTTCGGCGTTTGAGGCAATCGGCTTCAGGCAGCATAATACCCTGATTTGGATGCAAAAAGACTTCAAATAATACC
Source organism: Anaerolineales bacterium (assembly GCA_016932165.1). Classification (GTDB taxonomy): domain Bacteria; phylum Chloroflexota; class Anaerolineae; order Anaerolineales; family UBA11579; genus UBA11579. The sequence continues at coordinate 1,351 of JAFGDK010000085.1, forward strand.
CCTCTATCCCCAATTCCTATCAGATCATTTTCCTTTTCCCACCCACCTGGCCTCAATCCCGGCCGATTGCCACAATCGTTCCGCCAACTCACCAGTATGCAACATAATGTGCCGGATATTATAAAGTTGAAGCTCCAACTTGTTGAACGGCAGCCAATCGAAACCAGATTCGGCATCAAGATCAAGCGCTTCAACCATTGGGTTGACCTGGCCCTCAAGGAATTCAATAAAATCCAGGATATCGGCCTGAGAAGCAATCTGGCGATCTTCCCCCTCAATGTCATGATCCAATATTCGCCCGTCCAGATGGATCCCGGTCCAGGGTTTGAATTCCTGTGCGCTGGGATGCAGGTAAAAATGGGCGTAGAACAAGGCGTGGGCGGCTACATTCCAGCAGCGGTTCTTGTGGTCGGGGGAATCCCATAACTCGGGGGGGCAATCGGCCACCACCTGCTGCAGCATGGCCAGCGAGGCATGATATTGGGAAATGATCCCTGATTTAATACTCATGATTTTCTCCAAAATAGCTTTTCCATCCAGCGTTCATTATATTCCAATTGACATCTGTTTTTTAGAGTCAAAGCTGCCAACACCTCGAAAATAATATCAAGAAAAACTGACGGGCCTCGTTCATCGGAAGGGCGTGTGCCCGGAAATGATTGACCCGTGAGCCAGATCCCGATCTATAGCTTGGCATATGTGAAACAAGATTGTTCATACAGAATGATGGCAATGGTAAAATTGCTCAAAATGTCGCCACCAAACAAAGAAAAACAAATGCCCATCGTTTTGGTTCTTTCCGGTCTGGAAGGATTGGGGCTATTTGTCTCCATCCTGTTGACTAAATCTGTCGAGGGCGGCATTATTTTTGGACTGTCTGCCGCCCGCATGGCAACCGCGGGTGCTGTGTTGGCTGGATCGGTACTGCTGTTCATCCTGGGTCTGAAGTGGGACACTCAGACAGGCTTGACCCGCCGCACGAAAAAAACGATTCAAGATCACACCACCACAATCATTTTCTTCTTGTTCTGGGCATGTGTATTTTTCTCGTTCCTGCAGTCTCCGGCCTGGTATCAGATCATTCTCGCACCCTTTGATTCACTCCTCTCTCCGCAGGTGTACTCCCAGCTTCGCCCACTTCTGATCTGGATCACTGCGGTACTGATCCAACTTGCCCTTGGAATCACCCTTACTCAAAAATCTGAACTGGATCATATCGCCCCACAGCAGCGCATTTTCCTGGTCTGGCTGCTGCTGGGGATTGACGGCCTGTTTTCAGGCCGGGTGCAGCAAACCCTGGATAAGGAACGCTGGAGAAAATTCTGGCATACCCACAAGACCAGCCTGCTGATCTTCTTGGGGATGCTGGCAGTATGGATCGGTATCGCAGTCACAAACATCGGGCTGACACCAGACAGCAAATTCTGGAATATTGCCGGCATCCCGATCCTTTGGCACCAGGTGGTCTTCATAGTTTTGCTGGCATTGTGTCTATTTGATGTCAGCAGAGCTGATTTTAGCCCCGGCCTGGATAGACTCAGCCACAAATCCATCTTCCCGATCCTCGCGGTGATCCTGATCTGGGCGGCTGCGGTACTGGTCTGGCAGATAGAACCCCTAAAGCACACCTATTTCTCTCCCGGGCCCTACCCGCCTAATTATGTCAAATACCCGTTCTCAGATGCACGCTGGTTTGATACCGGGGGGCAATACTTCCTGATGGGAGAAGGCTTAAACAACAACCGCTTGACAGACAGGCCTTACTTGATGATCTATCATGCCGGACTGCACCTGCTGGGCGGTCAGCAATATGATCGAATAGCGTTCTTCCAGATCATTCTTTTGGCATTCATCCCTGCGGGACTCTTCCTGATCAGCTGGAAACTGCATTCAAAAACTGCCGGTTTGGCGGTCGCAGCGCTTTACATTCTCAAAGAGAAAAACGCAATCGCAGCGGCTTTCAAAATCGGTCTGGTAAATCCCAAGGTGCTCACCAGTGAGCTGCCCAATGCCTTGCTTTTGGTCTTGATCACGATCTGCCTGCTCCACTGGTTCAGGCAGGAAAAGCCTGGTATCCTCTGGCCGATTCTGGCAGGGGGACTGACCGGACTGGCGATTGGCGTCAGGGGCAACTCATTGATAATTCTCCCCCTGGTGGTGCTGCTTGCCGTCCTTGTTCTCCTCAAAGAACGTATCTTGATCAAACAATGGCTGTTGAGCGGCGCCTTCTTTCTGCTCGGTGCGGGGGTATTGCTGGCCCCTTACTCGATTGACAATCTTATCCATCACGGCTCGCCCTTTTGGCTGACCAAGATCCAGGATGTGCTCATCCGCTCAGAGGAACAGCCGCTCTCCTTTCAGACCACAACCAGGAACCAAAAACCTGTACCCTCAAGTGAACTGCAAGCGCAAAACATTTCAACAAAAGAATATGCCTTAATGGCCGCAGGACATTTCTTCCACAATGAGATTACCACCGTGCTGATGCTGCCGATCAACTGGCAAGCTGTCACATTGAACGATGCGATCCAGCATCCCATCTGGGATAGTGACGAAACCTGGATTGGCGATTTAACCGCGGGAGAAACCATTGCATTGGGGATCAATTTGCTGATCCTTGCCTTTGGCATTGGGAATGCGGCCCAGCGGTGGGGAATCACAGGGCTGGCGCCTGTGGCCATCCATCTGATGTACAACCTGACAAATGCTGCCGCCCACACCTCCGGGGGGCGGTATTTGGTCTCCACAGATTGGGTCTTGCTCTTGTATTTTGCGGCAGGCATCATCACGATTGTGCAAGCACTGCGCGGCTGGCAGACACCCCCCCCACCCACAGTGCCGGCAGAATCCCCAGCAAGCCATAAGGTGATCCTGCCAGCTTTCTCCCTGGTCGGGTTCTTGCTAATTGGCAGCATCTTTCTCGTCTCTAGTCTGATCCCGCAGCCCTATGAACTTGGCAACCGGGATGCCTATTGGAGATACCTTGAAAATCAAGGGGATAATCTGGCAGAGATAGGACTTGAGATAAGCCAGATCGAAACCTTTATGATGGAGGAGAATGCAGTTTTCAACCTTGGGTTGGCCCTTTACCCGCGCTACTACCAAGCCGGGGAAGAGACTCAAATCTCCTCATATCTCCCAAGGATTCCAGCTGAGGATGCCCGAATATATTTCTTAATGCTTGAAGCCAACGATCACCGGCATGTCAGCATCACGTTGATGCCGGACGAACCCGCACCCGCCTTCCCCCACGGCGCGTACGGGTTGATCATCGGGTGCAAACAAGATGGCTACACCGAAGGCAAACTCTTTATCCCGCTCAGTTCAGCGGACAGCAGAATACTCACAGAAGGGAATCTGTCGCTCACTTGCGATTGACAGCCTATAGCAATAACCAGGAGACAAACACCACGTAGTGGGGCTGTTGTCTCCTGGCAAGATTTAATTTACAGCTATCAGGAAATCTCGATTGGCTGAGTCGAAAACTCATCCATCTGGATCATCTCAAGAAACTGCTCAACCACCCCAGGATCAAACTCCTCACCCGCCTTCTGCCTGATATAGGCAGCAGCGTCTTCTTTTGGCCATGCTTTGCGGTAAGGCCGGTCGGAGGTGAGCGCATCCCAAACATCAACCACAGAAAAGACACGCGCCTGGAAAGGGATACCATCGCCTTTCAAACCTCGCGGGTAACCGCTGCCGTCCCACCTCTCATGATGGCAGTACGGTATGTCCAGCGCTGGTCTAAGATATTGGATCGGCTTGAGTAATTTATAGGCAAACTTGGGGTGCTCACGCATCACCTGCCATTCTTGCTGGTTTAAGGGACCAGTTTTGTGCAATATCGTATCGGAGACAGCCAGCTTTCCGATATCATGCAGCAGCACGCCTCTGGAGATATGCACCAGCATCTCATCTGGCACACCCAGACGGCTGGCCAACCGCAGGGTCATTTCCAAAACACGGTTGGTATGTCCAGCTGTACACCGGTCCCGGATCTCCAAAGCACGCACCCAGGCTTCCAATGTCTCGCTGTAAGCGACTTCCAACTCAGCCGTGGAAATATCCTGCCTGGTCAAATGGATTTTTCTTTGAATCGTGTTTGCGGCCAGATTGAGGATGAACCGCAAATGGAGCTTCCAATCCTGAGTGGCATTGATCGGAGTTTGCTTATACAGCTCCAAAACCCCCAACTGCTGGCTGCCTTCCGTCACCGGGAAGCCGAGGTAATCATAGATGCCCTCATCCCGCAGGAAAGAAATGAACGTGCCTGAGGCGGTATTGGAAACTGTGGGATTATAATGCAGCGCATTTTTAGTCGCGGCAATTTTATGGGCCAAACCCGCACCAGTTTCTACCACATCGTAAAGCGCCTCTCCTGACCGAAAGCCCAGCCTGGCGATATTCCTCAATTGCAGGCGGTTGTCGATTACATGCAGCGCAACCGCATCTACCACCAGTTGGGTTCTAATGTAATCAAGCAAGATATAGTAACAAGTATTTGATTTGATTTCGTGATTTACTTCCCCCAATATATCGGCTGTTGATCCTAACCTTTGGGCGAATTCTTTGCAGGGATGCGTCGCGTCTATTTGCATGGTGAGCTCAGTGTTTCCTTTTTAGGTTGGTGAAGTAATAAGTGCATCTTTTGTACCAAAACCCAGGTTTTGGGAAGAAATTGATAGATGAATTTCAAACTTTCACCCTAAACAGCCGCCAAAGCGCATCGGCAGCAACTATTTAGGGTGGTAATTCGGATGTTTTTCCAGTAAAATAAGAATACAAATTGTGAAATCTTACACTATTTGACCAATTTGGACTAATTTTGTCAACATTGTACACGAAGGACATATGCCCCTGGATATTCGGGACATCTGCAACTGCGTTGCCCTTAGGGACTGATATTTAATGATAAGTGGGAGTAATCCCCTAGTTGAATAAGGAGCAGATTATGCAACGAATCCCTGGCGATACTCTTGATATTAACCGCAAGAAACGCGCCCAAACCCCCTCATTAGAAATAGAAGACCGCTTACCCACCCTGCGTATCTGTGACTTTGAAGAAGTTCGGATCCCATTTACACCAGAGCAGGCGATGTACGAAGCTTCGCGGTGCATCGAATGTCCAGATCCGGCTGCGTGCGTGCGGGCCTGCCCGGTAAACAATGATATTCCCTCCGCCATGTGGCTGATCTCGCAGGGCGAGTTCCTCGAAGCCGCCAAAATTTACCGCGAAACCAGTTCACTGCCAGAGATCTGCGGGCGGGTTTGCCCGCACGATAAGCTGTGTGAAGGTTCCTGTGTGCAGGGCAAACACGACGATCCCGTTGCCACCGGCGCCCTGGAAGCTTTTGTGATTGATTATGAACGCAAATATGGCGAGATTGACCTCAGCGTGCCTGAACCTGTCGGGCAAAAAGTAGCGATTGTCGGGTCTGGCCCCTCGGGTTTAAGTGCCGCGGAACAGCTGATGAAGCGCGGCTACCAAGTCACCATCTTTGACTCGAAGCCGCAAATGGGCGGCCTGCTGCTATACGGCATCCCCAACTTCAAACTGGACAAGAATGTAGTCTACGACCGGATAGAAGAAATCTGCCAGCTTGGTCTCGAATTTGTAGGCAACACCATGATCGGCAAGGACAAGAGCGTGGATGACCTCCTCAATGAAGGCTTCGACGCGGTTTACCTTGCTGTCGGCACCTGGGTGGACGCCCCGATGGATATTCCAGGAGAAAACCTGCCTGGTGTATATAAAGGCACCGAATATTTGATCCGCAATAATGTGTGCGACGACCTCTTCCCCAAAGACCTGGACCCGAACACAATCACCGGCAAGAAGATCGTCGTCATCGGCGGTGGGGATACTGCCTCCGACTGCCTGCGTACAGCCGTGCGCATGGAGGCGGATGAAGTCACCTGCATCTACCGGCGCACTGAAAATGAAATGCCGGGCAGCGCCAAAGACCGCAAGTTGGCTATGGAAGAAGGCGCCAGTTACCAGTTCCTCACCCAGCCGGTGAAATTTATCGCCAATGAGAAAGGTCATCTCAGCAAAGTGGAATGCATCCGGATGGAACTCGGCGAACCGGATGCCAGCGGACGCCGCCGCCCGGTGGCGGTTGAAGGCAGCAACTTCATTCTTGAAGCCGATATTGCCGTCCTGGCCCTGGGATACTGGCCCGATGAAACCATCGGTAAGTCTGATCCGGATATCGAAACCCACAAATGGGGCTTGATTGTGGCCGACGAGAACCAGGCAACCTCCAAAGAGGGTGTTTTTGCCGGCGGTGACGCCGTTACCGGACCGCAACTGGTGGTGACTGCCATGCGTGCCGGCCGTAAGGCAGCCGCTTCGATTGACCGCTATCTTATGCAAAAACGCGGGATTGTGCTTGAGGAGTGAGCATAATTCATTTGACTGCATAGCTGCTCCTATTGCAGTGCGGCTCTGGCATACGCCAGAGCCGCTTATTAATCTCAACAGTTTGCAGTTTCATCCGCTCTCAGCTACAATAAAAATCACGATCAGAAGTTGAAGGATACCACTGTATGCACACAAACTGGGAGATGTTAGGCCACCAATGGGCTGTGGATTTGCTGAAAAAGCATCTGGCACACAACCACCTGCGGCACGCCTACCTGTTCACCGGCCCCGATGGGATCGGCCGCCGCGCACTGGCAATCCACTTCGCCCAGGCGATCAACCACCCGGAACGGATCTATGACCCAGAAGACACCCACAGCCAGCAGATCGCCCGGATGCAGCACCCAGACCTGAGCATCGTGCAGCGCCAGGAGGGCGACCGGGACATCAAGATCGAAGCCGTCCGTGAACTCCAGCGCGCCCTCTCCTTGACTCCCTACATTGCCAATAGCCGCATCGCCCTCCTGCTGGACTTTGAACAAGCCAGCGAAAGCGCTTCGAATGCGCTGCTGAAAACCCTGGAAGAACCTCCGGGGCGGGTTGTCCTGATGATCACCGCCGAGAGCACGGACGCCCTGCTGCCCACGATTGTTTCCCGGTGTGAAGTGATCCGCTTACGTCCATTGCCGCTGGGAATGCTGGCGGACGGTCTTGAGAAGAAACTTAAGATCCCCAAAGATCAGGCCAAGCTGCTGGCGCATCTCTCCAACGGCAAACCTGGTACTGCTATTCATTTAGCCCAGAACCCCGCGAGGCTTGAAATGCGCAGTAAAGCGCTGGACACGCTCCACTCGCTGCTATCCAGCAGCCGGACTGACCGGTTTGCCCATGCCAACCGCTTTTACCGCAACAAACCCGAGTTGGTAGATACCCTGGCCATCTGGCTGACCTATTGGCGGGATGTGCTCCAGCAGACCACCAGCAGCCAGACACCGCTGATTAATTTAGACCGCGCTGAAGAGATCGCTCGAGTGGCCCAGCAGTTGGATACCGCCGCGGCGCACCAGGCCACCCGCCAATTAGAGACTATGCTGCAAGACCTGCGCACCAACATCGAGCCGCGCCTGGCCGCCGAAGCGCTGCTGCTCAGGCTGCCCACAATCAGCCCCTGAACGGGAATAAATCCGCCTTTGGGGGTGAGTTTTGCATGAGCATACCGCCATCAAAGTTATGCTATACTTTGGCTGATAGAACCAATTTTAGAGAGGAAACTACAAAATAAATGGCTCTCCCCCATCGGGATCGATACGACTCGCTCAACCTGCTGTACGATATCAGCCGGGAACTGGTTTCCGCCCTGGATCTATCCATCGTTTTGCCGCGCGTCCTTTCCCGATCTCTTGAAATCGTTGAAGCCGGCGCAGCCAGCATCATCATCCTGAATGAAAACGGCGAGCCGGAAGATGCAGCGATCATCATCGACGGAAAGGTGCACGAAGACTCTGTCGAACGCCTCAAATCCACCCTGGAAGAAGGTTTGGCTGGCTGGGTGGTGCAGAATCGCCAATCAGCGCTGGTGCCGGATACCAGCCGGGATAACCGCTGGGTGAAACGAGGCTATGACAGCGGCAAACAGCAAGGGCCGAAATCATCGCTGTGTGCGCCGCTGATCGCCCGTGATCAATTGGTTGGGGTTATCACTTTCACGCACCAGGAAACCAACCATTACAACCAGGAACATCTTGACCTGGTACAGGCAATTGCCGACCAGGCCGCCATCGCAGCCTTAAATGCCCAGCTTTATCAGGCCAGCCAGCGCCACGCCAATGTCATGGCCATACTGGCCGAGACTGCCGCGGATATCACCAGCACACTTAAGCTCGACGAAGTTTTCTCTCGCATTCTGCAAAGCACCGCCAGCGCTCTCCAGGCAGAGGCGGTCTTGCTCGGTCTGATTGACAAGGGCACAGATGATATCGTGCTGGAAGCCGTGCTGGGGGAGAACTCCCCCCGCCAGGTGGGGCACCGGCTCAAGATCGGCGATGGGATCGCCGGCTGGGTTGTCGAGCAGGGTGAAACTGCAATCGTCCCCGATGTAGCTGCAGATGACCGCTTCAAAGTGGATTCAGATATCACACAGAACTACCCAGTCCTCGCCTCCGCAGCAGCGCCGATCAGCGCCAAAGGCGAAATTGTGGGCGTGCTGCAAGCTGTAAATCCCAAAGACGGTTTCTCGCAGGAAGATATCCTCCTGCTGAAGGGCATCAGCGGTTTGGCTGGCACAGCCATCCAGCACGCCAGACTTTTCAACGAAGTCCAGCAGGCCCATGCCCGTTACCGGCAGCTATTTGAAGACAGCATCGATCTCATCTTTATCTCCGACTGGGATGGTCAAATTCTGGAAGCCAACCGGGAGGCGATTGAGCTGAGCAGATACTCGCGTGAAGACTTACAGGCGATGAAGATCTTCCACTTTGTGATGGTCGATTGGAATGTGGTCGGAATCGACTTCAAAGCCCTGCGCGCTGGGCAGAGATTCACGTATGAATCTTACCTGCAGCCAAAGGGGGCTGCCAGTTTCCCGGTTGAGGTGCATGTCCATCCTGTCTCGATTGAAAACCAAACAGGACTGCAGTGGATCATCCGGGACACCACAGAGCTAAAGAAGCTGGAGCAGATCCGCGAGGACCTGACATCGATGATCTACCATGATCTGCGTTCTCCGCTAGCCAATGTGGTCTCTGGGCTGGATCTGATCCGGTCAATCGTGCCAGCAGAATATGAGATCGAATCCATCATCCAGATCGGAGAGCGTTCCCTCAACCGCGTCCAGCGCCTGGTGAGCTCCCTCCTGGATACCAGCCGGCTGCAAGCTGGCCAGAAGATCGTCACCAAAACACCGGTCGTCTTCCAGACACTGGCCGCTGAGGCGGTGGAAACCATCCGTCCGGCAGCTGACGCCAGCAACTTTGTGATCAAGATCAACCAGCCAGAAGAACCGCTCACCGTGATGGTAGATACAGATATGATCAGGCGGGTGATGATTAATCTGCTGGAAAACGCGCTCAAATTTTCACCTGTCGGCCGCCAGATCGAGATAACCATTCACCAGGACGGGCAGGAAATCTTCTTTGCAGTCAAAGATGAAGGCCGCGGGATTTCCGAAGAGGATCAGAAAAACGTTTTTGAACGCTTTATGCGCGCCGATGGTACCGCTGCCAAAACCAAAGGCCTCGGCCTGGGCCTTGCCTTCTGCAAGCTGGCCGTTGAGGGTCACGGCGGCAAAATCTGGGTAGACAGCCAACTGGACAATGGCTCTACCTTCACTTTCAAATTACCAACCAATCAATAATCTCAAACACAAAGGAAATAATTATGCATTACCGCAGACTGGGACAATCGGGTCTAAAAATCAGCGAAATCTCACTGGGGGCCTGGGTCACAATGGGATCCCAAATCGACGAGGACATCTCGCGGGAATTGATCCTGCATGCCTATGAAGCGGGCGTGAACTTCTTTGATAACGCCGATATCTACGCCCGCGGACAGGCTGAAACCGTGATGGGCAAAGTAATCAAAGATCTGCCGCGTGAGCGACTGGTGATTTCCAGCAAGGTCTTCTGGCCGACTATGGAAGGCCCTAACGGACGCGGCCTATCCCGCAAGCATATCACCGAATCGATTGAGCAATCCCTCAAACGGTTGGGCACCGACTATTTAGACCTGTATTTCTGCCACCGTTTTGATCCTGACACCCCCATCGAGGAAGTGGTCTTCACCATGAATACGCTCATCCAGCAGGGCAAGATTCTCTATTGGGGCACCTCAGAGTGGCGGGCTTCCCAAATTGCGGCGGCCCACGGCATCGCCCGGCAGTACAACCTGATCCCTCCCACAATGGAACAGCCCCAATACCACATGTTCCACCGCCGCCGGGTGGAATCTGAACTCGCCCCACTGGCTGAATCCCTGGGAATCGGGCTGACCACCTGGAGCCCGCTGGCATCCGGCGTTCTGACCGGCAAGTACAATGACGGCATCCCTGAAGGCAGCCGGGCCTCCCTGGAAAGCATGTCCTGGCTGAAGGGACACATCACTCAAGAGCGGATCGCCAAAGTTATCCTGCTGAAAGAAGTCGCCGACGATCTGGGGGTGACCACTGCTCAACTGGCGATTGCCTGGCTGCTGCGCCGCAAAGATGTCAGCTCGGTGATCACCGGGGCAACCGAACTTTCGCAACTAAAAGACAACCTTGCCTCCAGAGAAATCGTTTCCCAACTGGACGACGATCTGCTGGAACGCATCGAGACCATCCTGGACAACAACCCGCTGAATTCGGATTAACCGGTAACCAAAGGAGAGCAACAATGAGCGAAGTTAGAATGAAAAAACTGGCCGATGTACTGGTCAATTATTCTGTTCGAGTAAATCCCGGCGATTGGGTCTATATCAATGCCAGCATTGTGGCACTCCCGCTTTTGAAAGAGGTTTACCGGCTGGTATTGAAAGCAGGCGGCAACCCGATCACCAATATCTACCAGGATGATCTGAACGAGATATTCTTCAAAGAAGCCAGTGACGAACAGTTGGCCTGGGTGTCTCCCAGCACAAAAATGATTTATGAAAATACAAATGTGATGATCCATCTGCGCGGGGCGGAGAACACCCGATCTCTTTCCAGCGTGGATCCCAAGAAGCAGTCGGCCCGATCGATGGCCACCCGCGGCCTGACCGAGGCATACCTCGCCCGGGCAGCTGCCAAAGAACTGCGCTGGGTATTGACCGATTTCCCCTGCCTGGCCTTTGCCCAGGAAGCCGATATGAGCCTGAGCGATTACGAGAATTTTGTTTATGCCGCCTGCTATGCTGACAAGGACGATCCTGTGGCTGAATGGACCCGCGTCCATGCTGAGCAGCAGAAAGTGGTCGATTGGCTGAACGGCCGTAAGATTGTGACCGTCAAAAGCCCGAATGCCGACCTGACCCTCTCCATCGAGGGGCGCACTTTCATTAACTCAGATGGCAAGAACAATATGCCCAGCGGCGAGGTCTTTACTGGCCCGGTGGAAGACTCTGCCAACGGCTGGGTGCGTTACACCTATCCTGCCATCCGGCAGGGGCGCGAGGTGGAAGGCATCTACCTGGAATTTAAGCACGGCAAGGTGGTCAAAGCCACCGCCGAGAAAAACGAAGACTTCCTGCTCTCCTCAATTGACATAGATGAAGGCGCCCGTTACCTGGGCGAGTTCGCCATCGGCACCAACTACGGGATACAGAAGTTCACCAAGAGCATCCTCTTTGATGAGAAGATCGGCGGCTCGTTCCACATGGCGCTGGGTGCCGGCTACCCCGAGACTGGCAGCGTGAACAAATCCAGCATCCACTGGGATATGATCTGCGATATCCGCAAAGACAGCGAGATCCGGGTGGACGGAGACCTGCTGTATAAAGATGGGGAATTTGTAATTTAGTAAAACCATCAAATTTATCTATCCAGCAGGCGCAGGCGGGATCTAGCTGTCGCTACCAATCAAAACGAGCCGGGAAATCCCGGCTCGTTTCAGTTTTCAAAAGAGTATGGTAAGTGAGTGTATATTCCTATTTTGCGCCTGCCTGCTGTACAACAGCGGCGAAAGCATCGGGATCGCGCACCGCCATATCTGCCAGCATCTTGCGATTGATGATGATGTCTGTCTGGCGCATGGCGTGGATCAGCCGGCTGTAGGTGGTGCCATTGAGCCGTGCGGCCGCGTTGATCCGCGCAATCCACAGCCGGCGCAGGTCGCGTTTGCGATTGCGGCGGTCGCGGTAGGCAAACCACAGGCTCTTCAACCGAGCTTCGTTGGCCCGGCGATAGAGCTTGGAACGCGTGCCGTACTGCCCTTTGGTGAGTTTCAGTACTTTTTTATGCCTTTGACGGCGGGTAAAACCTGTTTTTACTCTTGCCATGATTACCTCCTGCGGTCCACTGGGCGCCGGCAGCCTAGCGAGGGCTTGCTGCCTGTTGCATACACCCAACAGCCGCAATAAAAATTGGCTATTTGGCGGTCCGGGCGGTTGGGGTGGTGCGGTACTTATTCAGGTACGGGGCCAACCGGCGAATCCGCTTGTGGAACCCTTTGCCCTGCACAACAATCATCTTGCTCAGCTGTGCTTTGGCGCGCTTCGAACGCCGGCGGCGGAAGTGGCTCTTCCCACCTTTGGTGCGGACGATCTTGCCTGTGCCGGTGACGCGAAAACGCTTCGCCGTGGACTTATGGGTCTTCAGTTTAAACTTGCCTGTTTTCTGTTTGCGTGGCATTTCTAATACCTCTCACACTTTCTGCGCCTGGGCAGGGATGCTGTCTGGGATGACCAGCGCAGATTTACCAAAACTCTTTTGAGTCCAGTATTTCTTTTATTTTTTGCCCGTGTTGGGGGCCAGCACCATCAGCATATCGCGGCCTTCAAAGGAGGGTCTTTGTTCCACGACGCCAACATCTTCCAGCTCAGTGGCAATCTCGTTCAGGTCGGCTACCGCGATTTCGGGATAATCCCTTTCGCGCCCGCGGAAGCGGACGCGAACCTTTACCTTCTTGCCTTCCTCCAGCCAACGGCGCGCATCCCGAATCTTGAAAGATTTGTGATGGTCTGTGGTCTTGGGGCGCATGCGAATCTCTTTGATCTCAATGGTCTTCTGCGCCTTTTTGGCTTCCTTCTCCTTTTTGGTGCGTTCATACATGAACTTGCCGAAATCAATCACCCGGCACACAGGAGGATCCGCCTTGGGTGCGATCTCAACCAGGTCGAGATCGGCATCATATGCTGCCTGGAGTGCTTCTTTGATGTCCACTACACCGACATTTTCTCCGTCGGCGTTGATCAGGCGCACTTCTTTTACCCTGATCTGTTCATTAACCCGATAGTTTGATGTACTTATATCTGTTCTCCTTACTCCTGAACATTAACACAAAAACTAACTCTGCCTGACGGCAAAGCCAACCGCCATGATACCATGTTCCCCCCAAAAACGTCAACATTCGCGGGCAGGTTTGGTAGGGCTTTCTCAAAGTCATAAGAAATATTGTTGCCTGGATCAATCACCACTTCTCAGGATTTTCTGAAATTCCCCGGATTCATCTTACAAACAGCAAGACTGGAACCATTGGGGCTCAATTCCATCTGAATCTTCTAGGCTGAAAATTCACCTCTCGACGGAATGCGCTCCCTTCCAAATCCTGCTTGCACTATCAAACCAAATTCCGTAATATGGATATAAATGACCCAAGAAAAATTCTTATTACTCTACGCCGTCTTTCTCCTGACCCTCACTGCTTGCCTGGCGCCTGCTGAGACGACCACATCGATCCCGACGACCACGATCAGCGATAGTCCCACGCCAACTCAGCCCATCCCCACCACCGTGGAAATCACTGTCACCATGCCAACCCAAGACCGCTATACAGAATTGCGCCAAATGATGGTTGACTCAACGATCGAAGGTCGAGGGATTGTAAACCAGGATGTCATCCGCGCGATGAGAACCGTACCCCGCCACCTTTTCGTTCCTGAAAAGTACATCAATTCAGCATATGCTGATCATCCCCTCCCCATCGGCTACGGGCAGACCATCTCCCAACCTTATATCGTTGCGATGATGACTGAACTGTTGGAGTTGAAGCCTGGAGACAAGGTCCTTGAAATCGGGACTGGGTCTGGATACCAGGCAGCAGTTCTGGCAGAGCTTGGATATGTTGATGTCTATAGCATCGAGATCATCCCTGAATTGGCGGTCCAGGCAGGAATCACGCTCAAGAAGGCAGGCTATCCTGGAATAATGCTGAAACAAGGGGATGGGTATTACGGCTGGGAGAAATACGCCCCCTTCAACGCCATCATTGTGACTGCTGCCCCCGACCACCTCCCCTCTCCACTCGTGGACCAACTGACCAAAGATGGGCGCATCGTGATACCCATTGGCCCGCCGGGCGGGTGGCAAACGCTCTGGCAGTTTGTTGTTGAAGATGGGGAACTGGTTGGATACAACCTGGGATATGTCTCCTTTGTGCCATTTACGCGTGAAGACAGCCCACTAACGCTGACCCCCTAGATGCTTCGCCGCTTGCCAGGCGCCGGTGTAACATGCAGCGCCCGCCAATAATGACCAGCTGAAACCAACAGAAAGCGCAATTAGGGCGGCCAGGATCGAAGAGATCACCGAGAAGGCGCCGTTCACGCCCCATACCCAGGGAATTAAATCCGGCGCGCTGGATTCCATTTTAGTTATCCCGCTGGGGAAGGGAATCCCCATCAGAAAACCCAAAGGCGCAAGGGTGGCAACCGCAATCGTCCCCCGGATGAACAGCGAGAAGCCCAGGGTTGCGTCAAATATTGTGTTCAGCAGCCATGGGGCAATCAGGATCAAGAGAATCAGCGCGGCAATCGCATTCCGCTGGGAGAAGCGCCTGGAGTTCAGGCTGCCGATCCCGGAAAACAGCAAGATAGAAAACAGCGCAGTCGTGAGGGCATAGGCGGGATGTCCCAGGTAAAGGATCAAGTGCTGAACCAGGGGGATTTCAACCAGGAGGAAAGCCAATCCGATTGATCCGAAGTAGGCAAAGCTGGTGACTCTTGTTTTGGGCGCGACTGCTGATCGGCGAACAAAACCTAAAGGCAGCAAAATGATCAGCCCGGCCATGACGACAGCAAATCCCAGCAGCACCAGCAAGACAAAGTATCCTGCACCGCCGAAGGGCTGCCAGCTTTTCCCCAATTCCGCAATGATTGCGGGCGCTTGAGACCATTTAAAGTAATGACCGAAAAAGGGGTGGTTATCCGTTGGCGGAGAGACTTCGTACTGGTACGCCTTTAACCAGGCTTGCCGCTCCGTGGCATGCAGGAAGGCTGAGAATGCCTGATAGTACAGCGGTTCGGACAGAATATTGTAACGATTGACCTCGTCGGGGCGGATACCGGGGAGATAAACCAGATCAAAGGCCCGTTCTGCGCTGAAAGTGCGCACAGTTTCCAGTTCCTCGGGGCTGAACGGCCTGTTTTTGATGATCAGCAACCCTGCGTTATAACTGCGGATGGCGGCGATATGTTCTTGTGGATCCAGGCCGTTGTGTTCCAGGGCGGTTACTGCCAGCACAAACGAGCGGAGAAATTCACTGGGGGGTATTTGAAGCCAGCTGCGGATCACCAGAATTCCATCTTCATCCAACCTTTCCAATGCGTCCTGGTAAGCTTCCACGGTATGGCTGTAATCTTCGCTGAGGCTGTATGCCCCGGAGCGCACCGGATGATAGCCTTCGGTAAGAGATAAAATCACCACATCATAACTCTGCTTGCTGCGCCTCAAGTAGCTGCGTCCGGTTTCCTGGACTTGTTGAACTCCAGGAAGAGAATAAATATACACTTGTTCAATAATGATCGGGTTGGGCTCAACAGCTGTCACTTGCTGAGCGCCCTGGTTCAAGGCGGTTAAGAGGTCAAGTCCGCCCCCAGGTTCCAACAGGAGCACGCCGGCATCAGGGCGCAGCTGGTAGGCAACTGATTCTAAAAAATATCCGGTGAAGGACAGCTCTGCATCCGGCAGCACTACCGGGTTAAGGTTATCGCCATCCACCAGCAACCCATATTCAGCCGGCGGAGGGGCGGTGTACCGGTAGCTGATACCAGGCAGCGACCGGATTCCCGGGCTGCTGATCAGATCCACACGCGAGAAGGCATTCCACTGCTGCGAGATGGTTTCTGCACCGGGGTATTGCAGCGCATAGGACAAGCCTTTATAGGGAGAAATTTCCAACTCAAAGGCAGGCAGTGGTGAGCCGAAATACACCTGGTGCCACAACCCGAAGCAAGTAAAGATCAACACCATTCCAGTCAGGATCACAACCAATTTATCAACAAAGGATTTCTCCAGGGCAGTGAGTAAGGACACCAGTCCGCCAAGCGCTGCAATCCCACTGCTTAGCACCAGCGTACCTTCCCCCCCCAGGAATTGAGGTGCTGCCAGAGCTGCCAGGCAGCCTGCCGCTGATCCAATCAGATTTGTGGCATAGACTGTTCCGGCTGAATTTGGAAATATTTCCAGGAGCAAGCCGACAGCCATTCCGCTAAAAAAGAAGGGGAGGGCCAGCACTAAATAATGCAGGGCGAAAATGCCAACCTGTCTTTGATCCCAGGCGATGCTGAATGAATCGAACGGCACTTGATTGACCAGGATATAGGCGCCTGAAATACTGAGCGCCGCAGCAAGCGATATCGTGCCGAGGCTCTGGGCAGGCTTCCTTCGCCCTGCCCGGGGAAAGATGGCGAGCAAGGTACCGGAAGCCCCAAATCCCAGCAGCGCCAGGCTGACGATCATAAAAGCAAAATGGTAAAACTGTGTAACCGAAAAAATCCGCGAAAGGTTGATCTCAAAGATCAGGGTGGCAATGGAGAGGAGAAACAAACTGGTGCGGCGGGCAAACGAGAATAGGTGGGAGGGTTTTGACTCGCCCATATAAAAATATTATATCCATTGTTTATGCTTGAAAACAGCCCGATAATCTCCTCGCTCAGATCTAATCCATAATGCCCAGCCCAGTCTGGATTGACCCCAAACGGGAAACGTCTTTAAAAGGCGCCCAGCCTTTTCCTGTTCGTCTGAACTAATGTTGCTTTAGTTATCACCCGGGTTTCGCACCCTGGATTCTGGATCACCTCCCCCGCACGCAGTACAGATGAAAGGCAAAGCCATCCGCCGAAACAGGAAACTGCTCTGACAAGCGGTACCAAAGCGTTTATAATAATAACAGCACAAATCTTGCATCTACCATCCACAGTACACTTAACTAAATCCAAGGTTTGGCTATATTCTGTAAACATCAGATACAATCTGGGTGGTTAGGAATATCCGATTAGTTGGGTTGCATCTATTATCATCTGGTTATCCAGTAATATTTTGGTGAAAAATGGACTTGCGTGAACTGATTCGAATTGTAACTCGCTGGTTATGGCTGATACTCCTTGGCGGGATTGTAGGAGGAGTTTCTACCTATTACTTCTCAATTTACCAGCAGCCGATATACTCGGCAACCACGGAAGTGTTCGTAACCCTGCCCCAATATAACCAGCTCTCAGAATTAGGCTATTACAACGGTTATCTGGTGCTGCAGACCTATGTGGAACTGATGGTCGCCGATCAAGTGCTGGAAGAAACCTCGCAACGCGTTGGTTACAGCATATCCGAAAACCAAATATCGGTCGAACAGGTAATCGACACCCAAATCATCACGATAACAGTCGAAAACCCGGACCCAAACAGGGCAGCCGAATTTGCCAATACCTTAGCACTCGTCTTCGGAGAGCAGCAATATCAAGCCCAGACAGCTCGTTACGCTGAATCCAAGCAGAATCTGGAAGCCAATCTGGCCGAACAGCGCGCGGCAATTGATCAAACCCTGATCAAGCTCGCCGAGCTTCCCGACACAGAAGAAAACAAAGTGGAAAGGGAATTGCTCAATCTAAACCTGACACAAGCCAATGACACTTACAGGAACCTGCTCAACAACTATGAGTATCTTCGTTTAGAAGAAGCGCAATCTGTTTCAACCATCCAAATTGCCGAAACCGCCAAGCCCGCGACTGCCCCGGTGCGTCCAAATATCCTTACCAATACTCTTCTGGGCATTGTGGTTGGGATGATGCTGGCCGGCGGGATCATCTTCCTGATCGAGTATCTGGATGATACGGTGCGGTCGCCGGAAGAAATCGCCAAGCTGTTTGACCTCTCTCCGCTGGGATACATCGCCAGGCTGCCGCTCCCTCGCGACAGAAAGGACAACGGAGGCGTTTATGTACTCCAGAATCCACGATCCCCAATCTCAGAAGCTTTCCGTTCATTGAGAACCAATATTGAGTTTGCCGGTGTGGTTGATCCTATCAATACGATTTTGATCACCAGCCCCGGCCCCAGGGAGGGCAAAAGCACGGTAGCCGCCAACCTGGCCACAGTGATGATGCAGGGCGGGAAAAAAGTAATCGTGGTGGATGCAGATTTACGCCGCCCCAGGATCCATAAGTTTTTTGGGCTGACCAACCGGCTGGGACTCAGCGGAATCTTCCGCGGGCAGGTTAATCTGGTCGATGCCGCTGAAAAGCTGGCCGACAATCTGCATGTTATCACCAGCGGCCCTCCGCCACCCAATCCCGCCGAACTGTTGGGAAGCATGCTGATGGACAAGATTTTGAGCGGCGTATCGCAGCGAGCAGATATCGTCATCGTGGACTCGCCGCCTGTGGTGGTGACAGACCCGATTGTCCTGTCGAGGAAAGTGGACGGCGTGATCCTAGTGATCAATCCCGGGAAAACCAAGAAGGATGCCCTCAAAGCAGCCATGGAGCAGCTCACCCGGGCTGAGGCGCGCATCCTGGGGATTGTGATCAACCAAATTGGCAAACGAAGCTCACAATACTACCAATACTATTACACCAAGAGCTATTATCACCAAACCCAAAATTAGGAAGGGGGCTGTTTTCACATGTCTGGAGTACTTTTTGTCTGTACGGGAAATCAATGCCGCTCGCCGCTTGCCGAAGCAAAATTCAAGGCAATGATGGAGGAGTACGGCCTGACAGGCTGGCAAATTGAAAGTGCCGGCACCTGGATTGAGAACGGTTTTCCAGGAGATAAGAGAGCTCTCGCCTGGGCTGAAAAAGAAGGGCTTAACATCCGCAATCACACCACACAGAGAGTAAATGGAAAACTACTCAACCAGCATGATCTGATCGTCGTGATGGAAAAAGGGCACCAGGAAGCCTTGCGATCCAACTACCCGAATCTGAACGGTAAGATTATGGGGCTTTCCGAACTGTCTGGCCCGTTCTATGATATTCCGGACCCGGTCTCCTTACCCGATGAAGAGTTTGAAGAAATCTCCAAAGAGGTTGTAAATTTAGTAAAAAAGGGCTTTAATGAAATAGTAAACCGGTTGATGAAAACTCAGAATTCCCAGGAAAAGAAAACCTTCCCTAGCCTGTGAGGAGTAAATTATGGAATCTACACAAGAAACCAACAACATTCCCAAAATGGAAAGACCCGAACCCAAGGAGGAAAAGAAACGCTCCAATCGCAAGGTGTTGCTGCTGATTCTGCTGTTCATCGCAGCCCTGATTGCATGTATCCTTGTGAGCTATTTCTTCCTCATTCCCCTGGGAAAGTCTCTGTGGGTCACGGAAGCCACGCCCATCCCCGTCTCCCCCACAGAAGAACAACCCACCATGATCCCCGAACCGGAGGAAATCCCCTCGGCGTGCATCCAGACTGGCACCCTCAGCTTTCTGGTGCTGGGTGTGGATGCGCCTTATACCGATGAGCCCAAAGGGGCTGATGCAATCCGCCTGGTGCAACTGGATTTCTCAACCTCGGAGGCCACGGTTGTCGCCCTGCCAAGAGACATATGGGTGGAAACCCCGGCCCTGGCAGGCTTGGGGATCGATTCTGAAAGGCTTGGGCTGACCTATTACCACGCCAAAGAGAACGTCCCAGAGGGAGAGGACGAGGTCATCTACGCCACCAACATGCTGGCCCAGACATTGTATGACAACTTCGGTTTCATCCCCGACCACTACATCACCGTGCAGATCGGCCAGTTCGACGATATCATCGACGCCATCGGCGGGGTGGTGGTTGAAGTGCCGGAAGAATTTTCATCCATCCATTATGTCTATCCAGCCGGTCAGCTGCGCCTGGATGGGGAGCAGACCCTCGAATATGCTTCCACCCTGCTGGTGGATACTGAATGGGACCGCTTCAACCGCCAGGAAGCCATTTTGGAAGCCGTTTTCGACAAAGTGACCAACCCGGCGATTATTGTCAGCCTCCCAGAACTGATCTCTGAACTGGCGGATACCATCACCACAGACCTGAGCATGCTTGAACTCACTGACCTCACCTGCCTGGCCGATGACCTGACTGAAGGCGCAGTCAACTATGTGGATGTAGACCGGACAATGGTGACCCCGCAAACGGACAGCGCAGTGCTTCTGCCAGTCGAAGGTGCGATCACCGATCTGCTGCAGGACATCTTCGACTAAACGGTTCTAAGAATCAGCGGATCATACGGCAGCGGGATGAATTATCCCGCTGCCTCTTGATAAGCAAATCCCGATTCAGCCGCGGGCAAATCCTGGATCATCACATCAAAACTGTAAAAACCAGCACCCGGTTTGGAGAGGAATTAGATGACCACCTCCGAGAAGATTTATCAACTCAAACCTGATGCCGTCTTTCAACCATTGGATGACGAAGCGATCATCGTCAGTTTAAACTCCGAAGAAATCTTTAAGCTGAACCTGCCAGGGATGGAAATTCTCAAACTGGTCGAGGCCAAAGTGCCGCTGGCAGAAATCCTGACAGTGCTGGCAAAGCGGTTCGATGTTGCGGGCCAGGAATTTGAGCAAGACGTAGTTGAACTGCTGGATCAATTATTGAAGGCGGGATTGATCGAAGAAGTAAAGACCCCCTAAGCTTGAGGCCCCAAATGAAACCCACCTGGCTGTTTTCCTGGGAATTGGACCAGCAGGCACCGGCGATTGAATATAACCAGGACGACGAAACGATCTCCTTTGCCGCCTTCCCGGAGAATGGCAATAGTTTTGTTTTAATCGAAGGATTTCTTTTCGACAGGCACAATTTTAAAGCCTCCCAATCTGCCACCGATGCAGAACGGGTGATAGAGTATTACAAAATTTTCAGGCAAGACCTGTTTCTAAAACTGCGCGGGGCATATTCGCTGGTCATCTGGGATGCGGCAGAACGCTGTCTGATTGCCGGGCGTGATCATATGGGGCAGATTCCCTTCTACTATTTCTGGAACCAAAAGCGGATCATCATCTCTTCATCCATCCAGGCATTGCTCAAACAGCCCGGCGTGGATCACTCGTTCAACCGGGTGGTGATTGCCGAGTATCTTTTGGATCGATATCCCAACGCGCAAAGGACCGAAACTTGTTTTCAACAGCTCCAGCGGCTTCCTCCTGCTCATGATTTGAAAATTTCTTGCCAACAGCTTGTTTCTGCCCGTTATTGGGATCCAATTCCGCCGGGATTCCAATGGGTGGAAAAGAAAGCGGCAGCTTGCTGGATCGATCTTTTTGAGCAAGCGGTACAAAGATGCATATCCGCCGGGGCAGACAGCCTATTAATGAGCGGCGGTCTAGACTCTGTCAGCATTGCCGTTATGGCAAACAAGATTAACCAATACAGCAACCGGCAGCCAATCCATGCAATTTCTGGCGCGTTTCCCAACACAGGGGCTGACGAGGGAGAAGTCCAGGCAGCAGTAGCCCATGCATTGAACATACCCATCACAATCTGGCATTATGATGATCAACAAGGAAACAAATCGATCTTGTTAGAGTCTCTGGATATGATCGGAGTAGGTCCCAGCCCAAATTACAACTTCAATCAATCATATACCTCGAGACATATGAAGAATGCTGGTGATGGCAACTTAAGTAAAGCAATGTGGGGAACAGGCGGTGATGAACTCTTTTATATCGATTTTTCTTGGGCGACTGACTTGTTTTTTTCCTTCAGGCTGATCAAACTTGCTCAATATCTGTATGCCTACTCAACTTATGAACCAGGTTCAGCATGGCGTTCAGCACGCTACATCTACTGGCGTTATTCTATGCGCCCTGCTCTCAGTTCCGTTGCGGGTAAATTACTCGGCAGGTTCTATCCTGCAGCCAGAAATTTCTTGCGCCCGAATAAAAATCCGATTTACCCCGCATGGGTGAATGATGCCGATCACAAATTATGGGATTCCATCAATGATCGGCGTGAAGCAACCTCACCTGCAACCATAGGAGATATTGGCAGCCGGCTTGGGCAATATAAACGAAATATTCTGTCATCCCCAAGGATCATGGATACAATCGAAACCAGGTACTTTTTTTTCAGGGATACCGGCTTCTCAAGTTTTTACCCATTCTTCGATCTTGATCTGATGGATCTGGCTCTGCGGATTAATCCGGTAGAATTCATTAAAAATGGATTGGTAAAATCCCCTCTTCGGGAATTTTTGCAAACGAATCTGCCTTCAGTTAGCCTACCGTACAAGAAAACATACTATCCACTCCCTCACAATCTCCTGCGAGAAGAGGGCAAACTGGCCTGGTTGGCGTTTGGCGGAGTGCATGAACTTGAAAAAATAGGTATAATAGATAGAAACCTGCTAAACAAATTTATGGAGAGTTATTTTAATATTAAGCACGAAGGTTATGATCAAACTTGGCGAATTCTAGCCATTGAAGCCTGGCTCCGAGCCTATCGTCCGTTGGATTAGGAGGGACGCATGAAAGAGAAATCAATAAAACATTTTACAACTTCGGTAGAAAAGTTGAGCCCAAACAATTCTGTGAAAAAAACCTGGGAAAAACCTTTCCTTACTGTTCTTGGTAATTTGCGAGAAATCGTTCAAAACAACCAGGGGGCTACTTTATACGACCAAACATATGGACCTGAAAGGAGAAAAGGAACAGGGCCATAGTGTTTGAAATCTCAAGGATGGGGTATTGGAAAGAGATTCAATCCATACTCTCAACCCTTCCAGTGATTGAAGCATGGCAACCCACCTCAGTCCGGATTGTTACACAGCTTAGAAGATCAGGAAATCAATATTGGTTATCTTGCCCTGATATTGGGGCGATCAGTATCGATTGCGCTTCAAATCAAATTTCCACTTACCCAATAGAGAATATCGATCAAACAGAATTTGGTTCTTTTCTAACTTTCGTCTGGTTTCCTTTTGCGTACCAACTCTGTGGGATCCAAGTCATTCATGCCAGTGCAGTTGTGAACCACACGAACAACACGATCCTTGCATTCTGTGGAGACTCTGGCGCAGGAAAGTCCACGCTTGCCTTTGGATTGGCAAAGCGGGATAATTGGACTCAAATTGCAGACGACCGGATTGCTTTCAACGCAGCAAATGGAGAACCCAAACTCATCTTTATTCCCGACAGGATCAAACTGCGTCCCCCAACAGCTGATTATTTTGGAGAAGAACCTTTTGGCTACGATCCGTGTACCTGGCTTGAAACACCGATGACCATCAAAACAATTTTCTTCATCAATCCTAAAAAAGACCAGGCACCACATTCCAGAGATCAATATGAGATCAGACCATTATCCAAAGCAGATTCATACAAATTGCTATTAAGCCATGCTTTTTCCATCACAACGCAGCTTCAAGAAAATAACCAAAAATTATTGAATAATTATTTGGGGTTACTAAGTGACGTTAATTTTTTCCAATTATCCATCCCAACCGATTTTAATTTGTTAGAAGATATATACAATGCGATCGAAGCAATCGTTGAATAAGATTCGACCATTGATCCGACAATACTTGAATACACCCCAAAAATTGGGTGTATTCTTATCCATGTTTTTTTGGGGTTTTGCTTTGCGTGCCGGCTTAACATTTCTATCCGTAAAAACAATCCTGCCGGGAGCATTACGATCTAAAAAAAGAATTGCGATCCCAACGGAGCATCTCCTGCGCTATCTCTACTGGCTGAAGAAATTAAAAGTTATCCCTCAGCGCGGGGATTGCCTGGCCCAATCCCTTCTCTACTACCGGTTTCTCACAATCGCCGGCGAAAAACCCTCCCTGGTCATCGGGTTCAAGGGACAGGAAGGCCATGCCTGGGTGGAACTTCAGGGGGAAGTGATCAGCGAAACTCCCCAGGCATCAACAGGGTTCACCCCAACACTCGCCTTGTTACCCGGCGCCCGTGAGTTTTCTCCGCTACAATCAGGATGAGCGCGTAAGCCAACAAAAGGGTACCGGAAATGAAACCAGGATCAGCCAACCCAGAATTTGAACTGCTCCTCACCATCGCCAGATCAGCAGATCGGCCGGATGCCTGCCGCCAGCTCATCCTTGAGCATCAGATCAACTGGGACTACTTATTCCATCTCGCAGAATTTCACCGCATGCTCCCCCTGCTCTATCTGGCCCTCAAGGAGATTGAGAGGGCTGCCGTTCCAGAAGATTTCCAGCACAGACTCAAAGCCTATAATTTTGATAACACCCGCATGAACATTGCCCTGCTGGCAGAAAAGTTATCCCTGATCCAAACATTCAACCAGAATGCGATCCAGGCGGTTCCATTCAAGGGCGTGATCCTCTCCAAAATCCTTTATGATGACTATTCCACCCGCCAGGCAGGGGACATTGACATCCTGGTGAAGCCCACAGACGTACTAAGCGCCATCGATCTGCTTGAGCAAAGGGGATATTCCCTCGCCAAATCCCTCACCAAAGATCAGCAGCTTGCCCTGGTGCAGATCTCTTCCGAGAAGCACCACTTGCTGGTAAACGCACACAACCAACTCGCCGTCGAAATCCACTGGGGATTTACCCATACAGACATCATGAGCAAGAAGGACTTGCGCCTTCTGTGGAGCTGGGTGGAAATGAAAACGGTCAATGCGCTACCGGTACATTTCTTCCGCCCCGAGCCGCTGCTGCTGATCCTCTGCCTGCACGGCTACAAACACAGCTGGGACCATTTGTTCTGGCTGTGGGAATTTTCAACCATCGTGCAACAGGTCGCGCTGGATTGGGACTGGATCGTACGGCATGTGGAGAGTTTCGGGGGGATCAACGTGCTGATCGTCAGCCTGCTGCTTGCCAAGCGAACCCTGGGAACCGCAATCCCGCCAGCAATTAATGAAGAACTCCTCACAAATCCAGAAGCCATTTATCTGCTCACCCGCATCAACCTGAAACCAGAGCGGTTCGAACTGCAAGCCAAAAAAGACCATCCCCTTCTGGATGTGCGCACCCGGTTTAAAGTGAAGCGGAGCCTTTTCCGGCGGGTCAGGCAGGTGCTGAGATTCTTCTTTACCCCCAACTACTTTGATATCCGGGTCGTCAGCCTGCCCCCCGCTTTTTATTTCGTGTATTTCATCATTCGCCCATTGAGATTATTGTCCAGCAATATCAACCGGCTGTTCAGAGGAAGCAATGCTGACAACGCCACAAGTGAGTAAGGGGAAAAAACGTTTATAAATCCGGTTTGTTTTAGTCTAGCGGCCAGCCGCCAATACCAGATGGGAACATCAGCCTGCACCAGCACTTGCATAGCCAATTGTCCTGTCCCAGGATTTGACTGGCCGGGGAAACGAACCCTGGTGCAGACTCAGCCAGGATGATTTTTGGTATCCAAATCTAACTACCGATGGAATGGATTTTATTCTGGACCAACAATCTGGAAATTCTGAAACTAGGCGGATCGGATTTTCTAGAAGTCTTAAACGGTTGTGCAAATTGGCAAAGATCCCTTACCGATCTCCGCATAAAATCAGAAATGGCCATGGGGTTTACGCTGTGAAGCAAGCTAAAAACATTGAGGAATTCAAAGCATATTCTCAAAACATGATGCATGAGAACATGCAAATTACGGATAGTCTTTACGGTCGGCTTAGTCGGGATGATATTAAAGCGGTCATTACTGCTGAAAAAAATGTCAAATCTGACAATCGGGAAGCGTTATTTAATGAGTTTATTGAGTGGTTAGAAAGCAAAAAATAAGGCCCAAAATGAGGAAAAATTCCGCACTTTGAGCCTTAAAACTGTCGGGGCGAGAGGATTTGAACCTCCGACCTCACCGACCCGAACGGTGCGCGCTAGCCGGGCTGCGCCACGCCCCGA
>JAFGDK010000086.1 GCA_016932165.1 Anaerolineales bacterium
ATCTAACCGAATAGCTTGACTTGGGAAAGATTGCTATGTTAGAATGTTCGTACATTATAACAATTATTGTTTTAATGCTGGATCACTACCCAATCGAGGTGATATGGAACTGATCAGCAGAAACAGCAAAATCCCTCTGTATTACCAGCTCTACGAAATATTGCTGAACCGGATCAAGGACGGTACCTGGCAGCCTGATGATCTTCTCCCTTCCGAGGCAGAGCTTGTTGATCAGTATGATCTCAGCCGGGCCACTGTTCGGCAGGCCTTTGATATGCTGGTCAATCAGGGTTGGGTTTTTCGACGAAGGGGGCAAGGCACCTTTGTCTCACGGCCCACGATTGAACAAAACCTCAGCCGAATTGTGAGTTTTTGGGAGGATATGCAGCAGCGCGGCCTGGAGCCGGGTACCAAAGTGATGGCACGCGAGATCATTCCGGCCAGTGAGGATCTGGCAGAAGAATTACAGGTGACACCTGGTGAGGAGCTGGCGAGTATTGTGCGCCTGCGTCTTGCAGATGGTGAACCAATGAGTGTGGAATACTCCTATCTTGTGCACCAGAACTGCCTGGGTATCCTTGATCAAGATTATGCCAACAACTCGCTTCGTCAGATGCTGCGTGACCAGTTCAACATCAACTTGGTCTACGCCCGACAGCGCATCAGAGCGGTACCGGCTTCTGAACAGCTTGCCGAGCTGCTGGATATTGAACCAAATTCCCCCTTGCTGCATATTGAGCGAGTCTCTTATTCCGACCAGGATATTCCGATCGAGTATCTGGAGATCAACTTGCGCGGAGACCGCTATACCTTCTATACCGAACTGCGGGATTAAGAGGCGTGATGGAAATTGTCACTCTTGGTGAATTATTGATTGATATGTTCCCGATGAAGGTTGGGCAGGCGATGGGTGAGGTGGAAGCGTTCACACCAAAACCGGGAGGAGCCCCTGCTAACGTGGCAGTGGCTGCCCGGCGTTTGGGGCGGAAAAGTGCTTTCATTGGTAAGGTAGGGGAGGATTTGTTTGGCACCTATTTAAAAGAAGTATTGGATAAGGAAGGGGTGGATACCCGCGGCCTGCACTTTGACCCGGAGGCGCGCACCACGATGGCGATCATCGCCATGCCGGATGAGAACAGCGCTGAATTTGTTTTCTACCGCAATCCGGGCGCAGATCACCGGTTGGAAGCGGATGAGCTTGATTCCAGTTTATTGGCAGAAACCAAAGTCTTCCACTTTGGCTCGCTGAGCTTGACGGATGAACCTGCCCGGACGGCCACCTTAGAAGCGGTCAAACTGGCGAAAGAAGCTGGCGCGCTGATCTCCTATGATCTCAATTACCGCCCGGCTCTGTGGAAGAACCCGGATGAAGCCCTTATCGAAGCGGAGAAGATGCTTCCACTGGTGGATGTGCTCAAGGTCAATGAGGAGGAGGTTGCCCTGCTGTGTGGTGTGGCATCAGTCTCATTGGCAGACCGGGATGGATTGGCAGATGCTACCGGCCAGATTCTGGGGCGAGGGCCAACCCTTGTGGTGGTGACATTTGGCAGCCAGGGGAGCTATTTCCGCTTTGCCGGTGGTGGGGGCTATGTGCCAGGGTTCAAGGTGGATACGATTGATGCAGTAGGTTGTGGAGATGCTTTCACCGCTGGCATGTTATCTCAACTGGTGGAGATGCCTGACTGGCGAGCGGAACTATCTGAGACCAGATTGAGTGAAATTCTCACCTTCGCCAACGCGGTTGGGGCCCTCACTTCTCTAAAGCGAGGAGTGATCACTGCGCTGCCATACTTAAACGAAGTCAATCAATTTTTGGATGAAAGGAATGATTATGAAAGATAGCGTATTGTTAGAGGCGGATCAACTTCTTGAGACCGCCCGGCAGCTGCGCCTGGACATTCTTGAGATGACCACCAAAGCTGGATCGGGGCATCCGTCCAGTTCGTGGTCTGCAGTGGAGTTGGTAACGGCCCTGTACTTCGGCGGCATCCTGCGCTACCGTGCGAATGAGCCCTGGTGGCCGGCACGAGACCGCTTCATCATGAGCAAGGGGCACGCGGCTCCATTGCTGTATGCGGCGCTTGCCAAGGCGGGATACTTTCCGCGCGAAGAACTCTGGACACTCCGAGAGGTCGGCAGTCCGGTGCAGGGTCATCCCATTCAGGGGATGATGCCCGGTGTGGAGGCGACCACCGGCTCTTTGGGGCAGGGATTGTCGCTTGGGTTAGGCCATGTCCTTGGAGGCCGCCTGACCGGACAAAAATTCAGTGTATTCGTCCTCCTTGGAGACGGCGAATGTGAAGCTGGTCAGATCTGGGAGGCGGCCATGGCAGCTTCCCATTACAAAGCTGGCAACCTGGTTGCCATGCTGGACTACAACAAATACCAGGAGACCGGCCCGATCAGCAGGGAAATCGCCCTGGAACCGCTGGTGGATAAATGGAAGAGCTTCGGCTGGAATGTGCAGGAGGTCAATGGCCATGAGATCAAAGAGGTGATCGCTGCCCTCACCCTTGCCCAACAGCTTGAAGCCACAGCAAAGCCGCAGATCATCATTGCGCATACGATCAAAGGCAAGGGCGTCAGCTTTGTGGAGGCGGATTTTACCTACCACGGCAGGGCGCTCAATGCTGAACAAGCGGCGCTGGCTCGGGAGGAAATCAATGGAACTCGGTAAGAAAGCAGGCCTGACACAATGTAACAAACCCCTCCGCAACATTTTTGGCGATGCGCTGCTGGAGGTTGCCAGAGCGAACGAAAGGGTGGTGGTGCTGGACGGTGACCTAGGCAATTCCACCATGGCTGAATATGTCCGCTATGAGTTTCCAGACCGCTTCTTCAATCTTGGAATTGCCGAGAGCAACCTGGTGGGGGTCGGGGCTGGTCTGGCTGGAGCGGGGCTGTATCCCTTTATCACCAGTTTTTCATCCTTCTTGCTGTGCAATGCTTATGACCAGATCCGGCTGGCGGTGGCCATGTCGGAGATTGATGCCACTGTGATCGGCAGCCACGGCGGGATCACCCTGGGCAAGGACGGCCCCACCCAGATGGGGATTGAAGACCTGGCCTTAATCGGCGGTTTGCCGACGTTCACGATCATTGTGCCCTGTGACCCGGCCAGCATGCATGCTGCCGTCAAGGCAGCACCCTCGATCAAAGGGCCGGTGTTTATCCGTTCCAGCCGGGTGCCGATGCCTTATATTTACCCCCTGGAAGACACCCCGTGGGAAGTGGGGAAGGCCAATATTGTGCGAGAAGGCGCTGATCTGACGATCATCGGCTGCGGGATGATGGTCGCTGCCGGGTTAGATGCGGCTGCCATGCTGGCAGAAGAAGGCATCGAAGCCCGGGTGGTTGACCTGCATACCATCCGCCCGATGGATAAAGAGTCAATCGTAGCTGCTGCCAAAGAGACTGGCGCAGTAGTGGTTGCCGAGGAACACCTGCTCCACGGCGGCGTGGGCAGCAATGTGGCCCGCGTGGTGGCTGAATCTGCTCCGGTGCCGATGCGCTTTGTCGGTCTGCGGGATGTGTATGTGGAATCTGGTGCCCCGGCTGACCTGGTGAAGAAGTATAACCTGACCGCCGATGATATCTGTACCGCAGCCAGAGAAGCCTATGCGGCAAAGGGGGCTTGAAAATGATCCATAAAACCCTGCTGGCAAGACAGCAAGCAGGCAACCCAATCCGGCTGGGAGCGAGTGCCATCGAGTGGATGGGCAGCGGGTTGGTGGCGGCAGTCAGCCATGTGGCCGGGATGGAGATTTCTCTGTTGGCAAACGCTGATGTTGAAGAAGGCATCCAGGCATTCATGGCCACTGGTTTGACCCGCGATCAAATTGTGGAGGTTGAGTCAGCCAGCGAGGCCGAGGATGTGATTCGCTCAGGCAAACGCGCAGTCACCGCTGACCCCCGACTGCTGGCCAAGGTGGAAGCGGTAGATATCGTCACCGATTCGACCTGGTCGCCGGCAATTGGCGCTGACGTGGCGGATGCCTGCATTCGGTACGGCAAAGATGTGGTCCTGATCAATATTGAAACCGATGTCACCGTGGGGCATATTTTAAAGAAGAAAGCTGGTGAAGCTGGTGTGCTTTATACGGTTTCCTCTGGTGATGAGCCGGGCTGCCTGATCGAGTTATATGACTTCGTCAAGACGTTAGGGTATGAGGTCATCGTGATTGGCAAGGGTAAAAATAACGCCCTGAATACGGATGCCACGCCTGAGATGGTGGCTGATTCGGCCAGAAAGTCGGATAAGGACCCGGTTCAGGTCGCCTCCTACGTAGATGGGACCAAAACAATGTTTGAGATGACCTGTGCCGCCAATGCCACCGGCTGCCGTCCGTTGCAGCGCGGGATGGTCGGCCCGGTGGCCACACTGGATAACGTCTCAGAGGTGTTTGCCCTGGAGGAAGACGGCGGGATCACCAAATTCCCCGGCGCAGTGGACTTTGTGCAGGGGCCTTCCATGTCGGGCGGGGTATTTGTCACTGTGCGAGTCAATGACAGTCGAATCCGGGACGATCTGCAGTATCTCAAAGTCGGCAAGGGGCAGTATTTTACCTTCTTCCGACCATACCATCTGTGGTTCCTGGAAGCACCGATCTCGATTGCTGAGGCATATTTCAACAAACGCATCTGGCTGGAACCGCAGGATGAGCCGGTAGCGGACATCATGACGGTGGCGAAAAAAGATCTCGCACCCGGCGATGTGCTGGAACGCTTTGGCGGCTACACCTGCTACGGCGTGATGGACCTGGCCGAAAAAGCCAGGGAGCATAACGCGCTTTCCTCAGGGATCAGCCCTGGTGCGAAGATGGTCAGGCCAGTGAAGAAAGGCGAGATCATCACCTGGGAGGATGTCATTTTAGATGAGGCAAGCACAGTGGTGAAACTCAGACGCGAACAGGACGCCCTGTTTCGTTAGAAGACTCACCCACCCGGAGTTTGCGCAGCAAACCCCTAAATCTTTGGGATCTTAGATCAAAAAGGAGAGAAATATGCAAATTGGAGTGTTTACAGCCTTGTGGGGCAACCTCTCATTTGAAGAGGCGTTGGACAAAGCGAAAAGCTTTGGCATCACTGCGGTTGAGATCGGGGCTGGGGGGTATCCCGGTCAGCCGCACTGCCCGGTGGATGATCTGCTGGAAAGCAAAACAGCTCGGGATGAGTGGCTGGGCAAGATCACGGAGCGCGGCCTGACCCTCAGTGCGTTGAGCATTCACAACAACCCAATCCATCCGAATAAAGAGATTGCCAGTGAGGCAGATGCGGTGATCAAAAAAGCGATCAAGCTGGCTGTCCTGTTGGGTGTGCCTACGATCAACGGCTTCTCTGGCCTGCCGGCAGGCGCTGCCTCTGATACGATGCCTAACTGGGTGACCTGCGCCTGGCCGCCGCACTTCGTTGAAATTCTGGATTACCAGTGGAACGAAGTTGCCATACCATACTGGAAGACGATCCACCCGCTGCTGGAAGAGAATGACCTGACCCTCGGTTTTGAGATGCACCCAGGAATTCTAGTCTACAACGTGGATACTTTATTGCGCTTGCGGGATGCCGTTGGCCAACGGTTGGGCTGCAACTTTGATCCAAGCCACCTGTGGTGGAACGGGGTGGACCCGGTGGCGGCGATCCGCAAGCTGGGCGATGCTATCTTCCACGTGCATGGCAAGGATGTGTATGTGGATCCCTTCAATACCCAGGTGAACGGCTGCAACGATCACAAACACTACGGGGATATCCCCCAGCGCTCGTGGACCTTCCGCTCTATCGGCTACGGCCACGGGTTGAAGGATTGGAAGGATCTGATCAGCGCCCTGCGGATGATCGGCTACGACTATGTGATCTCCATCGAGCACGAAGATGCGATGATGTCTCCGGATGAAGGCCTGGGCAAAGCTGTCAGCTTGCTAAAGGAAGCGGTGATCTTCGAAGAAGCTGGAGAGATGTTCTGGGCTTAGCAAATTATGCGTCTGGTTCTGTTCGACATTGATGGCACATTGCTGCTGACAGGCGGCATTGGTCAAAGTTCAGCTGAGGCATCTCTGAAGCGGGTTTTCGGCACAGCCGGACGGGTGGATCAGTTTTACCCAACCGGACGGACGATCGAGGCGATCTTTGAAGATACCTTGCTGGATGCAGGTTTCAGCCGGGAAGAATATCAACACAAACGGGAGTTGCTCTATGCAGATTTCTTTGAAGAATTCACCTCCCGGCTGGACCAGAATGAGCACCAGATCGGGAGCCTGCCCGGGGCAAAACCACTGGTAGCGGCATTGAGCCAGCAAGAGGATGTGATCCTCGGTTTGACCACCGGGAACCACCAGCGGACGGCAGGATTCAAATTGCGAACGGCTGGTTTTGATCTAGAGATGTTCAAGGTTGGCGCATATGGTAATGAGACCACCCACCGGCCTGATCTGGTCTTGCGGGCACACGCCAGGGCTGAAGCGCTGGCCGGTGAGGGAATCGCAGCGTCACATACTTTTGTGATTGGCGACACCGCCAGGGATGTGCAAAGCGCACAGGCATTTGGTGCGGTGAGCGTGGCTGTCTCAACAGGGATGGCAACCTCATCGGATTTGGCGGCGGCTTTACCAGATTATATGCTACCTGATCTGCAAAATATTGAGCAGGTCTTGGCTGTCATATTAGCTAGGCCCTGATAGAGGAGGAATGATGACAAACGAGTTCTTTACAGAAACAGAAAAATTCCAGGCCCCGGAGATCGGGGTAGGGATGCTGGGATATGCCTTCATGGGCAAGGCACATACCAATGCGCTACTAAAAGTGCCCACCATGATGTACCCGCCAGCAGTAATCCCGAAGCTGGTTGCAGTTTGCGGACGGAACGAAGATGCGGTCTCTGAGATGGCATCTCGCTTCGGCTACACTGGTTATTACACTGATTGGGAGAAGATGCTCTCCGATGAGCGCATTCAGCTCTTTGACAATGTCGGCCCGAATGATGTGCATGAAGAACCCTGCGTGATGGCTGCTGGGGAAGGGATTCATATCCTGTGCGAAAAGCCGCTGGCTCGTAACACAGAAGAATCTAAGCGTATGTGGGATGCCGTCAAAGCCAGCAATGTAAAGGGAATGGTGGCCTTCAATTACCGCTTTGTCCCCGCTGTGCGCCTGGCACGTGACCTGATTGCCAGCGGGGCACTGGGGAAAATTTACCACTTCCGGGCGATGTATCTGCAGGACTGGATCCTGCCGCATTTTGAGACCCCTTATCTATGGCGGCATAACAAAGAGATCTCGGGCAGCGGTGCGATTGGCGATTTCTCCCACATTATTGATGTGGGCGCGTTCCTGCTGGGTTCACGCATCAGGAGCGTGCAATCTGCGATGAAGACTTTTATCCCAGAGCGAAAGCTGATGGATGGTTCAGGTGTAGGGGTGGTGGATGTGGACGATGCCTTCGCCTCGGTGATTGAGTTTGAGAACGGCGCGATTGGCACTTTGGAAGGTACCCGCCTTGCCAGCGGCCGCAAGAACTACCATGTGTTTGAGGTCAATGGGGAGAAAGGCAGTATTGCCTGGAACCTGGAACGCTTGAACGAGCTGGAGGTCAACTGGGCAGAAAGTGAGCCAATTGAAACCCGCGGCTTCCAGGCCGTGAATGTCACTGAGGGTGTGCATCCCTGGATCAGCAACTGGTGGCCGCCCGGACATATCATCGGATGGGAGCACACTTTTGTTCACGAGATTGCCCACCTGCTGGACTGCATTGTGAATGATAAACCGGTGGCTCCAGAGGGCGCTGACTTTGAGGATGGCTACAACGCCTGCGTGGTGGCGGATGCCATCGTGGAATCATCGGAGACTGGGAGGAGGGTAGATTGCCGATATTGATTACTGATGCAGGTAAAACCTTAGAGCACGCACAGCGTTCTGATTGCACCTTAATAACTTGACAAACGATTGTTAACCTAATATGATAGTTTTAGACGCGATTTGTAATTACAGGATAACAACATTACATGTCCCTTGATCAAATCAATACCGAAATCGAACGCGAGTCTTTTGTGCCCCTTTATTACCAGGTGATCGATGCCCTGGTGGAGTATATTGAGGGCAATAAGCTGGAACCTGGATTTCAGCTGCCTGGTGAGGCAGAGTTGTGCCGGTTGTTTGATGTCAGCCGTACGGTCATCCGTCAGGCCCTGCAGGAGCTTGAATACAAAGGGATGATCTATCGCACAAAGGGGAAAGGCACTTTTGTCGCTAAACCCAAGATCCATGAAGGGCTTTTCCAGGAGCTGACCGGGTTTTACCAGGACATGCAGGCCAGGGGACACACACCAGTGTCAAAGGTCTTAAAGCAGGAAAAGGTTCCAGCATCCAAGAAGGTAGCGGCCTATCTGGAGATCGATGAGGGAGACCCTGTGATTCAAATCGACCGACTGCGCTTTGTGCAGGAGGAGCCAATCGTATTGGTTACTACATATCTGCCGTTTTGGATCTGTCCTTCGCTGCTTGAAGTGGATCTTGAGAACAGGTCTTTGTATGAATATCTGGAATCTAAGCATAACATCCAGATTGTGCGTGGAAAGCGCTTTTTGGAGGCTATCGCCGCAACCCAGACCGAAGCCGATTTGCTGGGGATTACCCCTGGGGCACCTTTGATCCTGCTGGACAGCGTCAGCTACCTGCTGGATGGCACCCCGCTGGAGTATTATCACGCTCTCCATAGGGGAGACCGTTCTCGCTTTGAAACCGAACTCATCCGGGTAACCCGTCCAGGAGAGTTAGCTGAGAAATTGATTGAGCAAGTGAAATAAGCAGGTATGTCTTGACAGGCAGCCTGTTTTTTTATGTTCAAATATTCTAAAGGAGTAACAAGAATGGCAAAGATGAAAATAGGCATAGACAGCTATTGTTTCCACCGCTATTTTGGTGAGGTCTATCCCCACCAGACAGCCCCAGATAAGAATATGACCATGGAAGACTTCCTGGCTTATGCAAAGTATCTGGATGTGGACGGGGTCTCGCTGGAATCGTGCTTCTTCCCTTCGATGGAAGAGGCCTGGTTTAAGGACCTGAAAGCCCAGTTGGATGACTACGGTTTTGACCGGGTGTACGCCTGGGGCCACCCGGATGGACTGGAAGCTGGCAAGAACCGGGACGAATTCAACAGCATGGTCGCTCAGATCAAGAATGCCAAGCTGATCGGTGCAGATGTGATGCGGGTGGTTGCCAGCAGCCTGATGTTCCGCTTTGAGCCGCACGGTCCGCAGATCGACATTCTGGCGGGGTGGTTTAAAGAGGCTGTCAAAGTTGCTGAAGAGTACGGTGTCAAGCTGGCCGTGGAGAACCACATCGACTACACCGCGGATGAATGTGTGGAACTGCTGGAACGAGTGGGTTCGCCGTACCTTGGTCTGAACCTGGATACGGGCAACTTCCTGCGCCTGCTGGATGATCCGGTAGAGGGCACCCGCAAGCTGGCCGACAAAGTGCTGGCTACCCACATCAAAGACCTCAAGCCGGTAGCTGGTGTGGATGCCCGGGAGTGGTACTTCTTCTCCTCCACACCGGTGGGAGATGGGTTGGTGGACAACCAGAAGATTGCCCAGTACCTGTATGATGCTGGATACAAGGGCTTCCTGGCAGTGGAAACCGACTCTCTACACCCAGATTACGCCGGACAGGAATTCGAAGCGGTTGCCAAGAGCGTCGCAAATCTCAAGCGGATTGCCGCCAGCGTCTACTAGGCCAGCTGATTGCTGGGGTACGGTCACAAGCCGAACTTTATTGACAAATTGAAGAATATTGATTAGTATCAGCGTTACTTTCTTCAATAACTAAAATAAGCGGTTTGTGGCTGTTACCCCAAAGCTGAACAAGGAGAGCCCCTGGATGACCCTGCCCAATTTGTCAGAGATTGAACTTCTAGCAGTTGAGCGTATTCGAAAACATGGGGCTATGTCCAGAACATCTTTGGCTAAACTTCTGGAAATATCACAGGCGAGTGTGACAGCAATAGCGGGGAATTTACTGGAAGAAGGTGTTCTGGCAGAAATTGGACATGGTAGATCGGTTGGTGGTAGACGTCCATTGATCCTGGATATCAATCCGGGACTGGGCTATGTGGCAGGCATTGATATTGGCGCTACCTCAGTAGACCTTGCTCTGGCGGATTTTCGTGGCGAGATTTTATCCAGGGACAGCTATCAGGCTGATGTCAGGGTTCCTCCGGAGGTGCTGCTAGAGAAGATTAACCAAACTATCATCAAGATGCTTAAGGTCGAAGGGGCAAGACCTGAACATCTCCTCGGGTTGGGTATGGGCGTTCCTGGTCCGGTGCAGTATCCTGAAGGCCTGTTAATCCAGCCGCCGCTGATGCCCATCTGGGAAGGTTTCTCGATCAAATCGTACATTAAAAATCAATTTCCGAAAGTTGTCCCCTGCATTGACAATGATGTCAATATCATGGCAATCGGGGAGGCCAAAGTTGGCGGCGGTATCGGGATGGACAATTTCATGTATGTGAAGATCGGTACCGGAATTGGCTGTGGAGTGATCATGCATGGCGAGATCTACCGAGGCAGCGATGGCTGTGCCGGCGATATTGGTCATATCTGCATTGATTACAACGGGCCTGTCTGCCACTGTGGGAACACAGGATGCCTGGAGTATATGGCTGCCGGTCCTGCGATTGCGGCGATGGCCATGCAGGCAGCTGAAAGCGGAGAGAGTGAGCATCTGATCAAACGGATGCAGGAAAATGGCGGCTCGCTCAGTTCGATTGATGTCGGTGAGCTGGCGGCCGCGGGTGACCGGGCATCGATTCGGATTATCAATGAAAGCGGCAAGATGATCGGAGGTGTGCTGGCCGGGCTGGTGAACTTCTACAACCCCCAGGCGATCTTTATCGGCGGGGGTGTGAGCAAGATCGGCCACCAGTTCCTCTCTGCCATCCGGCAGTACACTCTGCGCAGGGCAACTGCGCTCTCCACCCGGTCTTTGCGGATCGATTATTCACCATTAGGTGACGATGCGGGTGTCTACGGTGCGATTTGGCTGGTGCTAGAGCATATCTTTGCACTGGTCAAGTGATTGTGAAAAGAGGAAGAAATGAAAAAATTAAATGTGGCAATTATTGGGACAAAATTCATGGGCAAAGCCCATAGTAATGCTTGGCTGAATTCCCCCAAGTTTTTTGATTTGGGGATTGAGCCAGTAATGAAGGTGGCTTGCGGCCAGAATGAGGCAGACCTGAAAGCTTTTGCCGAACGTTGGGGCTGGCAGCAGACTGAGACAGACTGGCGCAAGGTGGTTGAGAATGATGAGGTAGATATTATTGATATCTCCGTGCCTACCTATCTGCACCACGATATTGCCGTGGCAGCAGCCCAGGCTGGCAAGCATATTTTCTGTGAGAAGCCATTTGCCCTGACAGTTGAAGAAGCCAAGGAAATGTACGATCAAGCTGAGAAAGCAGGCATTGTACATTATTTAAATCATAACTACAGGCGAGCCCCGGCAGTCCGGCTGGCTAAAAAGCTGATTGAGGAGGGCTTTATCGGGCAAATTTTCCATTGGCGCGGCGCTTACCTGCAGGACTGGATTGTGGATCCGGATTTCCCGCTGACCTGGCACCTGCGAGCTGACCGCGCTGGGGCTGGTCCGCATTATGATCTCAACTCCCACAGCGTGGACCTGGCCCGGTACCTGGTGGGTGAGATCAATGCAGTTACAGCCATGACAGCCACTTTCATTAAGGAACGCCCACTGCCGGGAGCTGGAGCTGCCACCTTCAGCGCTGGGACAGGCGAAGCCACCGAGATGGGCAAGGTCACTGTGGATGATGCCGCCTTTATGCTGGCAGAGTTTGAGAATGGGGCTCTCGGTTCGTTTGAGGCCTCCCGCTTTGCTCCCGGACGCAAAAATTTTAACTACTTTGAAATCTATGGTAGCAAGGGCAGTATCGTCTTCAATCTGGAACGGATGAATGAACTCCAGCTCTTCCAGCGGGATGACCCCGCCTTTGCCCAGGGCTTCCGAACCATTCTGGCCACGGAAGACGGCCAGCATGACTATATTGCCAACTGGTGGCCTCCCGGGCATATGATCGGCTACGAGCATGAATTTCATCATGGCGTGGTGGACTTTATGGGGGCAATTGAAAAAGGTACCAAGATCGAACCTAATTTTTACGACGGTTTACGCGAGATTGAGATCCTGGCTGCTGGCCTGGAGTCGGCAGCCAGTGGAAAAAAGGTTGATTCTTCTCCAAAGTAATTGACCAAGATAGGGTGACAGCAGTGAAAACTGCAATGGGGGTGGGACTGGGATTGACCATATCCCACCCCCACCCGGGCCCGGTACAAGGATGTAGAGATGAAATTTGGCGCAAATACATTTATCTATCACTCACCGTTCTCAACCGATGAGCATCTTGGTTTGGTGAAAAAATACAAGGAAATGGGATTGGATCTCTTTGAGGTTGCGGTTGAGGACCCTGACCTGATTGACCTGGAAGTGTTCAAGGCAGCTTTGGAAGAAGATCAGATGGGCGTGATTGTTTGCGGCGCTTTTGGCCCGGATCGAAATATCAGCAGCTTTGACCCAGAGATCAGCAAGGCGGCCCGGGATTACATGATCTGGATGATCGATGCCGCCGAGTTTTTGGGGTCTCCGGTCGTGATCGGCCCGATGTATTCAGCAGTGGGCAAACCCCGGCTTGAGACCGTGGAGGAAAGGGAGCAGGAGTGGGCGCTGGCCGTCAAGGAGCTGAAAGCCTTATGCCAGTACGCCCGGCCCAAAGGGGTGAAATTAGCATTTGAGATGCTCAATCGTTTTGAGACCGATATGGTCAACATTGTGGAGCAGGGTATGAAGCTGATCGCTGATGTGGATGAGCCCAACATTGGCCTGCATCTTGATACTTTCCACATGCATCTGGAGGAGAAGGATTCTGCAGCCGCGATTCGTTTGGGGGGTGACCGTGTGTTTCATGTGCACGCCTGCGAGAACGACCGCGGTGTCCCTGGAACCGGGCAGGTGGCCTGGGAACCGATTTTTGAGGCCTTGGCCGAGATCGGCTACGATGGCAACGTGGTGATCGAATCCTTCACACCGGAAGTGAAATCGATTGCCCGGGCAGTGTGCATCTGGCGGAAAATCGCCCCCAGCCAGGATGCCATCGTGCAGGAAGGGACTGCATTTCTAAAATCAATGGCTGCCAGGGTTGGCCAGGGAAATTGAGGGTATTAGAACGATGACAGAACAAATTATTGAAACACTATCCCTATCAGAAAAAGAACCACTGCTGATTGTCAAGAAGATAACCAAGAAGTTCCCGGGCGTGGTGGCGCTGGATGATGTGACCGTGGATTTCTACCCCGGCGAAGTGCATGCAGTGGTTGGTGAGAATGGGGCGGGGAAATCGACTCTGATGAAAGTGATCGCTGGCGCTTATCAACAGGATCAGGGTGAGGTGATCTTCGGGGGCGTAAAGGCGGAGTTCTCCCATCCCCAGGAAGCTCAGCAGCAAGGGATCGCCATCATCTACCAGGAATTTAACCTGCTGCCTGAGCGGACAGTGGCACAAAATATCTTTTTGGGAAGAGAGCCTTCTCGATTCGGTATCGTAAATCAGCGCGAATTGAATAATATGGCCCTTGGGGTACTGAAAGAGATTGGTGTCGATTCGATCATTTCGCCAACGGCAATGACCAGTTCACTGTCTGTGGCGGAATTGCAACTGGTTGAGATCGCAAAGGCGGTTTCACTGGACGCAAAGATCATCATTATGGATGAGCCGACTGCTTCGCTGACCAGTACAGAAGTGCAGCTGCTCAGCGATTTGATCTCAAGGTTGAAAGCAAAGGGTCTGGCAATCATCTTTATCTC